>NZ_JAIZBG010000001.1:3620328-3958157 GCF_022267325.1 Leptospira sanjuanensis
GCGAAAGGACACGACTCTTCGGGAAGATTCGTTCCTTATATCAACCGTGCCCTCGACGAAAACAAACTCGTATATGAGAATTGCGTAAACTACGAAGATCCCGGACCGAAAGGACTCTATTATTCGGTACCGAGACAGACACAAAAAGAATTTCTCACCGAACCGACGAGTTACCTCGTATCCGGAAAATCGATCCTCATGGTTTCCATCGTAGCGCCCGTATTCCGCGATTCGAAATTCGCGGGTGTGGTCGGAATGGACGTAACGATCGAAAGAATGCAGACTAAAATCGGATCGATCCGTCCTTTCCGCAACCAAGGTTATCTCGCTTTTTTATCGCCGGACGGTTCGTTTGCCGCAAACGGAAAAAATCCTGAGACGGTGGGCAACCTGATCGAGGATGAAAACGAACGGAAAAGAATCACGGACGGAATCGCTTCCGGACAACCTTTTATCGAAGCCAAAGAAGGTTTCACGCACTATTATTATCCCGTTCTTTTGGGAGATTCCCCGCGTCCGTGGGCCGTAAGAGTTTCCATTCCGGATTCATTATATTCGGGAGATCTAATTTATATTTGGGCGATCTCGATGATTTCCACGTTTGCGGTTCTCGGATTGATTCTGGTAACGCTTCGATTCTCCTTCGATCGATACGTTCTCAAAGGATTATCCAAAGCCATCGCATATTCCGAACAGATCGCAAAGGGAAATCTTTCCGCGAGAGCGCATTATCCGAGAGAGGACGAAATCGGCGAACTGCTGACCGCGATGGATAAAATGAGGGAAGATCTTTCCATGTATCTCGAGGAACGGATCGTAACGCAGGCCGCGCTGAGAGAAAGCGAGGAAATCCGTAAAAGAAACGAACTCATCGAAGCGCAGAAAAAACATCTCGAAGAAGCTCTTGAAAATTTGCGAAAGGCGCAGAATCAGCTTCTTCACTCGGTGCGAATGGCGACTCTCGGACAACTCTCCGCCGGAATCAGTCACGAACTCAACAACCCACTCGGAGCAATCAAGGCTTCCAATCAAACTCTTCTTGCATCCGTTCCGAAAATGCGCTCGATGTTGCCCAAGGTTCATTCGATCTTATCTCTAGCTTCTCCCGAAGAAAGACAACTCTATATCGAATTTATCGACACTTGCAGAAAGGGCGACTCCGGAATCGCCGGTTTGGAGGTGAGAAAAAGAAGAAAGAATATCAGCGACACTCTAAAAAAATGGAATATTCCCAATCACGAAACGTTAGCCGACACCATTGCCGATATGGGAATCGAAAGCATTCCCGAAACGTATAAACCTTTTTTTCAAATGTCCAATCGCGAAACGCTTTTGGAATACATTTATCTGGAGGAAATCTATTTCCGAAATTCGGATACGATCCGAGTTTCGGTGGATAGAGCTTCCAAGATTTTATTCGAGCTGAGAAATTATTCGGAAACGGGCAACGAAAGTTCTACGAAAAACGTTCATATCGAAGAAACTCTCGAAACCGTGTTTACCGTATATCAGCATTACATTCGACGCGGAGTGAATTTGGTCCGCTCCATCGAAGAAGTTCCTCCGGTTCATTGTGTTCGGGAAGAAATCGTTCAGATCTGGACGCATTTGATCTTTAACGCCTTGCAGGCGATGCAATTCAAAGGAAAACTTACCGTCCGTTTGTATCAGCAAAACGGAGAAGCGGTCGTGGAAATCGAAGACGACGGCCCCGGAATTCCGCCGGAGATCGGAGAGAAAATTTTCGATCCGTTCTTCACCACCAAGGATGTGGGAGAAGGAAGCGGTTTAGGTTTGGATCTTGTCCGTAAACTTCTACTTAAAAACGAAGGAAGAATCGAATGGTTTAGCCGACCCGGACAAACGGTCTTCCGCGTTTATTTACCGTTGGATTTAAAACCGCCGGAAGGTTCCGCGTGAGCGGGCCGCAAGGCGCGAAGCGTCGTCGCAGACGACGAGCGGGGCTCCGCGAGCCTGAAGGCACGCGACTCGAAGCCGATCACGAAACTATATTCGTTTTTTTGAATATTTTAGCGAGAGGCACGCCCGAAAAGAACTTCAAGTCCTTCGATTGAGTTCTTCGAGACAGGCGACACAAAGACAATCGTCGTATTCTTTTTTGAGTCGCGCGCTGACTTCCGGTGAAAGTTTCACGGAAAAACACTCGCAGAAGTTCGCTGCGGCCCCGCATCCGAAAACCTTGCCGCAGCGCCGACAAGGTTTTTGAACGATTCCGATTTTTGAATATTCAACTTCGGACATCAGCTACGCCGTATCGCAAAGATCAAACGTCCCAGGAATAATGAAAGAAGGTTTCGTCTTTCACGAATCCGATCGACTCGTATAATTTTTGCGCCTTGTGATTGTCGAACGCGGTGGAAAGCTGAAGATATTTCGCGTTCGTTCCTCTCGCGAGGACCGCGCTTTGTTCGATGAGCGCCCTTGCTCCGCCCTTCTTTCTATATTCGGGCCGAACGAAAAGATCGTTTAAAATCCAAGCGCGCTTCATGGACAAGGAAGTGAAAATCGGATACAACTGAGTAAATCCGCAGTATTGATCGCCTTCCATATAAACGTAGATTTTGGATTCTTGATTGCGGATTCTTTCTTCGATGAAATTTGTCGCACCGGCGAGATCCGATTCTTTCCGATAAAACTGACGATATTCGTCGAACAATTCCGCGAGTTCGGGTAGGTCTTGTAGGGAGGCTTCTCTGATATTCATTTTCAATTTTCCTAATAAACCTATTTTTTACGGATTGAAGACTCTACAAGTTTAAAAACGAATCCAATCGCTTCGAATTAGTTTACAAAGGTTTTCCATTTACCGGAAAGTTTACCCTTCCGTATCAAATGAACCTCTCCCAGTTCGGCCATCACCTTCTCGCTTTGAGTCGGTCTGTAAAATACGAAATCGTTCGGAAACAAGGAAGTTTTCAACGAGCCGTTGAGAATTCCCTGATTGGTGCTCGCTCCATAAAGCGAATTGTCCTGAAGCCCGGACTGAGATTCTTTCTTTGCGGAAAACGCGCCGCCGTACGTAAAGTATGTCAGTTGTTGATTCGGATCCCATAACGAAAACAAAAACGAAATCGATTCCAAAAACGGAATGTTAGTCCCCACCGGACGTTTTGAAAGTATTTCGCGTCCGTCTTGGAATAAACGTCCGCAACCGCGTTGATCGGCATGGGTTTTCCCAAAAGAATATTAAACTTTCTGAATTCTCCGTCCGACAAAAGCATCGCTACGTCTCCCGAATGGAACACCATCAAACGATCGCTTCCCGTGGCACGTACGATATATCGTAAAAGATCCAAGGAGGGAAGCGACTTTACGACAATGCGATATCGCAAAGGGGACTTTAGTTTTTCCTTAAGAACCTCGAGATTCTCGTCCAAACGATCCAAGTCCAAAAGTACGATGGGTTTGCCAGGACCGTTCTCTTTCAATTCTTCGTTGAGGTTTTGGAAATAGGGAGAATACGGTTTTCCGTTATCACCGGGTTTGATCGCCAAAATCAGAAGGAAAAGCAGGATCGGAATTCCGACCAAGATCTTTTTCTTTCGGATGAGTTTCATTCGTTTACTCCTTGGTTACACCGGTAAGAATGGAGTTCAAAGTCGAGTTCAAGATTTTTTCCAAAGTTCTTTCCTCTAAGATCGCCGGAGGAATTTGTCTTCCGTTGACGAGAACCGCAAAGCCGTGAACGAGACTCCAGAGCGTAAAAGAAAGATCGTACGGATCTTCCTCTTTGAAGATACCTCTTTTTTGACCGTCTTCTAAAATTCGAAACAAGCCCATAAATGCGTCCCTTCCGATCGTTTCCAACTCTTCGGGCGCGCCCTCTTCGCAGGCAAGCGCTCCGCCGAACATCAATTCGGTTCTTCGAGGATGTTTTAGCGCCAAAGACACATAACGTGTCCCGGACGAACGGAGTCTTTCCACCGGATCATCGCTGCTTTCCCAAGCGAGACGCATTTCTTCCGCGAGATCCATAAAACCGCGCGTAGCAAGAGTAAAAAGGAGATCGGCCTTTCTGGGAAAGTGACGATACGGCGCGGCATGGCTGACTCCGAGATCCGCGGCGATGTCCCGCAAACTCAATCCTTCCACCCCTTTTTGTTCTAAAATTTCTTCGGATCTTTGGATAATCGCCTTTTTGAGATCGCCATGATGATACGGCTCGGGGGTTTGTTTTTTAGAAGATTTCTTTTTGGATGCGCCTTTTTTTTCCATAATATGTTGTCGGTGACTACTTTTTTATGTTGACATAGCCAACATTTATGTTTACAGTAGTAACATACTATCCAAAAGGGTCAAGACCCTTTTTCGGAGGAATTTATGAGAATTCTAAATAGGATCCTTCCCTTTTCCAAACTCAATCCGCCTCTATTTTGGAACGGGTTCGTAAACGCAGTCAGTCTTTTGATTCTGATTCCGGCGCTTTTTCTCGATGAAAGAACCGTAACAAACGCTCCCGTTTGGCTCAAACCGATCAAGTTCTCCCTTTCGATCGGAACGTATTCGTTTACGTTGGTCTGGATTCTTCAATTCGTCGAAGGCCGGGAAAAAACGATCCGCGGCATTTCCTGGATCGTCACCGTGATGCTCGCAGTGGAAACCGTCTCGATTGTGTTTCAGGCTTATCGAGGAATTCCGAGTCATTTTAATATTACGACTCCCTTAAACGGTTTCATCTTCAGTCTGATGGGAACGGCGATCGGTACATTATGGTTTTTTCATGTTGTTTTGGCGATCTTTCTATTGCGTCAAAAATTGGAAAATAAGACTCTTATGGAATCTCTGCGCTGGGGAATGGGAATCGCCGCTTTGGGAATGATTCTCGGTTTTTTTATGACGATTCCGAGACCCGAACAAATCGAACAGATGAAGGCGGGAATTTTGGAAGCAAACGGAGGGCATACGTTCGGCGCTCCGGAAGGAGGCCCCGGTCTTCCTTTAGTCGGTTGGAGTACGATCGCCGGCGATATGAGAATCCCGCACTTTCTCGGCATTCATGCGATGCAGTTGATTCCGATGATCGCTCTCCTATTCGGAAGTTTCAAAGTTTCGCATGCGATTTCCGTTCCTGCGGTCAGAAACTTTTCGATCTTTTTTGCGGGTTTGACCGTAGTTCTGACGATACAAGCATTGAACGGAGAAGCGCTGCTTCGTCCTTCGACAGGAATTCAAATCGGATTTTTAATCTGCGGGCTCGGAATGTTCGGAAGCCTGCTGGTTCCTTTTCTTTTCAAAAAAACGTTAAAAACGGAAATCAACGGAGTTTAACATGGACCTTTCCCTTCTCTTTAAAATCGCAAACAATGTCGCATTAGCGGGTTGGATTCTTTTGATCGCGATTCCGCAATGGAAATACACAAGGCTCGTTACCACGGGTCTTTTGGGAACGCTCCTTTTCGGAGGAGTATATACGGCTTTACTTATATTCAGTTTCGGTAAAACACAAGGAGGGTTCGACTCGTTGGAGGGAGTTTCTCTTCTTTTCCGGAATCAGGCCGTTTTAGCGGCAGGATGGATTCACTATCTTGCATTCGACCTTTTTGTGGGAAGCTGGGAAAGCGCAAACGCGGAGAAGCTGGGAATTTCGCGTTGGCTCGTGATCCCTTGTCAGATCGCGACATTCCTATTCGGTCCTTTAGGGTTACTCAGTTATCTGCTTTTGAGAGCGATCTTACGAAAACCGATCCTGATCGATCAACCGTTTTCATAAGCGTTCGAATTCAACCGGCAACACGAACCCGAACCGTTAAGGTGGCGGTCTCGAATGAGGCCGCGTCTTTAATAGAAAGTCGAGCGTAAAATTCGAAACGGACGTCGAGGAATTTCTAAATCGGTTCGTTTTGACAATCGGAATTCTTTAATTGTTCCGACAAACCATCGACAAAAATAAAACTTGCAATCCTATCAAAATCGTTCGGTCAAAACTTTCCGAAGAATGTTTCTCGTCTCCGGATGAGTCATCACCTGATAATGAGAAGTCTCCAAAAGACGATAAACCCTCGATTCAGGGTTCGATTTCTTCCGATACACTTTGTCGCTTAACAAAGTCAAACTCGGTTTTTCCACGATCCCGTCTCCGATCCAAGAAGACCATTTGGATTCCTCTTCGGTTACAAGACTATAGATCTGAGTCGCATTCACGTCGTCCAATTCCCCGAAATACGAATCGTTGACGTATCGTTTGATTTGATCGTTTTTGATCCAATCCTCTTCCCGTATAATTCCGTGTGAAAGATCCTTGATCGCGTCGCTTCTCTGATTTCCGATAAATCCGATGATGCTCACGGGTAAAATCGGCAACGATTCCGCGCCGAGACCGAGCCAAAAACCGATCTTTTCGATATACGATCCTCCGTCCGGGGAATTGATGATCAAAGCGTGACGAATCTTTTTAGGAAAGGAAGAATTCTCCCGTTCGGCTTGATACAGAGCGCTCCTTAAAATCAGACCGCCCTGACTGTAAGCAATGACGTCTAACGTATGATTTTTAAGTTCGGGAGAACCCAGAAGATTCTCCACAAGTTCCAGCATGTATTTTGCGTTTGTCGATAGATGGACGCCCGGATTAAAACGAAGATAGATCGGATAATAACCGCATTCCTTCATCGTATCTGAAACCGGAACTTCGCCCTTAGCGTTCCAAAGTCCTTCGTCGCAAAAAAGTCCCGGAATACAAAGGATCAACTTCGGAAGTTTGGAATTCTTCCAATCCCCCAACACTTCCGCGACTCCCGCGTCCTTTCCGGTCAAACGAAAGGACGCTTGAATGTGGGAAGTGGTAACAAGTCCTGCGAAAGATTCTCCCACGATGCTGGATACTGGAATGTTCTCAAAAAGAGTTCGCTTAACAACGACGTCGGCCGCATCAAGCGCGTCTAACGCTTGGTGCATCGCCTTGGCTGTGGAAGTCAAAGCCTGAGTCAGACCTTGGTCCGTTTTTTCGCCGGCGTTCTTCAGCGATTCTCCCGATTTGGAAAGGAATTCCGCGAAATTCGTGTTTTGAATCAGAGGAGCGTCCGAAAGTTTGGATAATTGTTTCGAAGACCAGTCGAAAGATTCGGTCAAAATAGAACGCACACCTTCCAAGGTTCCAACCGAAGTATCTTTCGCGAGTCGAACCAGCAATTTACTCAGATCCATACTCGGTTGAGTGGGTTTATAGGGCATTTTCGCTTCTCCTCTTATGTGCCGCGAAGTATAACCCGAAAACACGCTTTAGTCAACGGTTAAAATCCGATTCTCACTTTGTATTCAAGAACGAAGAGACTTGATCTTTCCATTCTCTCCGTTTCCATGACGACATGCGGCTCCTTCTCATTCAACCGCCCGTAGAAGATTTTTACGATACCGATATACGATTGCAACCGATCGGTCTTTGTTATTTGAAAGGAGCGATTCAAAAATTTTTACCGGACGTAGAAGTGATTCTCCGCGATTTTCACAAAAGTCTCGGCAACAAACTCGCGGGAAGAAGAACGGTTCCGATTCCACCCGAACTCAAATACTTAAAGGAATATTATCCGGTTCCTGATAAAAGTCCGTTCTCCACGTTTTTCGAATACTTTCATTTCGGAGCCTCGTACGAAGACATCGCGGAGGAAGTGAAATCGATACGACCCGATATAGTGGGAATCTCCTCGCTTTTTTCTCCGTATTATCGGGAAGCCTTAAAGACGGCGGATGCGGTAAAACAAGTTTTGGACGTTCCCATTTTGATGGGCGGCTCGCACGTTTCCGCTTGTCCCGAACTGATGCTTTCTCACAAGAACGTTGATTTCATCGTTCGAGGTGAAGGAGAAAAACCTCTCTGCGATTTTTTGAACGAATTTCGGACGAACAAACGTTATGCGCTCGTTGACTCTCTCGGTTGGAAAGAAAACGGAGAACTCCGACTGAATCCGATCGGAGAAAATTATCCGATCCGCGAGTTGCCACCACCGGATCTTTCCTCCTTAAAAAAAGAACACTATCTTTTCGAAGGAAAGCCGATGCGTTTTATCATCACTTCGAGAAGTTGTCCGCACAGATGCAGTTTTTGTTCGGTCCACACAACCTTCGGAACCAAGTATAGAAGAAACACCGTAGAGAACGTGTTAAACGAAATCAAGGATTCTTACGAACTGGGTTATCGTGTTTTCGATTTTGAAGACGACAATCTTACGTTCTTTCGGCCCGAGATGAAACAGCTCTGCGAAGAATTGATCGCGGCCTTTCCGCAAAAAGACGTTCAGTTCGTGGCGATGAACGGAATTTCCTACATCAGCTTGGACAGCGAACTGCTTCATTTGATGAAAGAAGCCGGATTTACGAATCTCAATCTTGCCTTGGTCAGTTCGGATAAACTCGTACGGGAAACCACCAAACGACCGCATACGATCGAAAAATATCTTCAAATCGTACGGGAAGGTTTCGACTTAGGATTTCAAATCACTTCGTATCAAATTCTCGGTCTTCCGATGGAAAGTCTGGATTCTATGATTCAGACGCTTCAATTCAACGCGGCTCAACCGGTCTTGATGGGAGCCTCGCTTTTTTATCTTACGCCGAATTCTCCGATCGCTTCCGGTTTCCCGGAAAGAAACGAATCCGATATTTTTCTTTCAAGGCTGACTTCGATGGCGATTCCTTCCGAACATTTTGAAAGGGAAGATCTCTATTCTCTTTTTATCGTAACGCGGATTTTAAACTTTCTCAAAAACGCTCCGATTCCCAACGGAGAATCCGCATCCTTGGAGAAAGCCTTAGGAATGTTGGAAAACACGGGAATCCGTTCTTTAACCGGAGTGCGATTGTTCCGCCGACTTATCGATGAACATGTGTTATACGCATCCGTAAATTCGGAATTCGTAGCTTTGGATCGGTTTCGGTACGGAATTTTTCAAAGGGTTTTTTCCGGTTTGGAAATCGTCGCGACTCTTTCCGGAGGAACGATCGACCTGCAGGAATGGAATGGAGCGCATTCAGAAAAAGCGGTAAAATCGGGTTTCGATTATTCGACTTCGGATTAAAAAAAGATTCCGATTCCTCGATTTTAGGTTAGAATTTCGAGTTAGGCGGAAACGCCGGGAATTCTCGAATGGAAACCCGTAACAAACCTTACGAACGTTTTTCCGAAAAGGAAAAAACGCGGAAGATCATCCAATGGATTCGGTTTCGGAACGATCGGATTCAAAAAAAACATCCTTTCTTATCGTTATATCAGGATCGGATCGGTTTGGGAATTACGCTTTTGTCCGCTGCCGGGATGATTCTCTTTGCAGTTCTTTATCTATCCGATCGAATTCCGTTTTGGATTTGTATCGTAAGCAATGCGATTCTTGCTTCTTTTTTACACGAGATCGAACACGACCTCATCCATAATCTATACTACAAAGGAAACGCAAAGATACAGAATTTTATGTTTTGGATCGTTTGGCTGTTTCGCGCGAACACGGTCAATCCCTGGTTTCGCAGAGAAATTCATCTTCTCCATCATAAACTTTCCGGCAATAAAGAGGACGTCGAAGAGAGAATGATCGGCAACGGAATGCCTTTCGGTTTGCGAAGAATTCTAACTATGATCGACGGAAATTTTGCGCTGATTCTCCAGGGAAGAAAAGTCGCCAAAGACGCATATTCGCAGCTCAGAAAAATCAAAACCCCCAGAATCGTCGGACCGTATCGGGAAATCTTTTTTCTGCTTTGGTATTCCTTTCTCTTGTTAAATACATTCCATTTTTTGAATCTATTTTTTCAAAACCCGTTCACGGAACCCGCGTTTATCGAATCGACAAGAATATTTTTGAATGCGGCGGCAGTCGTTTTTCTGATTCCGAATTGGATTCGGCAAACATCGATTCAGATCGTTTCCTCGAACATGCACTACTACGGAAATATTCCGAACGTATACAATCAAACCCAGGTGTTGAATTCCTGGATCGTTTTTCCGTTTCATCTTTTCTGTTTTAATTTCGGCGCGACCCACGGAATCCATCACTTCGTAGTCAATCAACCGTTTTATCTCAGACAATGGACCGCGTTTTACGTTCTTCCGGCGTTAAAAAGATACGGAATCGCGTTCAACGATTTTAAAAGTATGTTCCGAGCGAACGCGAAGATCGTTTACAATCTCCAGTGAGATTCTTCCACCTGTTCCACCCAAAAGTCCAACGTAGTTTTCAATCCCACAAGATCGAGAGGTTTAACCAAACAGTCGTTCATTCCTTTGGAAACGTATTTTTCCTTACTACTTTCGATCGCGTCGGCGGTAAGAGCGATGATGATCGGAAGATCCGCGTTCTCCTTTCGGGAACGAATCCATCTCGTCGCTTCGATGCCGTCGACTTCGGGCATGTGAATGTCCATTAGAATTATATCAAATACTTCCAACTGCATTCTTTCGATCACTTCCCTGCCGTTATGAACGACGGCCGGATCGTAACCTAATTTTTTGAGAGCCCTTTCGATCAAAAGACAATTGGTCTCGTTGTCTTCCGCGACGAGAATACGGATCTTTTTCGGGATCGTTTCCGCATAAACGTTTTCAAGATCGCGCGTAGTGTCCGGCCCGAGAATTTTTTCGATTTCGGATTCGGAAGGAATATCATATTCGATCGAAAAGAAAAATTTGGAGCCCTTTCCTTCCTTACTTTCCAAACCGAGAACCCCGCCTTGCAGCTCCACCAATTGTTTCGTGATACTCAGACCCAAACCGGAGCCGCCGAACTTTCTCACCGTGGAAGTGTCGCTTTGCGAGAACGCATCAAATACCTGTTTTTGTTTTTCCTGAGGAATTCCGATACCCGTATCCGAAACGACGAATTCGATCGCCACTTTCGAATCGGAAATTTTTTTCTGAGAAACTTTAAGAACAACCTCTCCGTGATTGGTAAACTTGATTCCGTTTCCGGTCAAGTTCCAAAGAATCTGACGCAGCCTCAATTGATCGCCCGAAACGTATTCCGGAATTTCAAATTTTCCTTCCAGATGAAAACCGATCTGTTTTCGTTTTGCAAGAGGATATAAAAGATCGTGGATTTCATCCAAGACCGAACGGATCGAAAAAACTTCCTTATCGAGCGAAATTTTTCCGGCCTCGATTCTTGAAAAATCGAGAATATCATTGATGATCTGAAGAAGCGATTTCGCCGAACCGGAAAGAATCTTCACGTATTCCTTCTGTTCTTCGTTGAGTCTCGTCGTTCCCAAAAGCTGAACCATTCCCAAAACCCCGTTCATAGGCGTTCTGATTTCGTGACTCATGTTCGCGAGAAAGCTGCTCTTAACTTTGGAAGCTTTTTCCGCGATCTCCTTCGCTTGAATCAATTCCCATTCCGTTTCTCTTCTTTGCTGGATTTCCTTTTTTAAAAGTACGATGTTCTTATGAATCTCGGATTGTAATCCGTCCTTGAGTCTGAATTCCAATTCCTTGATTCTCTGAACGAGCATGATCGAAAACAGAATCGACTGCGCGATAAACGCCAATTTAAGAATATGAAGCGAAAGATAATTCATCGAGATCACACCCGAGGCGCTGAGGTTCGTGACGATACCGGCCGTCGGAAAGATCATGTGGATCAAAAGAAGAATCTTCGCGGTTTTAAAACCGTCCTGAATCCTCACAACGCAGAAGTAAACGATGATGAGATTATTGATCAAAATCCAATAATACGAAAACTGATTGAGCTGATTCGTAAAAAGGATCGAAGCCGGAAACAGCAGAATATTACACGTTACGTAAATCCAAGTCGTGATTTCCGCCCGTTTGTCCTTTTTTTCCGGATATAAGAATTCAAGGGAGAATAAGAACAAAAACAAAGCCGACGCGTAAACCAGAATCAGGGTCATAGGAAGATAATACGTCCCGTATCCCGGTTTAAACAACGGCAAAGTCAATCCGTCCCAAGCGGTCAAATAAACCGTAAAGAAGGAAATCATAATAAAGTAATACAAATAGGATCTCGCCCGAAAAAAGAAATAGAGGGAAAGATTGTAAAGACTCATCGCGATTCCGAATCCGAGAGTCAAACCTACGATGATCGAACGGAATTGTTTCGTGAATCCGTATTTGTTTTCCGATTCCAACACGAAAGGAAAACGAAGAGGGGTTCCGCTTTTGATCCTGCAAACGATTTGGACTTCCTCTCCCGGACGAAGATAGAAATCCAGCGTGGGAAAATTCTCCTCATAGAAGCGCGTGGAACCGGCGCGGATGTCGTGGATTTTTCCTTCGTGAGCGTATCGATAGTGAATGTCCACTTCCTCCAAAAACGGATTGTAAACTTCGAACTTTCCGTAGTAGTCGCGCGCCGTATCGTTTTTAAGAGGAATATAAAACCAAGCCGTCGCTTTAGTAAAACCGAGAGAAAAGGATTCGGAAGGAATGTGCTGAAACGCAATGGAAGAATCACCGGAAAAAATTCTTTCCTTCCGATCCGTTCCGTCCACGTCGCTGAAATAATGAACAAAAGAACGGAACGATCCGCTTTTCTGAAGCTGTGAAATATTTCCTGAATCCGGAAGCGCGCCTTCGCCAAACACGGGAAATGCGAGACCAAAGGAAAAAAGAACCGTTATCAAGAATCGAATCATAAGGACGGATGACTCGTGGATTTGGTTATAGTTTGCGACATCCGTTTTTAGGGTAAAAATGTTTTTACCGGTCCCGCATATTTAGGACCGATAGAATGATAAGACGAGCTTTTTTCCGCGATTCCGGCAACTATTTCAGAATGATCTTATCGATCATTCCGTATTCCAAAGCCTCCTTCGATGAAAACCAGGAATCCCGATCCGTATCTTGGATGATACGATCCAACGGCTGTCCCGTGGCTTTTGCCATGATTTCGTTTAATAAGTCCTTTTCCCGTTTTACGGACTCGGCGAAAATTCGTATGTCTTCCGCGGGGCCTTTGAATTCTCCCATTACGTGCGGTTGATGGATCAAAATCTTACTGTGCGGATACGCCGAACGATTTCCGCGATCGCCCGATAAAAGCAAAACCGCGCCGAAAGACATCGCCATTCCCAAACAAGTCGTATAAACCGGAGGACTTACCGAATTCATCACGTCGAGAATCGCCAAACCCGCGTACGTCGACCCTCCGGGAGAATGGATGTAAAGAGAAATCGGTCTCGTGGGATCGACCGCTTCCAGATACAAAAAACGATCGATCAAGTAACGAGCGGAATTATCGTTCACTTCTCCCCAAAGAAAAACCTTTCTTTGTTCGAGATAAACGGATTCGATTTGCGAAGAAGGAGGAAGTAATGTCGTTTCCAAGATTTTCTCCTAAGCCGCCAAAAACATTCTGAAACAAGCCTCGGGTCTGTACGCTTCGCCGATGCCGTCTCTCAGGATATTTTTGAGTTTCAAATGACGTTTTTTGATAAACGAAAGGGTTTTCCCCTGAGACTTCGATATTTCGTCTAACGTAAAATTTCGATAATAATGAAGCTCGATCAGGGTTCGATCCTCGGGTTTCAATCGATCGATGTTTTTAAGGATCGTTTCCGAACGTTCCTTTTCGAAAAAGTCGGAATGGATTTTGCCCGCGGTCTGATCGATTTGTCTCGGATCTTCGAAAACAAGCCGTTGGTTTTCTTTTTTACGGAGAATCCGATCGCTGTGTTTGACGATCGCCCGTTTGAGCAGGCTCGGAAACGCTTCCGGCGTGCGGATCTTTCCGCAATTTACATATAAGTCCCAAAAGGTTTCCTGCACGACATCCTGGGAAAGATCCTCGTCTCGAAGAATCCGATTCGCATGTCGTAGCGCAAAACGCGAGAACCGTTTTTGCAGAAGGGTCCAAGCCTGTGCATCGCCGGATTTCGCGTGTTCCAAAAGTTGAATGTAGGATTTGTCTTTCATACGATTTAAAGTCCCTCGGATTTCCGTCGCAGTTCTTAAAAAACGATCTTCTCCGGGGTTTTTTGCGGAAAAAAGTTTTTTTTCCGCGATTCGGAACGCTTTTAACCTCCGTAACCCCGAAGAAAATCGCATCGTTTAGATTCTTCCCTTATCCTTGAGTCGCTTTTGCAGAGCTTTGGACATCTGTTTGTCCACCTGCTTCTTCTTTCTCGCTTCCTCGGGATCGGTCATCACTTTATAGGCTCGTAATTCTCTGTTCAATTTCAAATAAGAAGCGAACCGTTCTTCGCTGATTCTTCCGTCTTCCAAAGCGGCCGCGACTCCGCAACCCGGTTCGCCGTTATGAGAACAATCGTTAAAACGACATTCTTCCGAGGCGATCGCGATCTCCGGAAAAATAGATTCGAGTTCGTCCTCGTCGCCTCCCGCAAAAAGACCGACTTCCCGGATTCCGGGATTGTCCATCAGAACTCCGCCTTCCGAGAGAAGGAAAAGTTCCCGATGTGTGGTAGTATGCCTTCCGGTTCCGTCCGAAGCTTTTACTTCGTTCGTCTTCTGCACTTCTTCGCCTAACAAAGAATTGATGATTGTGGATTTTCCGGCGCCGGAAGAACCCAAAAACGCGATCGTATTTCCAGGTTTGATAAACGAAGCGATCTTGCCGATCTGCGAACCGTCCAAAGCGGAAATCATCTCGACCGGAATTTCTCCCGCGATCGATTTGATCTCTTCGAATCGTTCGTTAGGATTTTCACAAAGATCTTGCTTGTTTAAAACGATCGCGACTTCCGCGCGACTGGCCTTTGCCAAGAACAAATAACGTTCGATTCTTCGCGGGCTGTAATCGTTGTCCATGCCCATGATCACGAGAAGAAGATCGATATTCGATGCGATGGCCTGCGATTGATTTCGTTTTCCCGGATTGCTTCTCCGTAAAAACGTTTTTCGAGGGAGAATTTGCTCTACGATACAGAGATCTTCTCCGTCGATTTCGCGCACGAGCGTCCAGTCTCCGGCCACTAAAAATTCTCCGGAAACGGATAACGCGCCCGAGGGAATTCCCCTACGTTCACCCGAGTCCGTTAGAATTTTTGAATATTCTCCGTAGACGGATAGCACTCGGCCCGGTCTTAAATCGTCGAACAAAGGGACTTCCGAAAGAAAAAATTCCGGGTCCCATCCATAGGATGCAAGGATTGAGTTTGATTGTGACATGTGATTCCTTCTGATTTATTGGAGTAAAGATACATAACGCCCCTTCCCCTCGGAGGGATTCGGAACGTTCAGAATTTCAGAATGGAATCAAACAATCATATGCGACTTGAACACAGCGTGAGGGAGTTTCGATCTTTCGTCAATCAAAGAACGATCGGATTATTTCACAGAATTCAAATCCTTCCCCTTCGATTCTTCTTGCAATATTTTCCTTTTTTGGAAATATTTTGCCAATTTAACCCAGGCAAAAACATTGATTAAAAAAATTTCCCAACGCATAGAAAAAATCAAAAGTCAATATGAAACGGTCGTTATCGGTTCCGGCTACGGCGGTGGAATCGCCGCATCCCGCCTTTCGCGCGCGGGAATCGAAGTCTGTCTTTTAGAAAGAGGCAAGGAAATCCGGCCGGGAGAATTTCCGAATCGGGAAATCCCCGCCATCGCGGAAGTTCAAGCGAACTACGAAGACAAACATATCGGTTCCCAAAGCGGTCTTTACGATTTTCACATCAACAAGGACATCAATGTTTTGGTCGGCTGCGGTTTGGGTGGAACTTCGCTTATCAATGCGAACGTAAGTCTCAGAGCCGTACCCGAAGTTTTCCAAGATCCCGCTTGGCCGGCCTCCATTCGGGAGGAAGCGGGCAAACACGGAATGGATCCGTATTATTCCCGCGCGGAAGAGATGTTAAGACCGAATATTCTTCCCGCAAAATATCAAACATTAGCAAAACATAAAGCCCTCAAAAGTTCGGCGGATTATATCAAAAAGAAATTCTATCCGACTCCGATCAACGTCACGTTCGAATCCAAATTGAATCACGTCGGAGTGATGCAGGACGCCTGCACTAACTGCGGGGATTGCGTTACCGGCTGCAACGTTTCCTCCAAAAACACGACGCTGATGAATTATCTTCCCGACGCCGTCAACTTCGGAGCGCAGATTTTCACCGAAGTCAAAGTGAGTTATATCGAAAAGAAGGACGGCTATTGGCTGGTTCATTTTATTCCGCTGGGAATGGATCGCGAAAAATTCAGCAAAGACGAATTATTCATCCGTGCGAACAACGTGATTCTTGCGGCGGGTTCCTTAGGCTCGACCGAAATTCTTCTCCGTTCCAAAGAGAAGGGACTGAACCTTTCGGACGCGGTCGGAGTTCGTTTTAGCGGCAACGGGGACATGCTCGGCTTTTCTTACAACGGAAACACAAAGATCAACGGAATCGGCTTTGGAAGCAAAAAAACGAACGGAAACGCCGATGTCGGTCCTTGTATCACCGGCGTGATCGACACGCGCATCGGCGCTCCGTTGAACGAAGGAATGATCATCGAAGAGGGTTCGATTCCCGGTGCGATCCGCGCTCAATTACCCGCGGCCTTCGCACTCAGCTCCAAACTCACGGGAGTCAAGACGAAAAAAGGAATCATCCAGTGGATTGTTGAGAAAATTAGAATATTCTTAAGTATCATTTTGGGTCCGTATCGGGGCGCGGTCCGCAACACGCAAACCTATCTCGTTATGGCACACGACGGAAACGACGGAACCATGTTTTTGAAGGACGATCGTTTGAGAATTTCCTGGCCGAACGTGGGCAAGAAACCGATCTTCGAAAAGATCAGCACGATCCTGAAGGAATCCACCGTTCCTCTCCAGGGAACGTATATTAAAAATCCGGTATGGAACAAATTAACCGATCAGGATCTGATTTCCGTTCATCCTCTCGGCGGTTGTCCGATGGGAGAAGACGCTTCTTCTTCCGTGGTCAATGAAAACTGCCAAGTATATTCCGGCAAAAGCGGAAAAGCGACACACGAAGGTTTATACGTCATGGACGGTTCGGTGATCCCAAGATCCTTGGGAGTCAATCCGCTTCTGACGATCTGCGCGATCTCCGAAAGAGCGTGCGAAAAGTTAGTCGCAGGGAAAGGACTTCGGATCAATTACAGCCTTCCGTCCTATCCGAAACATTCGGACACCGCAGACGAGACTACGTTGGGAATCGAATTCACGGAATGTATGAGAGGATTCTTTTCCACTCAATCGAAAGAGGACACGGAACGCGGTTATCAGATCGGCAAGGACGAAGGTTCCTCCATCGAATTCTTATTAACGATCCGAAGCGAAAATCTCCAGGAAATGATCGATAATCCGGATCACAAGGCCACGTTATTCGGCACCGTACGCGCCCCCGTAATTTCAAAAGACATCATCACCGTTACCGGCGGTGAATTCCTTCTGTTCGTCTCGAGAGAGGATCGAATCGAAACGAGAAACATGGTCTATCGTATGATCCTCAACACGGAAGAAGGTAAGAAATATCTTTTCGTGGGAGCGAAGTGGATTCAGAACGACGGGCTCGCGAACATCTGGAGAGATACGAGCACGCTCTTTACGACGATCTATGACGGCGAAACGGAGAATTCTCCCGTATTCGGAAAAGGAATTCTTCACATTCTTCCCGAAGACTTTGCAAAACAAATGACCACGATGAAGGTCATCCATTCGAAATCGATTCTCGACGACGTAAAGGGAATGGCTAAGTTCGGTGCGTTCTTTGCGGGTGCATTGTACGACGTTTACGGCGGAGTTGCGAGTTCGATCGTTCCTTGGGACAAAGACGCAAGACACCGAACCAGACGACCCTTGCGTGTTTCCGCGCCGGAAGTTCATTTTTTCAAAGCTGCGGATGGAGCCGATCTCCGATTGTTACGCTACAAAGGCGGAAAAAAAGGTCCGGTTCTTTTATCGCCGGGTCTCGGCGTTTCCAGTTTGATCTTCAGCATCGACACGATCGACACCAATCTTTTGGAATATCTTTTTGAAAACCAATACGACGTTTGGCTCTTCGATTACAGAACGTCGATCGCTCTTCCTTCAGCGCCTCTTCCGAATACGGGAGACGTGATCGCGGTTCAGGATTATCCTGCGGCCGTGAATAAAGTCCGCGAACTTACCAAGGTCGACAAGATCCAGGTTGTCGCGCATTGTTTCGGCGCTACGACCTTTACGATGGCGCTTCTCGCAGGTCTGGAAGGAGTTCGCTCCGTCGTTCTTTCTCAAATTTCGGCTAACGTGGAAGTCCCCACCTCCATGGATATCAAAGTCGGTCTTCACACCGCGGAGATTTTGGACGCGCTCGGGGTCGAAGACATGACCGCTTATACGAGCGACAAGGACGGATGGTTGGATAAATTCTTCAATTCCGTTTTGGCTCTTCAACCGCAGTCGCTTTTTTCGCACGACGTGAATCCGGTCAGCAGAAGAATCACCTTTCTATACGGAAGTCTCTATAAATTAGAAAACTTGAATGAAGAAACCTATCACTACGGTTTGGGAGAAATGTTCGGCGTGTCCAACATCAAGGCGTTCGAACATCTTTCCAAAATGATCCGCGCACACAAGGTGGTAAACGCGGAAGGCAAAGACGTGTATGTTCCGAATCTGGACCGTCTGAATCTCCCGATCACGTTCATCCACGGAGCGGAAAATCAGTGTTATCTTCCGGAAAGCACCGAGATAACTTACAAATCGCTGATCGATCGTTTCAATCCGAACCAGTATAGACGTCACGTGATCCCGGACTACGGTCATATCGATTGTATGTTCGGTAAAAACGCGCATAAAGACGTGTATCCTCTGATTCTTCAGTCCTTAAACAGTTACTGAAGAATCCGGAAAATTATTAAATTCTAATATAGTTTAGGAAAAAAGAATGCCACAAAACAATTCATATTACGACGCTATCGTCATCGGCTCCGGTTTCGGAGGTTCCATCAGCGCTTTGAGACTTTCGGAAAAAGGACAGAAGGTGCTGGTTTTGGAACGCGGGAAAAAATACGCCCCCGGTTCGTTCCCGAGAGACGTGCGTCAAACGGACAATCTTCTCTGGCGTTATCCGAAAAAAAGAAAATCCCTGGGTTTATACGAACTGAATTTTTTCAGCGGGCTCGGCACTGTGACCGCTTCCGGTTTGGGCGGAGGTTCGTTGATCTATGCGAACATTCATATTCGCCCCGATCAAAAAGTTTTCGAAGATCCCCGTTGGCCCGCTCCATTCAATCGCAAATTTTTGGACCCGTATTACGATAAGGTCGCTTCCAAACTCGACGTAAAACCCGTTCCGCCCGAATGGGATCTTCCGAAACGCAACAAGTTCAGAGCCGCAGCGGAGCTGAACCGTCACACCTATTTCGATCCCGACGAGGCGGTAAGCTGGCTCAAACCTTCCCGGCCGGGACAAGCCGTCTGCGAACGTTGCGCCGAGTGCGAATTCGGATGCAATCACGGCGCGAAGAATACATTAGATTTTAATTATATTGCTGACGCTCAAAAAAACGGGGCGGTGTTTCAGACGGATTCTTTGGTTTCGCATATCGCGCCCGATCCACAAAACGGCTACGTCGTTTATTACGAAAACACGGAAACAGGAGAGAAACGTTCCGTTTACGCGAAACGAGTCGTTCTTTCAGCGGGAACCTTGGGAACCAATCGGATTCTTTTCAATAGTCGAGACAGATACAAAACTCTTCCGAACATCAGCAAACATCTCGGAAAAGGATATTCCGGAAACGGGGATTTTCTCGGAGGAATCGAATCGAGCAAAACGGATCTGAAACCTTGGGACGGACCGGACGTAACGACCGTGATCAATTATTTTCCGCAGGGATTTCAATTCACGATGGCTGCCCCGACGTTCAACCAACCCGTGATGTCCGTGCTGGCCTCCTTAGGAATCAATAAACCGAATTGGTTTTTGAGACTGATCGGTCCTCTTTTTTGGAAAAGTCTGGAATGGATTCTTCCGTTTATATTTAAAAAGGGACTTCTTTCCAAACCTCTTCCTCCGGGTATACCGGGTGCGGGAGATCCGAAATACATGACCAATCTTTTCGCAATCGGAAGAGACAACGCGAACGGCAAAATCGTTCGTTGCGGTAAAAACATAGACATCAAGTGGAATTACTCCAAAGAGAACCGCAAGCTCATCCAAGACATGACGGCTTCGATGCAGCAAGTCGGCGACGCGTACGGCGGTCAATTCGGACCGCTGGCGACGTTTTTGCTGTTCAACCGGATTCTTTCCGTGCATTCTCTCGGAGGTTGCATTCTTGCGGCAACCCCTGAAAAGGGCGTCGTTTCCGAAACGGGAGAAGTCTTCGGTTATAAGAATCTTTTTATCGCGGACGGATCGGTAATCCCTTCTTCGATCGGATTTCATCCGGTAATGACAATTTCTGCGGTGGCGGAACACACAGTCGCTTCAATTTGTGCCGGGTTATAATCCGGCACATCGATTCTATCCATAAACTTATTGCAATTCCCATTTCCTAAATACAAGAATATCTTAATTTAGGAATATACTTGAAGAATTCTCCGTGTAAAAAACCATTTCTTAACGAAGCGAATGAGAGAACGAAACATTAAGAAAAAGGATTCCTAATGCAGCAGAATCAACTCTATACCGATCTCGGCCTTTCGGAAAATCAATACAGTCGAGAAGTCATCGAGGGACAACAAGTTTACACGACGAGCTTTCTTAAATTCTACGATCTGATCGTTTTACATATCATCAGCCGATGGTTATGGCGCTGTCCGCCGCAAAACATGGTCGATCTTTACGATCGATATTTAACCGGAAATCATTTGGATATCGGAGTCGGCACCGGATATCTTTTGCAGAAGGCGAAGTTTCCGGTCGAAAAACCTACCATCTCCGTGATGGATTTAAACGCAAACAGCCTGATCGAAGCGAGAAGGAGACTTTCCCATCTCGCCGGAACGTTCAACGCATATCGCGCGAATATTCTCGAGCCGATCAACACGAAGGAAAAATTCGATTCGATCGGGATGAGCTTTTTATTTCACTGCGTTCCAGGAGCGATCCGAACCAAGGCTTCCACCGCTTTCAAAAATCTTTTAAAGATCCGTAAACCGGACGGAGTGATCTTTGGTGCGACCGGTTTACACGATCTCGGACAAACACATCTTTTATCCAGAAGAGGAATGAAAAATCTAAACCGGAAAGGCGTGTTCCATAATACGGAGGATACTCTTCCGGATCTCGAAGCGGCTCTCCAGGAAAATTTCAAAGACTACGAATTGTATGTGATCGGTGCGATCGCGTTCTTCGCGGGGAAAAAAGCGAAGTAGGAATTTCGCCGCAATCGGCCATGATGGATACAAGATAAAAAAAGCGATGAGATCGAGATCCGAGCGAGTTTCTTTGAACCCGCTCGAATTCTTATTCCGCCAAACTCTCCGCCAGCTTTTTGAGATCGGCTTTGGCTTCGAGTCTCTGAAGAATTCCCTTCGCGGTCGAAATCCGATCCTGATCCTTTAAGAGAACTCCCGCTTCATACAAGGCGGTCGCGTATTCCCATTGATTTAAAGTGTTTGATAAGAAGGATTCCGCTTCCTTAAAAATGGATTCCGCCTTTTTAGCGTCGCCCGCATAAAATTTCAATTTTCCTTTGAGCATCAGCGCCGGACCGTATAAATACGGAAGCGATTTACCTAGTTTCAAACCGTTCTTTAATCCGTAGTTGATGATCTTGGTCAGACTCTTATCCCCGGTTTCACGCTGCGCATAAAGTGCGGCTTCCGCAAGATATACGTTTCCGATCTGAAGCTGAGGAAATTTCACTTCGCACTTTAAAAATCCTGCGTAACTTCGTTTGGACCAATGAGCCGCTTTTTCCGGCCAACCCTCCAAGATCGCAAGCTTAAGAAGTTTATTGATCGTGGAAAGTTCGTTCATCACGTCGTTTTCCAGAGCTGCCCTTTCGACTTCGACTAACAATCGTTTTTCGAGTTCGAGAGGATCGACTTCCCCGAGAAGATAACCGAAATACGGGGACCAGATTCTCGTCCAGCGAAGCTGCAACTGCGCGCCTAGATCCGCCGCGATCTCGCCGATATCGTCGAAATATTTTTTAGCTGTTCTGAAATCGGATTGGAAGTAATACAAAAATCCTCCGGACGAAAGCGCGGAAAGAAGATCCCACTTCTCGCCGACCTGCCGATAGATCGCGATCGAATCGTGAAGATACGGAAGACCTTGATCCGGACGATTTAGCATCATGTAATATACGCCTTGAACCAAAAGACTAATCGCCTTTGCGTACGGATCTCCCGTTTTTTCGGCGAGTTCTCTTCCCTTAATCAAGAAATGTTTGGATGGTCCGAAAAGATTCATTCCCACAAAAACCTGACCGAGGGCGCATTCCGCCAAAGACTGACGGACCGGATCGTCGAAACGTTGTGTCGCGTTGTATTGCGTAAAAACGGACCATCCGAATTTCTTAATGTCCTTCATGATATACATCTTTGCGAGAGTGACTAAGATCAAACATCTCAGCCGAAGACGTTCCGCCTTGCTCGCAGAAGTATAAGAAGAACCGAATATGGAAAAACGAAGAACGAACGGAAGCTGTAAAACGATTTTGAAAATCGTATCCGGTCTACTTCCCGGCGGACGAATCCCCGTGATTCGAAGCGCCTTCTCCAAAGTTTCCATCGCTCGCGGAATGTCGTCCTGTTCCTGATATACTTGACCGAGTCCGGTATATGTGCGGATCAAATTGAGCGTGGATTTATTTTCCAGACATTCCTTAAACAAAGATTCCGCGTGCGCGTATTCTCCGAGCTGACGATGAACGTGCGCCAATTCCTGTTTGATTTCGTAATACGTCTCGCCGTTTACTTTCGTAAATTGCGACATCGATTCGAGGGCTTGACCGTAGTGATAGATCGCGTCGCGGTTCGCATAACGGCTTCGCGCCTTACGCGCGGCCATCAAAGAATACTGGGAAGCCTTTTCGAAATCGGAGCACTGACGGTAGTGAAACGCCAAAATATCCGCCATCTCGATCACGTTGCTTTCGTTTTCCTTTTCGATAAACGAAGCGATTCGTTTATGAAGATCCTCTCTTGTCGAATGAAGAAGAGTGTTGTAGACGATGTCGCGGATCACGATGTGTTTGAAGATATACGTAAGCGGATCGGTGATTTCCAGCGGAGTCAGATCCAAACCTTCCAAACTCTGAAGGATATTCTGAATCTCGGAGCGGAACTCCACGGGAAGAAGATGATTGAGAGTTTCGACGTTGATCAAACGTCCGATCACGGAAGCCGTTTTTAATACGATCTTTTCCCGTTCCGCTAAACGATCCACTCGCGCGAGCAATACGTCGTTCAACGTGTTCGGAATTTGAATGTCCCGCGTTTTATCCGAAGGAGAAAGGGTTCCATCCTCTAATTTTTTGAGAGTTCCTTCCTCGATCAGGTTGTGAACGATGGACTCGAGAAAAAACGGATTCCCGCTGGATCGGTTGAGAATCTGATCCAAAAATTCTTCCTGACTCGTATCCATGTGAAATTTATGAATGAGAAAATCTCTCGCTTCTTCCGGTTTGAATTCCTTCAGGCGGATCAGTTCTTCGTTCGGTGAGACGGCTTCTTCCGCGAACTGTCCTTCCGGCCGCGACACTAGAATCAACATGGCCTTCATCGAAGGCAAACGGGACGCGAGTTTTTCCAAAAGACGGCTGGAAAGTTCGTCGATCCAGTGAACGTCCTCGAAAATCAGCATCAAAGGTTTTTTCAAAGCGCGTTCCTGAAGAAGGGAAATGATGATCTCGAACAATCTTTCATTCTTTTGTTTTCGGTCGATTTCTCTCGTAAGAGGATCTTCCTCCACGGGAACGCCCATCAACGCGACAAGCGCCTTGGCCCAAGCGATGTCAAACGAATTCAAATTCTCTAATGCTTTTTCGGCCTTAGAAACGCGCGTTTCCACCGAATCTTCCTCGAAAATTCCCAAGAACAGACTCAACAATTCCTTCCAAGGATAGAAGGGAGTGAATTTTTCGTAAGGATAACAGTAACCGATAAGAATTTCCACGTTCCGATCGTAAGCCTGATCGATAAACGTATTGGTCAATCTGGATTTACCGAGTCCCGCGTCGGCGATGATCCGACAAACGACTCCGCCCTTTTCAATGCAAGCGTCCAACATCTTATGAAGACGATCGATCTCTTCCTTTCTTCCGATCATCGTATCCCTGTATTGAATCAGAAGTCCCGGAATATTCTTCTGTTCGGACGTTAGCTGAAACACCTTCTTGGCTCCGGAAACGCCTTTGAGTTCCACGTCTCCGATTTCGTGAAATACGAAATTTTTTCCCAACTTGTTCTTCGTCTGAGAATCGATCAGAATTCCATCGTGACCGTTTAAAGTCGCAAGTCGGGCCGCGATGTTCATCATCTCACCGATTGCGGTAAAATCCTTTCGGAAAGGCGCGCCTAAATCTCCGCAATACGCCATTCCTGTCGATATTCCGATCTGAATATTCTTTGCAGCGGAATAGGAGGAAGCTCCCTCCATCAATCGAATCGCGAAACGCGCCGCAAGAGCTTCCTTATTCTCCAGCGCGGCAGGCGCTCCGAAAAGAATGCTGAAGATTCCCCCCTTGTCAGAAAGATCCGTAAGAACAAAGGTTCCGGAACAAGCCGCCGCAACCCCTTGCACGTACGTAAAGAAATCGTTGAAGTTTTTGGAATCGGCGTTGGATTCCAAAGGAGCGTCGATGCGTACGAAAACCGATGCGACCTCGCGATAATCTCCGGAGAACGCGCTATGAACGTTCGTAACTCTTTGATACAACTCGGGAACGATAAAACGTTTGCATCGTTTGAAAAATCGTTCGGTGGAAATTCGATCGTCCGCGGTCGAGCGGGAAGGAGGAACGTGCGTATTTTCCACCCGTTCACAATCGGTTAAACGATAGAAGTTTTCACCGAGTGCTTCTCCCGTCTTGGATGCCGGTAAAAGATCCCAAATCGAAGAACTCAAAACGATATCGCCGGCTAACGCGTGTTTTTCGGCGGAGATGGATTGATCCACGGGGGTTCCTGCGATCACCGCTCTGAGAAAACGATCCTGTTCCCCTAAAATAAATTCCTGATATTCTCCATAAGCCAATCCGACTCTCGCGGGTAGGTTTACCGTTTCTCCTAAGAGTTCGTTGGAGCTGAACTCCGAAATCGAATGAAAGATTCCTAATGCACAATTCGCTACGCGGAGCGCGGCTTCCGCATCCGTTTCGTCCGTTTTTTTTTCGAAACTCACCAGCACGGAATCACCCGCGAACTGATACACCGCGCCTCCCCATTGATTCAAATGTTTCAACAAAGCGGTGTAGTAATTGGAAAGAACGGTTTGCAACGCGTCGATGCCTCGCGTACCTTTAGCGGCTAACGCGAGTGTGGTGGGGGTAAACCCGACAACGTCGAAGAATAGAACGGCGCCTTCGAAGGACTGCGATCTCTGCAGCTTCGATTCGTTGGAATCCCCCAATCTCCGAACGATCGCGGAGGGAAGATAGGGTCTGATCAGTTCCAGTGTGTCTTTGATGGATTCCGTTGCGCTATTCATAATAATCCTAAAAGCGAATGTTATTTTTGTGTATTTAATTCTGCAAGCCAGTTAGACGAATATTTTTGGCTAAAAAATCTCCATATTGTGTCCTTGATTGCAGAATTATAATTTTTTACTCAAAGTTTTGCAGTCGGCTTGATTCCCGTAATTCCCTCGGCGACTCGTTCCGAAAGGGCGGCGATCGTCATCGATGGATTGGCCCCGACCGCGGTCGGAGACAAACTTCCGTCTGCGACATACAACCCTTGATACGAAAAAACCTGGCCGAATGTCTTGGAATCCGCCGAAGTCACAGCGTTGGTTTTCGCGGTTCCGAGTATACAACCGCCTAATGGGTGTACGGAAACGTTGTTGCGGATCGGCCAAGCCCAAGTCGGAAGCGGAAAATAAGATTTTGCATTGATAAACGAAGCGAAATCCTTCATCACTCCGAGAATCGCCTTATAAAGAGACATACTGTTCTTTTGCGGCCATTGAACTTGAAATCCTTTCTTTCGATCGAGAACCATCGCTCCGTCCGAACGATCGATTCCCATACAAAGCAATACGGCCGAAGTATAAGATAAGTCGCCTTTCATAAGTTCGCTCATCAAGTAGCCGACCTTACCGAAAATCTTTCCGCTCCAGAATCGCTTGAAGAGTTCGCCTAACATATGAAAGAAGAATCCGATCCGCAAGAACCAAGGAATCGCCGCTTCGGCAAAATACGCCGCAAAAACCGGATAACTCGCATCCTGTAAAACGAAGGCGCGTTGGCTATCGTAGCTTTTGAATAAATTATAATCCGTGTATTGAGTGATAACCGGACCGTAATTCGGGTTCGCTTCTTTCTTACCGTTCACCGCAAAGGATAAGAAGTCCCCGTTTCCTGAAAATTGTTTACCGAGATGATCCGAGATGTCCGGCAAAGTTTTGAATTCTTCTTTGCATCGAAGAAGAAGTTCGGTGCT
Organism: Leptospira sanjuanensis; assembly: GCF_022267325.1. Lineage (NCBI taxonomy): Bacteria > Pseudomonadati > Spirochaetota > Leptospiria > Leptospirales > Leptospiraceae > Leptospira > Leptospira sanjuanensis. The sequence goes on from NZ_JAIZBG010000001.1 coordinate 3,646,803, forward strand.
GCCTAACGTTCCCGCGGATACGACGACGCGTTTCGTGACGACGGAAACGAGTTCTCCCCTTTTGTCTCCCGAAAGATCTCGGAAATAAATTCTATAACCGTTTTCTCCGTGCGCGGAAGGATTGTCGTTCCCGTCCGTTCCGATCGGAACGATCTTATGAACGAGATGCTCCGTGCGAATGTCCGCTCTGTATTTGTTTTCCGCCACGAAAAGATAATTCAGATCCAGGGTGTTTTTGGAATGAGTGTTGCATCCGATATCGCATTCGGCGCAATACGTGCAGGAAGTCTGAACCGCTCCGTAACGGTTTTTTTCCTGAAGTCCGATCGGCGTGGGCTTTTTAAAATCGTTCCCGAAAAATACGTTGATGTCCGCAAGTTTGGATTCTCGTCCCGCCGACTTTGCGAACTTCTGATAGAGTTCTGTGCGTACGATTTTTCGTCTCGGATCGTCGCCGATAGGAATCGGTCTCGAACCCAGAACTTCCTTTACGATTTTGTAATACGGCGTAAGACTTTTCTTCTTTACGTTCGCGGGCCAACGTTCGTCGAAGATATGATCCGGCGGTTCCAAAAAGACGTTCGCGTAGATCAGCGATCCCCCGCCTAACCCGGCGGAGATTACCACGTCCATGTGCTTGTAGTTCCGAATATCGAACAAACCGGTCTGATTGAGTTTGGAAAGTTTTTTCGGACGGATTTTGGAACTGTTCTCCTCGGGAACGTTCCAAAAGTTCTTGGACATATCGTGAGGAGAACGCGGAAAAGAACCCTTCGGATACCGTTTACCTCGCTCCAGAATCAAAACCTGGCCCGGCCATTTTTTACTCAGTCTACATCCGGTCACGGCTCCGCCGAAACCGGTTCCAATCACAACCGCTTCATATTTTTTCATAAACAACCCTAAGACTAAATCAATCTGTATATTAAAATAAGCTAAATTCGAAATGATTCCAGAGATAGATGCCGATGATCAACGCTCCCAAAAAAGAAACGAAGGAAAACAGGAAATGGATCTTATCCCATTTTTCCAGGGAACGGAATCCTTTATAGATCCGTTTCGACGACCATTTCGGAAGATCCTCGAGTTCGTCCCCGAGTTTGTGAAGATCCACAAAAGTCAAAAGAAGAAGCACCAAAGTAAGAACCAACAGCAACGGATTGACGACCCCGGAAACGGTGCAGAAAACCTCGCTCGTATAACTCACGTTTCCCCAGCAAAAGAACGTACGAAACGAAATCCACGCGATTAAAATCGGAAATCCGGCGAATACGATCAGAACTTCTCCCCAGATCGATTTCTTCTTAACCTTCTTCTTTCTTTTTTTTCTAGGATTTTCTTCGCTTAAGGATTCTGCCATAAGTCGTCTCCGCCGTAGAGTTCGATTTGTTTGCGCGAGTCTTCATCCTGAAAATAACCGAGTCGTTTCCAAACGCTCAAAGAAGTCCGTTTGTATATCTTCCAGGTTTTGCCGCAATCGGGAGTAAACGGAATGTCCTTCTGCTCGACTACCTTCTGCACGTATTCCTGACAAGTCGCGGCCGGATAACGTCCTTTCTGAAGAGGATCGTATTTCGGAGAAGAATCGGATTCCCGTAAACGATTCAATAAAATCTTTCTCAAACGATCCTCGCATTTCGTTCCGAAGATACAATGCCAAGGATTGTTATTCGCGAGTTCTTTCGCTTTCGGAAAATCGTCTTTGATGACGACTTCTTTCAAATCGGATCGGAATAGATTCGGAATTCCTTTCGCATAATTCTCCCAATCGGCGACGCGTGAATCGCTGTGAACGGGATGATCGGGCAACGTCATGTCGGAAGCGTGACCTCTTCCCGTGGGATACATCTTTTTATCGTTCCGTAATTTGCGATGAGCGAACGAATCTCCCAAAAGATGAAACGCAAAACCCAGCGCACAAAGTTCTTCCGAAGATCTTTGTTTTTTAGAAGTGAGATCTGCACGAAGCTGATCCAAGGTAACGATCGCAACGCCGCGAAGATGATCGCTGCTTCCTCCGGTCAAACCGTGGAGCAACTGTTGCACTTCCGCCATTCTCCCTAAAACGTCGGGCGAACCGCGATCGGTAAAAACCCACAGAAGAAAATCGAACGGGTATTTAAAGGCTAACTTCTGATAAACGGAAATCGCATCCAACTCGGGAACCTCGTCCGGAAGCTGCGTGCAAAACGCAACAAGCGCGATTTCGTCTTTGGTAAGGGGAGAGGAACTATGAAAGTTGTTCAGAACGGTTTGAACCGTATAGAAATGTCCGTCCTCTTGATACGCATTCAGACTGCGACATAACAGCAAAAGGAGAATGGAAAAGAATTGAGTCAATTTCTTCCAAAACATAAATCGACAATAAATACTTTTTTAAACAACAATTGCAACAATAGTTTCCTTCTACGTCAAATTTCCCGACATTTTTTACAGAAAGTTTGCAACAAAAGGAAACAAAGAACCGTGTTCGGAATTCGAAAATATGCTTGTAAAACGAGCGTACCGATCCATTCTCCCCTGGGTCTTTTTACAAATTGAAAATCGATTTTAAAATCGACACTTTCGTCGATTTCGCCGCCCGCTTTGACCTCTTGAAGGAAAAAACGGCCTGCGGTTTCCGAACGGAATATTTCCGATCCTGATAGAATCAGATGAATCATCAATTTAGAATTTTTGCATATACCTTCGTCTTCCTCCAACTTGTTTCGTTTTCCTTACGAGCCGAAAACTCCTCGGTCAACCTCGTAAAAACCTGCGACGCGAATGACGTCTGCAAGGGTAACGTCTGGAACGTCCTCGATCGATTCGAGGAACGTTTTTTAACGGAAGAATTCTCCCCCGATGGGGAATGGAAACGCGTCGATTCGTTTCCGATTTGGACGAACAAACTCTATCCGTACAAATCGAAACTTCATACGTTCGCTTTTTTTACCGAGTTCGATCTTCCTCCCGGATTTTTAGAAAGTCCTTTGGAACCCGGAATCCGTTTCGGAGAAATCGGAGAGGTTTTTGAAATCTACATCAACGGACAACGAATCGCGAAAGAAGGGGAAATCTCCGAAACCGACGTCGTTTATCATCGGACCGTCCGCGGACAAGTCTATGAAATCGATAGGAAAGTCCTAAAACAAAAAAACAACCGATTGACGATCAAACTCTCGGGCGATCCGAAATACGATCACACGGGATTTTATCTGACGTCCGGTTACGAAATCGGATATTATAAAGAACTCATATACAAGGAACAGGACCGGATCGTACTGATTCTGATCGGGATCTACATCACGACCGGGTTGTATCATCTTTTTCTTTTTATTAAACGAAGAAGGGAAAAACACAACCTCACGTTCGGTCTGTTCGCGTTGTTGCTCGGACTTTATATCTATACCCGATCGGCGGCCGTTTTCGAAAACGAAATCGATTCGACGATCATACAAAGAATCGAACTGATCGCTCTTTACTTTTGTATTTCGTGCTACTTCGGTTTTATGAGCCAGCTTTTTTACCGTAAAACGATTCCGATGATCTTTTACTATTCGATCTTTAACGTTCTTCTCGCGGTCCCTACTCTCGTAATTCCGATGTACATGAGCGAATACTTATTAAGAATCTGGCAGATCGGAGCGATTTGTTTTGCGGTTCCGGTGAATTTTTATATTCTCATCCGAGGGATTCAGCACAGGCTCCCCGCGGCCAAACGGCTCTTTTTGGGAACCGTGATTATCACTGGAACGGCGATCTTCGACGTTTTGGATTCTATGATCTTCAACACCGGAATCGCGTTCAGTAAATACGGATTCTTTTTTTATGTGATGGGAATCGCTACCATTCTCGCGGAACGTTTCAGCGAACTTCACGAAAAGACCGAACAACTCAATGCAAAATTGGAACAAAGAGTGGAAGAAAGAACCAGGGAACTTTCCGAAACTCTCGACAACCTGAGCAGACTCAAGGATCAACAGGACGGAGACTACTTTCTCACTTCTTTACTCATCAATCCGCTCGGAAGAAACGCCGCGGAAAGCAGAAGCGTAAAGATAGAATTCTTTCTAAAACAAAAAAAGGAATTCAACTTCAAGAACCGAAACAACGAGATCGGAGGAGATCTTTGTAAAACGGAAAGCATTCTTCTTCGAGGAAGAAGGGTCACGGTTTTTTTCAACGCCGACGCGATGGGCAAGTCGATGCAGGGAGCGGGAGGCGCGCTCGTACTGGGAGCGGTGTTCAAATCGATCATCGAAAGGACGAGATTCAGTTCGTTTATGAAGGATCTTTATCCGGAACGATGGCTCAAAAACGCATTCATAGAATTGCATAGAGTTTTCGAAAGTTTCGAAGGTTCCATGCTCGTATCCATCGTGTTAGGCGTGATCGAGGACGACACGGGTTTTACGTATTACATGAACGCGGAACATCCGTATTCGATTCTTTACAGAGACGGGGTCGCTTCGTTTTTAGGGGAGAATCTTTTTTATAGAAAACTCGGTTCTCAGCTCGTGGAAGGAACCTTGTCCGTGCAGACGTTTCAGTTTATGCCCGGAGATATTCTGTTTAACGGATCGGACGGAAGGGACGATATTCTCTTGGACGTGGACGGAAAGAAAAACATGAACCACGACGAAACGAGAATTCTCAGAATCGTGGAAGAATGCAAAGGAGACTTGAAACAAATCAATTCTCAACTCAATCGGGAAGGAGTTCTTACGGACGATCTTTCCATGATGAGAATCGAATGGAACGGTCAAGTTCCTAAAAACGTAAAGATAAATCTTTCCCGGAAGGATAAGAATTCTTTGGATCAGTTTCTTTCCGATCTGCGAAACGGAAAACAAACTCATCCCGGCGCGTATCGCGAACTAAGCCTTTCCTACTTTCGATTGAGAGAATACGATAAAGCGACATTCTGCGCGCACGAATATCTGACCGCCGTTCCTTCGGATGAAATCATGTTGGGTTATACTGCGAGAATGCTTCGCAAAGCCGGAGATATGAATCAAGCTGTGGACGTGGGAGAAAGACTTCGAACCCGAAATCCGAAACACGTACGCAATCTGAAGAACTTGATCCGCGCTTACAAAGGTTTGAAGAATTCCGATCGGATCGCAAAGTTAGAAGAAATCCTTCATTCCTTAAACGGTAAAAAAACGTTCCATCGCAACCACGGCCCGTAATCCATTCTCTTGTTTAGAAAAGTCTAATAAAAAGCGGATCGATCTTTTCCGAAACGGAAGGCCTCTTTTAAGAGAACCGGTTCTCAACAACGAACTCTTTTTTCTGTTTACACTCTTGAGGGTCCGCTATTCTGGGAAATGTATTCTTCAAAAACTCGGAAGCACTCATGGGACATCACCATCATCACTCGCACGGACATTCTCACGATCATTCGCATCATTCCCACGATCATCATCACGTAGCGGGAAGTTCGAGCAGAACTCTCGTAATCGCGATCTTTCTGAATCTGTTCTATGCGGCGATCGAAGCGGGAATCGGTCTTTGGTCGGGATCTCTCGCATTGATCTCGGACGCGGGCCACAATCTGATGGACGTAAGTTCTTTGCTGCTCGCGTGGATCGCTATCAAACTTCAGGAAAAAGGCCCTTCTCCGAGATTTACGTACGGCTGGAAGAAGTCCACGATCTTGGTCAGTCTTCTCAATTCGATTTTGATTTTCAGCACGGTCGGTTTTATCGTCTACGAGTCGATCGAAAAGTTGTCCAGACCGGCTCCCGTTCCCGGTGGAACGATCGCGATCGTAGCTTTAGTCGGAGTTATGGTAAATTTCTCTTCTTCGTTTTTGTTTCATAAGAGCAAGGACGAAGACCTGAATATGAAGGGCGCTTATCTGCATCTTCTCGCGGACGGTTTAGTATCGCTCGGAGTCATCGTTTCGGGTTTATTGATCCATTGGTTCGGTTATTTGTGGATCGATCCGGTCGTGGGTCTTTTGATCGGCTTGGTGATTCTTTACGGCAACGTTCCTTTGTTTAAGGAAAGCCTGCGATTGAGTATGGATTCCACGCCGGACGCGATTCAATCCGAAGCCGTGGAACGCGGGCTCAAATCGATCGAAGGAGTATTAAATATTCATCATGTTCACATTTGGTCGCTGAGTACGACCGAAAACGCCCTTACGGCGCATCTCGTTTTGAAAAACGATCTTTCCTCGGAACGTCAGAGAATCATCAAATCGAAAGCGAGGGAAATTTTAAAGGAACTGAGAATCGCGCACGTAACTTTGGAAACCGAGGAAGAACGGGAAAACTGCGGCCAGATCGATTGCAACTGACCGCGGGGAAGAATTCTAATCTTCCTGTTCCTGTTTGCTCGTCATTCTTTTAAGCATGGATTCCTGAAGAATCAAAACGCTCGAAGTCGCGATCGCAATCAGTTTGTTTTTCGGGTTTCTGACTTCCGCCTGCATCGTCATCATCGCGGGAGATTTGGAAACGACTTTCGCTTCGATCAAAACGTATTCGTCTTTCGGAAAAAAAGATCGAAAAAACTGAGTCGACAAGTCCGTAGTCACGCAAGGTCTTTTTGCGGCGAGATAGGAAAGTGGGCCGAACGTATTATCGATCGCGGTACACAACATCCCTCCTTGAAAGATCCCGATCGGGTTCATAAAACGATCGTCGTACGGAATCTTAACCACAATCCTTTTTGCTCCCTCAAATTCAACGAACTCGGCCTTCATCTCTTGAAAGGATTTCGGAGGAAGTTCGAGACTCAGTCCGTATTCTTTGGCCATTTTATCGGCCATCTTATTCATATCTTCCCATGCTTTAGTTGTGGATTCAGAAACCGGCATTTTTATGCTCCTTGATTTGTATCATCGATTTAAGATTTTTGATCATCTTCGGAAAATATTCCTTGTCCTTGCGGATTCTAGAGATCTGCATAGAACCCTGAATCGCAGACATAAACAGATCCGCGGTTTCCTTAACGTTTAAGGGAAGAATGAAAGAACCTTCCTTCATTCCGTCGTGCAACGTCTGTATTAGAAAATCGCGATGTTGATTGTGTAGAACGAGAGTTTTTTCCCGGATCGCGGGTGAAAGAACGTGATATTCCGTACCGACGACCCCGAACGGACAGATCTTTCCGTTTTCTCCCGTATACCCTTCGTAAAGTTTGAAAAGACCGAACAACCGGACGCGCGGAGGTCTCTCCTTCAGGGTTTGAGTATACTCCTCAAAGTTTTTATAATATACTTCGAGAACCTCCAAACCCAATTCTTCCTTGGAAGGATAGTGATAATGAATGCTCGCCTTTCGGATTCCCAAATCGTCCGCGATATTCTGAAAACTGAACGATTGGAAACCTACACTTTGAAAATAATGCCTGGCAAGAGTTACGATCTTTTCTTTTGTATCCCCTTCGAGTTTCATAAAGCCAACTTACCTACCAGTAGGTAGATAAGTCAATTCTAATTTAGCCGGTTTTTACCACAGAATGTCTAAAAAAGCGACATAAGGATTTTCTCTCGAAAATCGAATTTCCTGGAATCATCGTTCTAGGCAGCGCTAAATCCCGCAAAGAAGCGAGCATCCTAAAAAATATAAAAAGATATTTCCCATTGGATCGGGCGATAAACGCGCATTCGCAAAGTTGAAAGCATGATGTTCGAAATAAAATAAACCGAACGAACTACTAGAGCGATTCCTCTTCGCATAACAAAATAAAATTCCAAAATAACTCTTAATTTATTTTGAAATCTTGACTGTAAGATAAGCTCTGATAGTATTATCTGACTTAGGTCCGGCGTGTAAGAAAATAAAAATAGAATTCCGTCAAATCGTTGCAAATAGCATTCAATTTTCCGATATTAAAAAATATTGATTCAGATGTCTCTTCGCTTAACAAAATTTAGAACCGTAAGGGGGAATCGCATTCTCGTATTCGCCGGGTTGTTCCTTTGTTTCGTTCTTCCGAAAACGGCGCATACGACGCCTAACGTAGAAGCTTGCGCGTTCGATCGCCTGGAAATCGCATTCGATTCCGCATCCGTAAAGGAAATTCCGAAAGAACCCAATCGAAATCTTGAATATTCCTCGAAACAGGATTCCTTTTTGAAATTGGGTTTTATCAAGGAATCCGTTTGGCTTCGGTTTAGCATAAAGGAACATCCTAGATCGAGATGTTTTATCCGGATTCCTCAAGTAACGCTGGACTCGGCGGTTTTGTTTTCCAAATCTTCGGTTCAGATTTCAGGGGATAGATTTCAATATTCTGACAGATCAATCGACGATTATTATCCAGTGTTCCATCTCGAACCTTCGGAAGTTCGAAACGGAAACGACGAATACTACCTTTGGATCAAAACTTCTTCCATCATCAACTTTCCGATTCTACTCGAATCGGGTTTGGAATACCAAAAAGGAAACTATTATAGAAATCTTTTGATTCTGTTCACGTTGGTGCTAAGTTTGTTCATCACTCTTCTCACGGGGTTTATCTATCGACAAACCTTGGATCCGATTTATTTGAGCATCGTCGGATTTTTGGTTTTCGTTTCCTTGGAAGGTTGGGCGTGTTATGCGAACGGATATAAATATCTCTGGCCGAACGCCCCCGAATTTCAAAACATCGCTCCTCCTCTTTTCGCATTTTTAGCTCTTGCTTGTTCGACTTACTTTATGGTTCAGTTTTTATCCCCTTCTTCGCTTCATAAAATCTTTCGTTCGCTATTATCGGTAGTGTCGATCGCGATCGTTTTCGTCGCCGTGTTCACCTCCTTTATCGCGGATCGACCTTTTGTGGTGAAAACGTTCTCTTGGACCTTCCTTGGCGTTTCATTTTTGATCGTACTTTCGACTCTGAGCGTCATCCGCAGTTTCGGGCCCGCTAGAAAGATCGCGCTTTGTATGATTCCGATCGCCGGAAGCGTGTTGATTTCCGTTTTGTATTATTTGGACTTTATTCAATATCATGAATATTTGGTTCATGCTTATGTGCTGTCGCTTCCTTCCATTTATGTAGTCGTCATGGTCAGCATCGTAGACCGGGAAAAATTCGTACGAAGAAAAAATCTCAGTCGGGCGTATGACATCCAGCAGATGCAGGAGAAACTTAAATCTCCTCCCCGCACATTAGAACGGGAACTTCCGAACAAAACCCCCTCGATCCAATTCAGCTTGGATCATCTTTTGAAAGTGGAAAGAATCTTCAAGAATCCCGAATTGAGCAAGGAAGACCTCGCGAGCATCCTCAAGATCACTCCTCAAGATTTGGAAAATTATGTTCAGGATGTTTCGAAAGCGCAATCGTTCGAAATTTATGTCAATCAATTCAGAGTAGAAGAAGCGAAACATCTCTTGAAAACCAGAACGGATCTAAAACAATCGGAAATCGCGCACAGGGCGGGCTTTGTTTCGGGAAGAGAAATGGAAAAATCGTTTAAAACTTTGACTGGAATGACTCCCTCCGAATATAAACTGATGCTATTCCCCGAATCCATCTAAGAATGCGGTTCCGTTCGATCGTAATCCTTTTTCTCGCCGTTCAATCGTATTCTTTTTCCGCAAAAGGTTTGGAAGAATCCGGTTTTATCGGCGTAAGGGAAATTCCTTCGTTGTATCATCACGATGATCTACAATCACTTCATCGAGCCTTAAAAGAATCCGAATCGTATTACGAACGTCTTCCTTCCGATTGGAAGATCGAATTTCGCAAAACCTCTTACGATAAAAAGGAAATGCTGAAGTCCATCGGACAATTAAAAAGAATTTTCCAAAGGAAAAATCGAAAGCAAAGAAATAAGGAACTTCAAGAATCCTTCGAGTTTCTGGAAACCGCCGATCTCCAAAACGGAAAGATCACCGGATATTACGAAGTCATAATAGACGGAAGACTTGCGCCCGAAGGAGAATTTCTGTACCCGATCCTGGTAACTCCTTCCGACTTGATCGTTAAAAAGGAGGCAAATGGAAAACGAATCGGTAAAATCGTAAACGGAGACTTCGTCCCTTACGACTCCAGAGCGGAATTATCCGATTCTTCCGTTTGGAAAAGCAAATCGAAGGCCATCGCATTCGTGAAGATCACCGATCTTCATCTCGCACAACTCGAAGGTTCCGCCGTGGTTCGAATCCGCCAACGTAATCCGTTTCGCATAACGTATGCCTCGGATAACGGAAAGGAATATCGAAGTCCGGCCGAATCCTTGCAAGGAATCTGCAAAAGTCTGATCCCTTCGGATCTCAAGGATTGTATACAAGAATATCCTAAAGAAGTAAAGGACGCAATCCTCCAAAATCCGAGATATGTTTTTTTTAAACGGGAATCGTCCGCGCCGAGAGGAAGCGGAGGAATCGAATTGATTCCTAAACGATCCGTCGCTATGGACCCGAACATTCCTTTAGGAATTCCCGCTTTGCTTACGTTCGACTCTCCTTTGCTCGCGGAATCGAACCGAATCGTGTTCGTTCACGATCGAGGTTCTAAGATTACGGGGCACGGACGTTTGGATTATTTCTTAGGCACAGGGCAACGCGCGGAAGAACAAGCCGGAAGGATTCAAACCCAAGGAAGAATTCTTTTAATGCTGCCGAAGAAATAAACAAATCTCCGAAAGAATCCGCAGCTTGCCTTTATCTCGATCCAATCCTTAAAAAACGTATTCAATTTTAATCATAATGTTCGCCTCTTAATGGAACGTTCGTAATACAAAAAAGGAATGTCGTTTTAAAATCATTGTCTAAAACCCGAATTCGAATCGTATAATTCCTCTTATCGGAAACAAGAATTAAGTTTTCGAAAACTTAGGAAATCGTTTTACAACGTTATGAGCTTCTGTTTTTCATTCATCTAAACAAGATTCAAAAAGCGATCTACGTTATTCTTTCAAAGACTAACGTTCGTTTGCCGATTTTATAAACAAAGAAATAGAGACTACGGGATTCAATTCTACAGGAAGTATGCATGCATTTGATGTTTATGGGCGCGACTGAAAAAACACTAACGGACGTTTTGTGGATCTTACTCTGCTCGGGTTTGGTTCTATTGATGCAGGGCGGATTTTTAATCTTAGAATCCGGTCTCACTCGGGCAAAGAATTCGATCAACGTTGCGATCAAAAACATCGCCGACTTCGGAATCGCAACGGTCCTCTTTTGGTTCATAGGATTCGGTCTGATGTTCGGAAATTCCTGGAAAGGAATCGTGGGAACATCCTGGTATCTTCCTGTGTTTCCTCCGGACGACGTTTGGAGCCCGGCATTCTTTCTGTTTCAATTGGTTTTTTGCGGAACAGCCGCGACGATCGTTTCCGGTGCGATCGCCGAACGATTGAAATTCGTTTCTTACGTCATATCGACCATACTCATTTCCGGTTTTATCTATCCGATCGCGGGACATTGGGTCTGGGCTGGATTGTATCAATCCGAAACCCACGGATGGTTATCCGTATTAGGTTTTCGTGATTTTGCCGGATCGTCCGTCGTTCACAGCGTCGGTGGTTGGGTTGCTCTCGCGTTTTTGCTCGTGGTCGGTCCGCGCGCCGGAAGATTCGTGGAAGGAGAAGCACCGCGAAAAGTGACGGGAAGCAATCTCCCCTTAGCAATGTTAGGCGGAATTATTCTTTGGGTCGGCTGGTTCGGATTCAACGGAGGAAGCACGCTCGCTTTCGACCGTCACGTTCCCACGGTTTTACTGAATACGGTTCTCGCTTCGGGAGCCGCGATGTTTTCCGGTTTGTTTATCGGATGGTTCCGTAAAGGATATCCGGATGCGGTTCTCCCGTTAAACGGATCTCTCGGAGGACTCGTGGCGATCACCGCCTGTGCGAACGTTGTGAACGCTGTGGAAGCGGGAGTCATCGGACTTTTTGCGGGGATGCTCGTTTCCCCCATCGAAGATATATTAGAAAAACTGAAAATTGACGACGCGGTCGGCGCGGTTCCGGTTCACTTAGGAATGGGAATTTTCGGAACGCTCTGTGTGGGGGTTTTCGGAAATCTCCAGATCCTCAACTCGGGTCTGACTCGATGGGGGCAAATTCAGATTCAATTGGTGGGAATCGTATCGATCGGAGCGTTCGCATTCGGAACTTCTTATATTCTTTTTTCGATCATCAATCGATTCTTTAAACTCAGAGTGGATCCGGAGGAAGAATACCAGGGACTCAACATCTCCGAACACAAGGCGACCACCGAACTCATCGATCTCTTTTTAGTAATGGAACATCAGAAACGGACCGGAGATTTGAGTTACGACGTACCGGTAGAACCGTTTACCGAAGTCGGTCAGATCGCGAACCGTTACAATCAGGTTCTCGGAACCGTCCGAAACACTTTGGAAGAAAACGAAAGAGCTAGGAAGGAATTGGCAAAGGCTTACGCGAAAGTTCAGAAGGAACAGGAAAGAGCCGAGAAGTTATTGTTAAACGTATTGCCGAAACCGATCGCCGATAAACTCAAAAAGGACAGTTCCGTAATCGCGCAGAGTTTTAACGAGGCGACGATCCTTTTCGCGGATATCGTGGGTTTTACCGAAATAGCGGGAAAATTCCACCCCGAAAAGGTGGTGCGGATTTTAAACAAGGTATTTTCCGCCTTCGATCTGATGGCGGAAAAATACGGATTGGAAAAGATCAAAACGATCGGAGACGCCTACATGGTCGTGGGCGGACTTCCTCAGCCGAGGCAGAATCATACATTAGCGATCGCTCATATGGCTTGGGAAATGATGGATCTATTGAAACGATTCCGAATCCGAGAAGGAAATCTTAAATTGGATATGAGGATCGGAATCAACACAGGGCCGGTCGTAGCCGGAGTGATCGGAACCAAAAAATTCATCTATGACATTTGGGGAGACGCGGTCAACGTAGCGAGCAGAATGGAATCGCACGGACTCAGCGGACAAATCCAAGTCACTCCGTCGACTGCGAATCTGATTTCTGAAGAATTCTCGATGGAGAAAAGAGAAGACGTCGAAATCAAAGGAAAAGGAAAAGTCGATACGTTCATCCTGACCGAGCGAAAAAAATCCCCCTCCGAGGAATTATTCTTCGGATTTAGAACATAATAAATTTCTAATGTTATGAATTTGCGGTTTCCGGTTCCGGATCGGAAGCCGCGGTCTGCAACTCCGCGTCGCTCGCGTTCGATGCCTGCTCCGCTAATTTGTCCAATCCTTCTCCGTTGACTTCTTCGCTTACCGCTTCCTGCGCTACGGCGGCCACGGCTTCGGATGGTGCGTTCCCAAGATTCGCTTGGGCTTCTTTACTGAGCTTGAAACAGTGATTCAAAATCGTAAAGTCATAGACGATCGTCTTAAAGACGTTGAAGAAAAGTTTCGAATTTAAGGTAAGAACTCGATACAAAAGATTTCGATCGATCGAAGTGATCACGGCGACGTCGTCCACCGCTTTTACGGAAAAAACTCTCGGATTGGAACCGATCAAAGACGAAAGATCGAGAAGATCTCCGGGGTGATAATCGCGGATTTCGGATTCGGTCCCGTCTTTTGCCACCTTGCTTAACACCAGCTTTCCTTGCAAAACGAACCAAAGTTTTTCGGACGCGGGTTCTCCCGAATGAAAAACGTATTTTCCGGGAGAATAATAATTGCTGAGATGTCCGTAAATTTTCGTAATAACTCCTAAATTATGAATTCTGCATGTTTCATAATCGTTCGCAAATTCCAAATCAGACGGATCGATCTTAATAAAAGAACTAAGTTTCGTGAAATTCAATTCTTCCCTATAATGCCTGCTTGCGGCGGTTAATAAAAGCCGAAACATAAACTTGGGATTTTTGTGAATCATATTCTCGATGATGCTGCTGTCCAAGGAAATCAAACGAGTTCCGTCGGATGCCGCGATTGCGGAGGCGGTTCTTTTTCCTCCGGTCAATAGCGCCATTTCCCCGAAAAAATTATTCTCGCTGATGCGGCAAATCGCACGCTCTTTGTGATCCACGGTTTCGGAAAGAACGACGGAACCTTTGGAGATAAAAAACATCTGATCCTTGGATTGATCTCCCTGACGAAAGATAATCTGGCCTTTTGAATAATCGATCGGTTGAATGTGATTGAGTAAGTTCGGTGATTCAGGTGGCATCGTTACGAATTCTTATATTAAATTTTAAAGAAAGAGACGAATCAATTGATGGGATTCTTAAACTATTTTTAAAAAAAGGGCCGCATTCTCCCGATTAACCCGAAAGGATTACCGATTGTCTTATGATAACAGCGGTCATATCATTTTTTAAATGGAGAATTCGATTTAGAATCCATTGACGTGAAATCAACGAGGGAAAAGCTGGGGACGGAGAAATCGTATGTCTATCGAAACGGAAAAAGATCTGATCGGACTCAAAAAAATCGGCAAAATCGTCGGACTCGTTCTGAAAGAAATGAAATCCTTTGCCAAGTCCGGAATGTCCACGAAAGAACTGGATGAATTCGGACTAAAACTTTTGAAACAATATGGCGCTCGATCCGCCCCCGCGATTACATACAACTTTCCCGGTGCGACTTGCATCAGCGTGAACCGCGAGATCGCGCACGGAGTTCCGTCCTCCAAAAAAATCCTGAAAGACGGGGATCTCATCAACATCGATGTTTCGGCCGAGTTAGACGGTTATTTCGGCGACAACGGAAGTTCCTTCCTTTTAGGACAAGGTCATCCCGTTTTAAATTCATTAGTCGATTGTTCCCGAACCTCGCTTTACAAGGGTTTGTCGGCCGCAAAGACCGGAAATAAAATCAGCGATATCGGAAGAGCAATCCACGAAGAAGCGAAGTCTTACGGATTCACAGTCATCAAAAATCTCATGGGACATGGAACCGGTTCGAGCCTGCATGAAGCCCCGAAATACATTCCTTGTTACGAGGACAAACGTTATTCTCAACAATTAAAATCCGGCATGGTCCTTGCGATCGAGACGTTCATTTCAACCAAATCCGAAATCGCTTTGGAGACTTCGGACGGTTGGACGCTGGTCACTCGCGACGGAAGCTACGTCGCGCAACAGGAACATACGATCGTCGTTACGGACGACAAGCCGATTCTTTTAACGGCGAGTAACGGAGTTTAAAAAGATATTCAAAAATTCTAATTCTTTCTACCCTTTCCGACGGAAAACAACAAAGAACCCAACCAAGCTGAAAATCCGATCGGCAGAAGCGAGGCTAAGAATTTTTGAATTTTATTGACCAATCCTACAACGATTATCGTTCGATTCTTGTCCATTCCAGTAAGAGCGGTTCTTACGACATTTTCCGGCGTGAGCCATATAAACTCGGGCGTTCGAAACCCGGCCGGAAATGCTTTGGAAAAAAATGGAGTTCGAATCGGCCCCGGACAAACCGCATGTACAGTGACTCCGCTTCCAATAAGTTCCCGGCTCAGCCCTTCCGTGAAATATACGACAAACACTTTGGATGCGGCGTAAATCGTAAAATACGGAACGGGTTGAAACGAAGCGCTCGAGGCTAAGTTTAGAATTCTTCCCTTACCCTGTTCCAAAAAAAGAGGAAGAATTTTCCGAGTAAGATGCACGAGTCCTTCTACATTCACTCGAATCGTAGTCAAAAAGCTCGATTCCGGTTCGGTTGCAAAATCTCCGATATATCCGAGTCCCGCGTTATTCACGAGAAGATCCGGTTTTATTTTTTTGCGGGTTATATAGGAAACGATCTTTTCTCTTCCTTCCTCGCTGAAAAGGTCCGCGGCTACCGCTTCCACTTTGATCTTGTATTTTTTCTCCAATTCACTTTGTAGAGCTTTGAGTGAAGCGGCGGAAATATCGGTTAGAATCAGGTTCGTTCCCCGTTCTGCGAGTTGTTTTGAAAACTCTCTTCCGAGTCCGCCGGAGGCGCCCGTAATTAAAGCGACTTCGTATTTCATATTCTTTTCCTTCCATTCCAAATCTTCAGAATTATCATTTCGACGAATTCCGATTCATGTTAAACGAATTAGGAAATTCTATCGACCGATCTTATAATTTCCCCGTCCGTTTAGCAAAATGCTTCCTAAGGGATGTGTTTTGAATAAAATACGGCCATGTATCCGAAATTTCAAAATCTTAGAATCGTCTTTATCTCACTTATCTTTGTTTGTTTCCACTCCGTTTTTGCGCATAAAGGAAAACCCGGTTTCGTTTTGGAAGAATTTTCGAAACTCACCGATCAAATCGACCTTGAAAATCCCGGACCGACCTCGGTGGAAGCCCTTGAAACACTGCTTCGACAAGGCGGAGAAAAAGAAAAAGATTCGGAAATTTTCCGCAAAGCGCTTCCGATCTTGATCGAACTCGGAAAAACTTCCGATCCGTCTGCAAAACGAAAACTCTACTCGGAACTCGTCGCTCTTTTAAAGGAAGTGATCGGTTATCACGATCGCTCCGGAGCCGTTCTTTATCATTGTTCGAAATCCGGTAAACAATGGATTACGAACGCTTCAAAAGTGGAGAATCCTTTCGATCGAAAAAATCGTTCCTGCATTCAAAAAATGGAATAGAGTTTTTTTTTGCGGGCGAGATTGCGTCGGCTCTACGATGCAGGAAAGAACAGCTTACTTTGTTAAGCGAAATCACAAAATAAGCCGAAATCTTTTTTGTTAAGCGAATTCTTCCAATTTTTCGAAATCGAGATTCGTCAAGAACTCCAAGGAAGCCGTGATCCTTTCCGGAGGCCAATTCCACCACTGCAACTTTAAGAGTTTCTCTTTAACGTCCTGAGGAAATCGTTCTCGAATCACCCGAGCGGAGTTTCCGCCGACGATCGCATAATCCGGAACGTCTCGCGCCACGACCGAATACGCACCGATGATCGCGCCATTCCCGATTTTTATGCCGGGAAGAATCACCGCGTTGGTTCCGATCCAAACGTCGTTGCCGACGATCGTGTTTCCTTTATCCGGAAAGTCTTCCGGTCGGGGCATGACCTTTTCCCATCCATTTCCGAAAATCGCAAACGGATAAGTAGAGAACGCATCCATCTTGTGATTAGCCCCGTTCATGATGAACTTCACGCCGGTCGCGATCGCACAAAACTTTCCGATCATGAGTTTATCGCCTCGAAAGTCGTAATGATACAGAACATTCTTCGTTTCAAAATGTTCGGCCCCATCGGGATCGTCGTAATAGGTATAATCTCCCACTTCGATCCAAGGAGATCGAATGAAGTTTTTTAAGAATCCGATTCTCGAAAATTGAGGAAACGGATGCGGCGTGGACGGATCGGGTCCGTATGAATTCGAATTTACATCTTGCATGGATAAACCTCCCATCGCAAAAGGGAACACGGGTAACTGTTCGAAATCGCTCGTTGCCAACGCAATCGACCGGGCTCTTTTTAGGAAGCGTAAGTACGAATTTGGAAAACGGGTTTGCCGATAAAAGTTCGGCCCCGCCTCCTCGGAAACGAAGTAGCGATTCTTCTTTTATTTAAATTGAAAAGCAAAAGAGAATATTCGGAAAACAGAATATTCCCGAAATCGAGGCGGGTTTTACAGGCTCATGATGGATCCAGATTGGATCCATCCTATTTCCAAGTCAATTCCGAAATTGAACGACCGAAGAAGTTTAAGCGGGGACTCCGCTTACCTCTTTGAGTTTTGCAAGATTTCCTTCCAGCGCGGAAAGAGTATCAAGATGATAATCCTTCGCGTGTTTAAGACGGATTTGTTTGCGGTCTTCGGGAATTCTTCTGCAGGAAATTTCTAGAAGCATCCCCGCTAAAAGTCTCGAACAAGTAAAAACGATTTCTTCCGCGTAAGTATCCTTGTCCTCTCTTCGAGGAAGGTCTTTGTATAACCCGACCAGTTCCTGAAATCCGTGGAACAATTTATGAGTGAGGGATGAGTCCGACTGATTTACGAGTTCGGATAAATATTCTCCGAAGGTATGAGTCAAACCGGAAGTGATTCCTCCGATGCTTGCGTTGATCTGGATCTGAGAAGTTCCGTCGTAGATCGTGGTGATTCTCGCGTCGCGATAGATTCTTGCGATATCGTAGTCTTCGGTATAACCCGATCCTCCGTGAATTTGAAGCGCATCGCTGACGACCTTCAAACAGGATTCGGAACAATAGAATTTGCTGATCGGAGTAAGCACGTTCGCGATCTTTTCCCAGTAACGAACCACCGTATCGTTCTTCGCTTCCTTTTCGCTCGCTCCTTGTTTTTCCAAACGCATCGCCCTCCAGTAATAACGATCCATTACGCGAGAACCTTCCAACGTTAGACAACGCATCGCGATCGTTTCCCTTTCGATTCGGTCGACGATTTTTTTGACCGCGGGAATTTCGATCAACGGTCGGCCGAACTGAATTCTTTCCTTTGCGTATTTTAGAGCTTCATAATATGCCGCGGTCGCAAGTCCGGTGGATTGTTGAGCGATTCCCATTCTTGCTCCGTTCAACATACCCATCGTGTATTTTACGAGTCCGTATCCTTCTTCCCCGATCAAAAGTCCGGGAGAATTTTCGAATACGACCTCGCAAGTCGGCGAACAATGAAGTCCGAGTTTGTGTTCGATTCCGGCGATCTGAACGTCCGTGCTTTGGACCAAAAAGAAAGAAAGCCCTCTCGCGCCGGAGCCGACTTCTCCCGAACGTGCAAGAGTTAAAAGAATCGCGGGTATGTCTCCGAATCCGCATCCGTGCGTGATGAATCGTTTCGTTCCGTTTAAGACCCAGTTCCCGTTCGAATCCTTGGTCGCCTTGGTTCGAAGGTTCGGTAGGTCCGATCCGTGATCGGGTTCGGTCAATCCCATCGCGCAGACGAATTCTCCCGCTGCGAGGCGGGGAATCCATTCGTCCTTCATAGCTTGGCTCGCGTGACGTTCCACGATTTCGGCAAGGTTCACGCAGCCGATGGCAATGGCGAGTGACGCGTCCACTCTATAAAAGATTTCTGAAATGAATGATTTCACTGACCAGGGAATTCCGAGTCCGCCGTATTTTCTGGAAAATCCGTAGGCTTGTACTCCGGCTTCGACCACCTTTGCGACAAGTTCGAGCATCTTCGGCGGGAACTCGACCTTACCGTCTTTGAATTTGAGCCCTTCGCGATCGAGTTCCGCCACGTGCGGCGAAAGAATATTTCCGGCGAGATCGCCCACCGTCTCCAACACGGTTTTATAATATTCTTTCGCTTCGGATGGGTTGGTCGGACCTCCGTCGGAGCTATCGGAAAAATCGCCTTCGTAATCGAGTATGATTTCTGTCCAGGGGAGAATGTGTTCGAAATGATCCTGAATATCCTGTGTGTCCGAAAAATAATTGTTCTGAATCATGGAACCTCCGTGGATTCCACCAGTGTAAGCGATCGGAAAGGGGGAGAAAAGGAAAAATGTGGGAGTTCCCACATTTTAAAACGAGACAAAAGGAAGTTTTACCGACGCCGAGCGTTTGTTTCGTGAACTCGGCGCCGATTTTGTGGGAACTCCTACGGGAAGCGCAGGAACGAACCCCGTAAATTCGGGGAAAGCCGCCGGACTTCCGACCAATTTCCAAGAATCAACCGCGACCTCCGCAGAATCGATCGGGGTTTCGACGAGACTTACACATCTTTCGTCGTTCCCCGTTCTCATTTCCGCAGATTCCTTGTCATCGATGCCTACCCCATTGCAAAGGACCGACAAACGACGACTCGGCGAATTTCTAGCGCTTTTTTTTGGGCTTCTTTTTCACGACCGTATAACCGAGAATTTGCGCCATCTTCCAAAGTTCCGACAAGGTTTTTGCGGAATCTTTTTTAAGCAGAGAAGAATCCAATTTCGATTCCGTTTTGGAGTTTTCCAAAATGCTGTGCAGATGAAATTCTTCGATTCCGAATCGAACTTCTTTCGGACTCAAAAAAATCCAAGCACGAGGACCGTATTCTCCCCCGTTGATTCTCTGTTCGAGTTCGATTCCTTCTTCGGAAATTTCGGGGAGTTCTTTCAGTTCCAAATCGGGACTTTTCCGAGCGGCGACATCGAGAATATAACGAGCTTCGGATTCTTTTTTGGATTCCTGCCACAAACGTTCCAGGGTTTGATCCCCTTCCTTTCCGAACCAAGGGAGAATTCCCGGCAACCTCGAAGCCAGCGCTTCTTCGGTCGAAGAGGAAGTATAACTGTGAGGGTTGGTAAAACCGAGTCTTCGTTTGAGCAGAGAAAAGAAGTTATCGAAGGATTCCTTCCCTTTGAGAAGAAACAACTTCGCGCTCAACAAATCTCCCCAAGCGGCCCATTCGGAAGGGTTTGTCTGAAGAATTTTAACGATCGTATTTTCGTCCATCGCCAGAACCTGAGACCATTTGTTCGCCTCCGGCTCGATAAATCTCAGAAACTGAAGACAATACAATTTCCAATCCGAACCTGCATAAGGAAGTTCTAATATTTTTGCGTAAACGGGAATCGCGGCTTCGCCTTGGATAAAAAGAGCCTTCATCGCCTCCCATCGATCGTAATTGCCTCCGTATCGATATTCGTCGCAAGAATATCGAAGCGATTCCTCCAGCCAAGGTCCGCCGATCTTTACCACGTCCGCATTCTTATATTTCTTTTCTTTAATATTCTGAAATACGTGTTGAATGCTGTATTTCTCCGGTTTTAAAATTCCTCCGGGAAGGTCCTTCGGATTTTTTGCGAGCCGATTCGCATATTCGTCATCGTCGTCGAAAGGAGGCAATTCCTTTTCCGTCAGTTGAAACCAGGAATGACGCGCAACGTGTTCTATGTAAGTCCAAGTGTAATCCACCATCGGATTCGGATCGGCATAAACGTGATAATACAAATGCTGTTTCAACTCCTGAATCTTCGCCTTACCGACGGCGCGGATCGGACCGTAAGCTCGATATTCTTCTCCTCTGTTTCCGAGAATTCTATGGCCTAATTGAATCCATTCTTCCCGGTTCGGTTCCAAAAGAAGAAGGCCGGAAAGATAACAAGCCTGAAGATCGATCGCAATTCCCGGGCTCGAATTCTTTTCCGCCTTGTCCAAAAGTTCTTTGAGTCCCGTTTTTGCGGACGCCGGATCCAGAACAGTCCAAGCCATCGCGCCCTCGGAAAGATTGACCAACTGATTGAATTCAAGATAAGAATCGCGTCCTCCGCTTCCCTTAATCTCCGAACCCATTTCCAGATAGGTGCGAATGTATTCCAGATTTTCTTTAAAGCCGAGCTTTGCGGAAACGGCGAAAGAATATCCCAATGCGATTCCGAAAATGCTGAGTTGGTTGCGGTAGGTAAGAACTTTGTTCGCAAGTTTTCCCGATTCCTCATCGCCGGTGAGAAGACGTTCGTTCAAGGCACGTTGCAAATAACTGAAAACGGTAAAGATATTGTTGAGGTTCGGCCCTTCGTCCTGCACCTTCTTCTTTTTTTCCAAAGCTGCGTCCATCGTCTCGAAAAATTTCCAAGCTGCTTCGGTAAGAATCGTAAGCGCTTCTTCCCGTTCGCTGTCCAAAACGCATTCGATCACCTCTTCCAGACGTTTGTCGTCTTGTTTCAATTTTTGAATCGCGTCCCGAAACGCGCTCATCGCGTTCGCATCATCAAATTTTCCTAATGTTTTGATGATTCCTGCGTATGCTTTTTTGTTTTCGGAATCGTAATGCAATCCCTGACGAAAGGCCGCCGACACGGGAAGAGAGAGCCGCGGATCCAAATCCTCTTTTTTATAGGGCCATTCGTTATAACTCGAATCCGTTCTTTCTTTGAAATATTGCTCTACGAGTTTACCAAACTTCGTATCCTTTTTACCGATCTCCTTTAAAAGAAAGTCGTGCGTTTCCACGTCCTCCGGAAATTCTTCCAGGATCGACAAAGGATCGTCTCCGTTTTGAATTCTTTTTTTGAGATCGGCGGTCGAGATCTTTTTCTTTCCGGCAAGTCCCGTCGCTTCTTCCAAACGTTTTCGATTGGCCGGTTCGATCTGCTTCGAGTCGCAGTTGCGGAAGGTCTGTTCGCGTAATTCCTGAAGTTTCTTCGCATTCAATTTCCCGATCGAATCGCTTTTACCGTCGAGAAGAGAAAGAATCTTCTTTGCGAGCGCGGGAAGAATTTCACCCGGAAGTTTTTGGGAAAGTTCGCAAGCTTCGCGGCAAGCGCTTTCATTTTTCATAAAGTAGTGCGCGAGCATCCAATACGCGGCAAGAGAATGCGATTTACTTAGGAGCTTTTTTTCTTCCTCCCAATCCTTAAAGTTCGGTGCGGAAGCGAGTTTTTCCGCATACGCGTAAGCCGGATCTCCGTAGCTGTGTCCGAGCAACCAAGACGTTCTTTCAAAAAGGTCTAAGGATTTTGTGTAAAAAGGTCTTTGATCGTATTTCTTCTGCGCTTCTTTTTCGTATTGTTTGATAACCTTAGAATCCATCACGGATTCTACTCTTATATCCGGAACGGATTCTTCATCGTCCTCTTCCTCATCTTCGTCATCGTCGTAGTCGTCGTCTTCGTTCGACCAATTTGCGGCGATAAAATGGCTGATGGAAAAAAACGGTTCGTCTTCGAGTTCTCCGATTTCGTGATTGTAACGATGTACTTCCGCGGAACCTTCCGCGTGCGGAAGGAGATTGACCCAGCAACTGTCCCCTCCTCCGTCCGATCCGAAATGAGCGACTCCTGTAAATAAAAACATCAAACCTTGATACGATCCGATCAAAGCGTTCACTTTTTCTTCGATCGTATTCGATTGACTTAGAAGGAATTTTTGGAATGAGACCGCTCTGTAATCGGGATAAGAATCTCCTTCTTCGTCTTCGTCCTGTTCGTCGAGCTCCTCTTCGTAATTTTCTTCGTAGTCCTCCTCGTCCTGAAGTCCGCTTCCGTGATCGATCATATTCCAAATATCGCTCACGTTGTACATGATTTCCTGATAGGCGATGCGGACGTTTTCCCATTCCAGAATTTCTTCGGGAGGACGAAACCCGTGCAGTTTTTCGAATTGATCCAAGAATGCGGAGGTAAGCTTTTTCTTTTTTTTGGATTCGAACGCTTTCCAAAAAGAATCGCGATACGACTGTTTCACCAACATCCGATCGGCTATGATTTCGGCCAACTTCCCGGAGGAAAGATCGGTTTTTGTAAAGGAGGGAATCGATTTCTGTGTCATAAAAACATAACAAAAACGAAATCTTTTTTTGATTCTTTTTTAAAATCGAATTTTTTTGAACCTTTACTCACCTAGAGTAGACTCTAGGTTCGTCCAACTTTTAGATTTAAGGAGAATCCTCTTGAACCAACCTCTCTCACTCAGTATCTCCAGAATTTCAGAGATGACGAATTTCAGTCAGCATACTCTGCGCTATTACGAAAAGATGGGGATTCTTCCTAAGCCGGAAAGAAATCATGGAAAAGATCGGAAGTATTCTCAAAGGGATTTGAATTATCTAAAATACATTAAAACTCTCAAAGAACTCAACATGCCTCTGAAGGATATTAAGGAATTCCTAAAGGAAGGATGTCTTTTGGAAAAGATGTCCAGAGGTGAAAACCTGAAACCTCCTTTGAACAAAAGAATCCGAATTCTTTCTTCTCACCTCGCGACTCTGGAACAAAAAAAGAAGGATCTAGAGATTACGATCAAACTCACAAAAAACAAAATCAAGGAATTCGAAACACGTCTTTCCCAAGAGGAACAAAATTAAGATGAAATCATTCAGGCCGTATCTTTTTCTGATATTTTTCGCGCTGATCACCGGTACGACTTTCGAAGTCGCCAAACAAGCGTTATACCACTTCACCCCCGCACAGACCGGAGCCGTTCGTTTCGCGATCGCTTCCGTGTTGTTGTTCGCCTTCGTATTCTTTACGGATAAAAAACTTCTCAAAGTCGACAGAGAACATCTCAAAAGTCTGCTTCTCCTCGGAATCGCGGGAGTTTTCGGATTCAACTCGTTTTTCTTTTTAGGAATGAAGAACGCTTCCCCGGTAAACGCGGCGATCGTGATCGCACTCGGCCCCGCAATCACCGCGTTTCTTTCCTACTTTCTGTTGAAAACGAAGATCACGTGGATCCAATGTTTCGGAACGTTAGTCTCCTTTTCAGGAGTTCTTCTGGTCATCTCCGACGGTAACTGGGCCGCGCTCGGACATATCCTGGAAGGAAAAGGAATCGTTTACATCTTTCTCGCCGCGATCTGTTGGGCGTTTTATTCGGTAGGAATCAAAAAATATCTCAAAGGAGTTTCCACGATCCAGATAACAACTTTCACTTCTTTTTTCGGAATGATCGCCTTGGTCTTGTTTCTTCTCTTTTCGGGAGAATCGAATTTAGACTGGTCCGTTCTTCCGATCAACGCTTGGTTTGCGATTCTTTATATGGCCGTGTTCACGACGTTTTTCGGTTATCTATTTTGGAATTACGGAATTCAAAAAGTGGGTCCCGATAAGGCGGCCATATTCGGAAACTTGGTTCCGGTCGTCGCGATGGTAACGACTTGGTTTTTGGGAGAATCTCCGAACGTCTTCGATATTCTCGGGGCTCTTCTCGTGATTACCGGAATTTTCGTGGTCAACTCAAGCGCGAAAAAAATACAAACGAGCCCGGAGATAAAAACGTCCGCGGCGAATTAACGGAACAAAAAAAATGAAACATATAATTAGAGTTATTCTTCCACTTCTTCTTATCGCAACTTCGATTTCCGCGCAAGACAAACAAAGTCCGGATATCAACTCCGGGATTCCGGAGGACAACGCGCAAAATCTTCCAAAGGCGACGGATAAAAAACCCGAGTTCGGCTTCAGTCAGTCCCTTTCCAACGACGTCTTCGTTTTAGGAAACAGTTTATTCGGCGAAAGACTCAGCCGTAGAAACAACGAATCGTATTCCGATTTTTCTCAGGGTTTGATTTTGGGAACGTTCGTGAATTTTTTCACTCCGATTCCCGGCTTCCGTTTAAATTTGATTTCGGCGAACCCGTTGATCGGAAGAAACAACACGGACAACGACTTCTTTTACCAATCGAACCCCGGTGGTCCGGATGAAACGAACAAGGTGGTTCAATCCCTGCAATCCGGTCAGCTCGGTTACGATCCGAATCAGGTTCGCCCTCGAAAGGAAAACAACGGCGTTAGGGATTATTTTATCGGTCAGATCGTTTACGAATGGAATACTTCGATCGGTCAGTTCTTTACCGGATTCTTAACGGTGAACAGCGCGAACTATCCTTCAAACGCGAGTCTTTTTAATTATACTTTTGGTTGGAAGCCTTCGTATTTGAGTTACCTCAAACCGGAACTCGTTTCCAACTTCCGCGTGTCTTCGGAAACGAACGGGGTCAATCAGGGAAACAGTCATCACAGAGCAGCGATCAGTCACGAATACGAGCTTACAAAGGATTGGAAACTCACACCGGGGATGCAAGTCGGTTATCAATATTTCAACAACAACACCGATCGCAGATCGGGAGTCACGGATGTCACCGCAAAAGTTCAACTGAACTTCAAGGACGTCAACGTAAGCGTGAGCGACGTTTATAGACCGGATCAATATCTTTTTGACAACGACCGCGTCTACTCGAAACCTACGGGAGTCGCTTCCGATACGAACGCGAACGACGGCAAAGAAACGGACCCGTCCAAAATTCACGGGACTTACAACCAGACGATGACTTCCGCAATCCAATCCCTCGCTTTGGATACTGCTTCCAAGAACTATCTGCTGAACTCCTATCAGCAGCAACACCTTCCCAAACATCACTTTATCGTGAGTCTGGGTTACGTAGCAAAATTTTAAAATGATTACTCAGGGACCGTTTCCGACGATTTCGGAAACGATCCTTCTTTTTAGCTGGATTTTTAAAGGTGTCGAATGCAGAATCTTAATTCTTTCTTAACTTAAAAGAGCGGTTTCCTTATCGGAGATTCGAGACCGACCTCTTGCATTTTGAGATCGATTCATTAAGATTCAATCATGAACCAAAAAAAGAATTTTTCTCAGTTAGAATCTCGACGAACATCGATCTATGACCCCCGATCTTCGATCGGAAAAGAATCGGATTCTTTTTTTTCGAAAGCAAAAAAGAATTCCGATCGCCGTCCCATCCGGAACTTATTCCTAATTCTTGCGCTGATCGTTTTTGCCGACGTGACCTCGGACATAGGAACGCTTTACTCTCAGGAACAAAAAGAGGAAAACGAAGAGTCCGCTCCCAATAAAGAAAACGACCCCGCCGACAAAAAGGATTTCTCCAAAAAAACACGGATCCCCGCGGAATCCGTGCAAAATCCGGAATATTCAAAAAATGGAAATAATCCTTCCGCAAAATCCGATTCGGAAAAAGAACAGGACAACAAACACCTTCCCCAATTCGGATTTTTTGTCGATTCGTATTACGCGCACAATCCGTATCGCCCGACTTCGAGAGACAACAAATATCTGACGCAACCCGCGCGTTGGGACGAGATCAACGTCAACTTAGCGCATATCGACGGTAAAATCGAAACAGATCGATACAGAGGAAGACTCGCGTTTCAATTCGGAAATTCGGTGAACTCAAACTATAAAGCCGAAGTCAGTTCCGAAAAAAATTCCAATCAGGTTTCCGTTCGCAACATTCAAGAAGGCTATGCGGGAATCAAACTCGCAAAGAATCTCTGGTTGGACGCGGGAATTTATTTCGGGAATATCGGGCTCGAAAGCTGGATCTCGCATTCGAACTGGAATTATACCCGCGCGCTTGCCCTCGACTACGTTCCGTATTATTCAAGCGGCTTTCGTCTTTCGTATCAATATTCCGAAAAACTTTCCTTTCAACTCCATCTGATGAACGGATGGTCCAATATCACCGAAACCAACCGTGACAAAGCGATCGGAACGCAGATCGAATACAAATTCACGGATAAGTTCAAGGTCGTCCACAACACCTTCGTGGGGAACGAAGCGCCGGACAATCAGCCGCGCCAGACAAGATATTATAATAATATAATATTCCAATACAATTTTACGAAATTCTTCATTGTCGCGGCGTCGGGGGACGTTGGGATTCAGCGCGTTCCCGATCCCGGAGTCAACGCGTATCGGCAGTGGTATCATGGAACGTTTTGGATCACTTACCGACCGATCGAAGTCTTCCGAACCTCGGTCCGCCTCGAAAGAATGTACGATCCCGAACAGACGATCGTCACGACCGCGACGAAGAACGGATTCCTGACGTCCGGCGCGACCCTGACCTTGGATTATATCCCGAACGAAAACGCGATGGTCCGTCTCGAAGGAAGATATTTCCGTTCGTACGACGCCGTGTTCGACCGGGACAAATCGAATTCCAAGGAGGAGAAGTTCGTTGTTTTTGCGGTTTCCATAAAGATATAAAATCGTTTTTTAATAAAGAGGAAACTTCTTGAAACCTTTCGCATTGCGGTTCGAATCGTAAGGTATGGAACAAGCAACATTAGGCGGCGGCTGTTTTTGGTGTCTCGAAGGAGTGTATCAAATGGTGGATGGAGTGGAAACCATCGTATCCGGTTACTCCGCGGGACATACGAACAACCCCGATTATCGTTCCGTATGTTCGGGAACGACCGGACACGCGGAAGTCGTTCAAATCACGTTCGATCCGAAGGTGATTTCCTATCCCGAAATTTTGGAGATATTCTGGATCTGTCACGACCCTACTACGTTAAACCGACAAGGAAACGACGTGGGAACGCAGTATCGTTCCATCATTCTCTATCATTCTCCCGAACAAAAACGACAAGCGGAAGAATCGATTCAAAAAGCCGGCTCGCATTTTTCGGATCCGATCGTAACGCAGGTCGAACCTCTGAAAGAATTCTTTCCGGCGGAGAATTACCATCAGAATTATTTTCGATCCAATCCGGGACAACCGTATTGCCACTACGTTGTTAAACCGAAGATCGATAAATATCTTAAGACCGGCTTTAAGGTCAAAAAGGTAAATTCCTAATATTCGTTTCGAGTTTTCGCAAAAGAAGAGGAACAAGTTTGAATCTTAAATTCTACTTGATCCTCTTGGTACCAACGATAAACTGCTTCTTCAATGAACGCGAAAATTCGAAGAACATTCTGGATTCTTTTTCTGGGAATTTTTCTTTCCCAGTGTAAGGCGAGCATTCAGCTGCAAGGTGAAATGCATCATCCCAAAACGGAAGACGGTTGGGATTTAACTCTCGAACACTTTCCTCCGTTAGCGGGTCATCCGCCAAAAAAATATCCCGTGATTCTCTGTCACGGATTGATCGCAAACAGAACCTATCTTAAGATCAACGAGAAAAGTTCCATCGTGGGAAGACTTCAAAAGGAAGGATACGACGTTTGGTTGTTGGATCTGAGAGGAAGAAGGGACGCGGGTTATCCTTCCTTATTCTTCGGAGATAAGACGTTTTCATACAGCATGGACGATTATATCCGATACGACGTAGACGCGGCCATCAAACACGTGTTAAATGCGACCGGAAAAGATAAGGTAAACTGGGTCGGTCACAGCATGGGCGGGATGATCATCTATTCCAGAATCGGAAGCCTCGGCGAAAAACGAATCGCGAACTTCGTAGCGATCGGATCGCCCGCGATCATGGACCCCCCGAATTCCGCGCTCAAACGCTGGACTTCCTTAACTTGGCTGATGAATCTTTGGCCGGTGGTTCCCGCCGAAACCTGGGCCGGAATCCAAGGAGGAACGGGAATTCCGTTTCTTCCTCAAAAATCGTTCGAAGAACTTTTCTGGCACAAACCGAACATCGAATCTTCGATTCTTTCCGACGTAAAAACGACGTCGATCAACCCCGGCGCAAAGAACGAAATTCTACAGTTCAAAGATCTGGCCGAAAGCGGGGAAATCCGCAGCTTGGATCACAAGATCTCGTATTCGAACGGACTCAAGAATATCAAAATTCCGACCTTGTTGATCGCCGGAAGAAGGGATAAATTAGGAATGTCTTATTCTCTTCGTTACGCATACGACAATATCGGTTCCGAAGATAAAACGTTGTTCATCGCGTCTAGATCGAACAATCATTCCGACGACTACGGTCACACCGATTTGATCGTCGGGAAGAATGCGGACAGAGACGTTTTCGTTCCTCTCGTCGCATGGCTGGATAAAAGAAACTAATCGAATTGGACTCAAAAATGAAATTTATACGATTAAAAACCGCAGCGATCGCTTCGTTGCTGATCGCGCTTCTTTTCGGATGTACGCGTTATGTGGTCATTACAGAACAGAAATTCACCTCTCAAACGGCGAACATAGGACCGAATCTTTTTTTGACGACCTTCTCCTATGAGAATTCTCATTATCCTCCGGTGCTTCTCGTCGATCCCGTGTTCATCAATAAAAAAGCTTTGTATCTCGGTGATAAATCCGGTTTGATCGGAGTGTTAAACGGAAACGGATTTTCGGTTTGGCTTCTTCATTTCGAAGATCATAAATCGGTGAACCTCAAAGAAATCGGGGAAAATCTGATCCCCGACGTGATCGCGAGAATCCAGAAAGTCACCGGAAAAAAAGAATACATCCTCGGCGGAATTTCCCTCGGAGGACAAGCCGTATTACATTCTTTTAAAGCGAAGAAGATTCCCGACATCTCCAAAGCGTTCTTTCTCGGAACGGGAATGGATTACAAATACAACGATAGCTTTCTGGAACAGATGAAGACGGAAAAAAGATTCGGAACCGATCTGAGCAACTCCTGCAAAAACAAGGAAAGCTTCTGCAAACGGTTCATATCCTTCGACGAGGACGATCCTACGACTTTATTCGTATATCAGAATCTTTTTAACTACTTGCCCGCGCTTGAGGAAAATCCGAAAACCTGGGAGTCGTTCGAGTCGACCACGTTTCCTTCCCTTTTTATCGGAGGAAGAATCGACAACGTATCTCCTACGGAAAGCATTCATCCCGTTTACAAACGGAAAAAAGGAAAGAAGGAATATCTGGAAGCGGGAAGAGACAACGGAATGTCGATCGACTACGATCACTTGGGATTGTTCGCATACGAAGACGCGCCCGGCGATATTTATCAGAAAATCGCCGATTGGTTGAAGGAAAAAGAACCGGAAACTACGAAGGCCGTTTCCACCCCAGCAAATCCATAACTTTTTTGATGTCCTCCCAAACCTCGCGTTTGAGAGGACTGTTCTCCCCGCCGTTGCGGATCACAAAACTCGGGTGATACGTAGGCATCACCGGAATTCCGAAAAACGATCCCCAGGTTCCTCTGAGTTTGGTGATTCCTTCCTTGGTATTTAAGATAAATCTTGTGGAAGGATTTCCGAGCGTAACGAGAACTTTCGGCTGAATGATTTCCAACTGTCTCAAAAGATACGGAGCGCAAGCTCTCGTTTCCTCTTCCTCGGGCGGGCGATCCTTTTCGAACTTCATGTCCAAGGTGGGTCTGCACTTTACGATATTCGCGATATAAACGGATTCTCTCGGAACTCCCATTCCTTTTTCGATGATTCTCGTCAGCAGTTCACCGGCTCGACCCACGAACGGCCGGCCGGTGAGATCCTCTTGTTTGCCCGGACCTTCTCCGATAAAAACGACCTCCGCATCCGGATTTCCTTCCCCGAAAACGGTTTGGGTTCGAGTCGTATGAAGCTTGCAGAGTTTGCAGGCGGAAACCTCGGATTGAACGAGGGCGAGTCTTCTGAGTTTTTCTTCTTTGCTCATCGAAAATACGTTCCATCCAAATTGAAAAAGAATTTCTCTGGAGTCAATGGAAATGATCGTCCTAACGGAAGCGGGATTGTATGTACCCCAAGCGGACGTATATGTCGATCCGTGGAAAGGAGTTTCCCGAGCCATTCTCACGCACGCACATTCCGATCATACTCGCAGAGGTTCTCGTCATTATCTTTGTGCGGAACCCGGTCTTTCTCTCACGCTGGAACGGCTTGGACCGAAAGTAAACGTGGAAACTCTTCGTTATGGACAAGCCGTTTATCGCAACGGGGTTAAGATCAGTCTTCATTCCGCCGGTCATATTTTGGGATCGGCCCAGGTTCGGATCGAATATAAGGGAAGAATCACGGTGATCAGCGGAGATTACAAAACGGTTCCCGATCCGACCTGCGAACCCATCGAAATTTTACGATGCGATACGTTTTTATCCGAAGCCACCTTTGCAAAACCGTATTATCTTTGGGAAAAACCGAAATTCGTATTTCAGAATATTCTAAACTATATCTTGGAAAATCACGCGCTGGGGGAAATCACCGTTCTATACGGATATTCCTTGGGGAAAGCGCAAAGAATTCTCAAAGGACTTTCGCTCGCAGCGGAGTCCGCCGGAACTTCGTTGGATTTTTACGTACACGATTCGATTCTTTCCATGAACAAACGATACGAAGAATCGGGGATTTCTCTTCCGAAAGCGAAAGCCATCGATCAGTTTACGGAGAAGGTCAAACATCCGTTCGTGTTTGTCGCACCTCCCGGCGTTCCGATTCCGAACCCGAAATCGCAAAAAATTCGAAGCGCGTTTTGTTCGGGATGGATGCAGCTTTCCAAAAACAGAAAGGCCGGAAGCTTTCACAAAGGTTTCGTCTTATCGGATCACGCGGATTGGAACGAATTGATCGAAACGATTCATGCGACCGAAGCGGAAGAAATCCTTCTCACGCACGGCGATACAAAAGACATAGTTCGTTATTTGAAAGAAACGGGAAAGAACGCAAAAACGCTCAAAACGAAGTTTCATTCTGAAGAATTCGAATCCTGAAGGAGTTCCCACACTTATTCTTTCGAAGGATTTCTCCGGGGATTTTCGGAACGTATGGAACCGCCGCGGATTTCAACTTCGAAACAAGTCCTCAATAGTTTAAAATTATAATATTCTTTTCTTTTGCTCTCTTGAAAAAAAGACGATTCGCTTCTAATTATAAGGCGGTAGGATTTTTGGAAAAAATTTATTTAGAATGGAATCTCCGATTCCGGATTCGCTTGAATTTTTCATTACAAAAATTGAATCAATTCCGGTTGTCAAACGGGGAGCTAATCTATGAACGAAACCGAACAACCCAAGTTGAAGAAGGCGAGAGCGGAACATCGTTACGCTTTGATACAATGGATTCAAAAGAACGAAGTTCTGAAAATCAAAGAGGAACTCGAATCCAGAGGAACGGAGTTTTACGGGAATTCTCCGCTTTTCTTTGCAGCGAGCGAAAACAGCCCCGCCGTTTTGGAGTTATTGGAAACCTTCGGGTTTTCCTTAGATACGCGCGATTCCAATCAAAACTCGCTTCATTTTTATGCCTGCAGGGATCGCGGTAAAACGGAAGTCGTCGAATATCTTCTTCAAAAAAAGATTCTGCCCGATCCTGCCGACGTCGTTGAAGCCGCTAACGCCGGAAAAATCGACATTCTAAAATTATATCAGAAACAGGGAATCGATCTGAAAGATCCGAACCTGAAAAACTCCAGTTACACACTTCTGGAAATCGCCGCGTTCAGCGGATTGGAATGTGTGAAATTTCTTTTTGACCAAGGCGTAAAACTGGAGGATTCCGTTCTTCCCAGAGCGGCCAATCTCGGAAAACTCGATTTGGTTCGTTACCTGCTCGAAGAACAAAGCGCCGATCCGAACGTCAAGATCCACGAAAGAAACGCGGTTCACGAAGCGTGTTTGGGACCGTTCAGTCACGATCCTTCGGATCATTTGGAAATTCTGAAGTTGTTACACAAACACGGAGGAGACTTGAACGCGGTTTCCGATTGGATTCCGAATTCGTACGCTTATACCCCGCTTCACTTTGCCTGCCGCCCCGGCCCTCAAGACAAAACTCCGATCATTAAATACCTTTTGGAAAACGGCGCGAATCCCGATTTGGAAAATCCGAATTCCGCTTTGAGCATCGCGGATACGAAAACTAGAAAAGAGATTCTTAAATTTCTCGAAACGAAAAAAGGAATTCAACTTTCCAAGGACCCGTTCGAAAGATCGTTTCAGGTCGAGAAGATGATCGACTTTGCGGAAAACGCGATCCGCGATTTTGCGAGGGAGAATCCGAACGCGCGCGTCTTTCAGTTCGTCATCGAAGGAGCGACGATGAGTATGAGCGATCTTTTCGATCCGGACTACTACGTGGGAGATTGGAAATACGAAGGCTTTGCCTCCTTCGAACAGGAGCACGGTTTCGATTTTCAACTTTGGCGCGAACACTACGATTCCATGGGCGAAGACGAAAATTCTCCGTATGCGGTAGCGATGAAAAAACTGTTCGAAGGCCTCCGGAAACGAAAAGCCTTCGATTGCCTCAAACGCTCCAAAAATTTCGAAGCGAGAATGATCGATCATACGTATTAGAAAGATCGCATATACTTTCGGCTTCGACCGATAAACGGCCGAAACGAAGAATTGTCACGGAACGAATTTCAATACGTATTTGGAATCCTGCTCGATCTGCGACTGAGTAAATCGGATCGAACGATGTTCTCCGTTTAAGAACATACGAATCTGATCCCCGTAAAACGGAGAACCCATGTTTCCCGAGTTTCCGGTCGGCAACACGGACCAGGAATTTTCAGGATGAGAAAGATCGATGATTCTTCGTTTGGACGGACCGACTTTCGGAGTCATCTTAGGATTGATTTCCTTTTGATTCATCAGATTGACCACGGATTCGCCCGAAACGACGGGGAACGGCCCTTGATTGAAAATTCCCGCGAGCAAGGGCACCTTTCCCATCGGATGTTCGAACGTGATCTTATGAGCGTCCCCCCATTTCCAAGAAGAAGGAGAACCTCCGTGTTCTTTAGCAAGATAACGCACCGTTTGCGAAAAAGAACGGATCAGAATATCCCTTCTTGTTTCTTTGCGCTCGACGGTCGCAAGATCGTCCCAAAAATCCGACTTCGGATTAGCAAGAAGCGATTTATAAGCGTTCCATCGTTCCGCGCTTTCGCCGAACACGCTCAAATCGGATTCTCCGAACTCGTCCGTCCATAGATTCAACATTACGAATTGATTGAGCGTATGATAGATCGTCGCGCCGGCGGAATCCAACGTGTTTTCACCGTTGAATCGACGATATATGTCCAAGGCCTCGCGAAACACTCCGACCCAATTCTTATCCTCTTCCAATTCCAGAGAAATCAAAGGCACGATCGTTCTCGCGGAAAAAGAATGAACGTCGGTCTGGATCTTTTTCATATCGTCCACGGACCATTCTTTCTTTTGAGAAAGAAGTTCGTAGATCCTTCTTCCCCGATCCGATTCTTGCCAATATCCTTCCGGTTTTCCATATCCCTTGATTTCGTATGTGGGAACATGATTCGCGGTAAGAATGATTCCTTCCGGCGGATTGATGAGCTTCGGATTCTGTGCAAACGGAACATAACCGATCACGTCGTCTTCTCCCGTCGCTCCGTTTAAGATTCTTCGCGTATTCGTTTTCTTTTTGCGAATCGGAAATCTTCCCACACCCCACCATGCGATGTTTCCGTTCGCATCCGCATACGAAACGTTGAGCCCCGGCGCAGGCAAACCTGCGGCAACGGCGGAACATTCCTCCAAGGACGCACAACGTCCCAAGGAGTAAATCGTTTCCAAGATCGGAACGGAAAGATGATGAAAGATCCAATAGATCGAAACGACCGGACCCGTATAACCGTGGATCAGCTTGGAAACGATCGGACCATGAGACGTGACTTGAACCTGAATCGAAACCGGGTCTTGTCCTTTTACGGAAATCGTTTCCGGAAAAACCTGAACGGGAACCCAGTTTCCTTTTTCTTTTACCAAGTTCGGTTTAGCAGGATGCAATTCTTCCTCGTAAAAATCCATATCATCGTTTTCCAACATAGTCAAAGCCCACGCCTTTTTCGCGTTATGCGCAATCAAAGGAAACGGAAAGATCGGAAGATGATATCCGTATGTTTCGTGATCGCCCGCGATGATATGAACCTCGTACCAAGTTCCGGGATTGCCGTAACCGATGTGAGGATCGTTCGCGAGAATCGCGCCGCCGGTGGAAGAACGGGAGGGTCCGATCACCCAGGAATTGCTCCCTAAAAACAGCGGAAGATCCGAGAGAATCTTGTTCGTTCTTTGAATCACATGACCGAATTCGGAAAGTTCGTTCGATGTCGCTTTAGCAAATTTCGATTCGGAAACGAGGGGCAGGAAACCCTTTGTACGTTCCGTCAATTTTTTAGAAGAATACGAAGGTTGATTCTCCTGAATCGAAAACGGATCTTCCGTATCGTGTCGCGGAAACACTTCGGCGACGTTTCGATTCGGAAGTCTTCGCTCCAAAATCGTATAAAGAGAATCGGTTCGTAACGCTTCCGCAAACGAAAAAGATAACAGCGATAATGCGCTCAAAACGTCGAGCCGATCGAACGGCTTAGGCTGATAACCCAGAATCGTAAACTCGATCGGAAGCGGTTCGGTTTTTAAAAAGAAATTGATCCCTTCCAAAAACGAATCCAGCTCTTTCAAAATCTGCGGGTTTCCTTTGGTCGCTTCCTGCAACATCTTCTCCGCCGTTCTCCGTAAAAGAATCTGTCTTAAAAAAATATCCGCGGGAAGCAAATCGGCCCCGAGAACTTCGGATAACTCCCCCTTTCCGGCTCTTCGGAGAATTTCCATTTGAAACAAACGATCGCTCGCGCTTACATAACCTAACGCAAAGTAGGCGGACGAAGAATCCTCCGATCGGATATGCGGAACACCGTAAGAATCTCGAATCACGGAAACGGGCTTTGCAAGTCCGGGAGCCTTCAATTCCCCAGAAAGACGAGGCGCCTTCCAAAAGATCAAAAGGGAAAAAACGACTTTTACAAGAACGATGAGGACGAGAATGCTAACCAAGGATCTGCGGATCCAGACGGGAGTTCGATTCCAAAAATCGAAGAAACGATCGATCAAATTTTTCATAGCCTAACCAGTTTTTATAATTTCTCAGCGAAAGGAGCTTACTCAAAACGGTTCGAATAGCAAGAAAAGTTTTAGTCGGATTTCCTTTTTCGAAATCCTTTTTGATAAAATGTGTATCGATTAAAAATTATAATTTCGTATATCCTGTTTTGGAGATAATTTTCGCGGTGATTTCCTTTTTTCAACTCGTTCTCGAACTCAAAGAAGAATCGGATCCGGCGCGGAAACGGCGTCTTCTGACGAATTATTTTTGTTTTTGCGACCCGGAAGAAATCGATCCCGCACTTGCCTATCTGAGCGGTAAAAAAGAAAAACCGATTCTGTCCGTCGAAGAACTGACTGCCTGCGCTTCCGAATATTTACAACAACCCATTTGGATGATCGAAACTTCTATCAAAGAAGTGGGAGATGTTTCGGAGACGATCTCGCTTTTGACGGGAAATTTTCAGGAAAAGACGAAGAAGGACGTAGACGATCCTGGGCGCGACGGAAAGAAAGTCGGTTTAACGCAATCGGAGAACGTTTCCAGCCGTTCGACGCAAAATGAAATCCGTTTCCTCATCGCGATCGTGGAAGAAATCCGATCCGATGCGCAATCCAAACGTTCCAAAGATCTTTTATTCTCTCTTTGGAACTCGGCTTCCGTTCCTGAAAAAATTTTTCTGCATCTGATCCTTTTAGGAAAAAGAATTCTGAAAGTTCAAGATTCCGTTTTGCTCTTCGTTCTGGCCGATTGTTTCGATTTGGAAACGGGAGTTCTTTTGGAAAAAGCGGCGGCGAAAGGCAACCCTTGGAAATCGTCTTCGGTTTTGAAAACATTGGCCCTCTGGTTTCCCGATCGAAAGTTAAGTCGACTTTCTCTCCGTGAAGTTCTCAAACGAATCGATCCTTCCTTGCCTCAAGCTTGGAAAGAACCGCTTCCGTTTCCGGACTACAAAAATGCGGAAGACTATTCCTACTTTTCAATTCCGCGGAATACGATCCTCGCGCAGATTGTTTTCGATTCTTTCGGAATTGCCGCTTGGACGAAAGACGGATATTTATACCGGAACCAAATTCCGCAAATAATCGAAGAACTTTCTCGAATTCAAGAACCGGCGGTTCTTATCGGCTGGATATCCGCGAATCGATCCGAATCTATATTTGAAATTTATGATATTTTGAAATATAAAGGGAAAAATCTTTCGAACCATTCGATTGCGGAGCGAAGAATTTTTTTAGATTTGATTTTCGATCAAGAGTTCCGATTCCTTTCTTTGGTAGAATGGAATCTCGTTCCGCAGAAATCGGCGGATTGGAAAATCAGAGTTTCATCGGATAATCCGGAATTTTATGCCGAGCCGGAAATCATAACTTCTTCAGACAATTCTGAATCTTATGTCGAGCCTGAAATTTTTCCAGCCGGCTTCGGCGAGAACCAATCAAAAACATTCGATTTTCTGAATGTAAATGCGCTTGTTTTTCATCCGAGCGAATCGCAATTCCTTCTTTTAAAACCGCCCGCCAAGACGATCAAAGCGGCTTTGCTTTACGGTAGAAAATCGATCAACGCAGAAGGCCTTTCTTTTTGGGAATTGAGTTTTGGCGTTCGGAATTCTACCGACCGATCGGAAGTTGCGGTGCGAGATCTCGATTCTTCTTCCGTCGATTCGGTTTTTCCGTTGGTGACGATTGCAAGAGTCGTTGTCGATTCCGGTCAGGATTTGTTTGCGGAATTCGATTCTTTTTTTAAGGAGAATACGATCGAACGAAAAGGTCCGATCCGAGGAGTTCCAACAACTTGGAAAGCGGAACTTTCGTTTCAAAATCTTGTTCAATCAAAGAGACATAAGATCGGTTTCTTTCTCGAAGAGGTTCGAATTCAAGGGAGAATTCCACCGGATCAAGCCTTGGACGACCTTCGAACCTTGATCGATTTTCAGGTTTGAAAAATGTAGGAACTCCTTCAGAAGACTTGTAAACGGAAATACCCTCTTGAAACATATGTGGGAACTCTTACAAATCAAGACCTTTCGATAAAATCCCGCGCCAGAGATCAAAGCGATGCAAAGCAGTCCGCAGGACCGAAACGAAGTGGAGTCGCGGCGAGCTCGGTCTTTCTGATTGCAAATCAGAAAGAGGCGCCCGAATCGATTTCACAAATGTAGGAACTCATACGAATCCCCTTGAACGAAGTATGGTCGGAAGTCCGGCAATGAATTTTAATCAAGAACGGAACATCCCAAACTGAGTTGCTTGACAGAGAGTCGATTCCCGGTTTTTTGGTCGATATGAACCAGAAAACTGCAAAACTTCTCAACAAATACGCAGAACTTAAGGGTGTAAGCTCGAAACAAATCAAAAGAGAATGGTTGGTTTTGAACGAACATCAGAAAGATCAAAAAAGACAGGAAATTTTGAAAGAGCTGGTAAAATAAACCGGCTTTTTCTCAGTCTCTTCAACCTGATCCCGGTCCTCTTTTAGATCTTCCGAATTTATTGATACAAAACCGGGCAGGAACCTATGGAAGAAATCGAACTCACCAAAGAATTCCGCTTCGACGCCGCTCATCTCCTTCCGAACGTACCCGAAGGCCATAAATGCAAACGACTTCACGGCCACAGCTTTCGATTTAAACTTCATTTAAAAGGAAAGATCGATTCAAACACGGGTTGGCTCATCGATTATGCGGAAGTCAGCAAGATCGTAAAACCTCTGATCGAAAACCATCTGGATCATTATTATCTCAACGATGTTCCCGGTTTGGAAAATCCGACGTCGGAAAACATTTCGATCTGGCTTTGGAATCATCTCAAACCTTTATTGCCTCTTCTTTATAAAATCACTCTGAACGAAACCTGCACAAGCGCGTGCATCTACGAAGGTCCGAAAGGTTCCATTTAACAAGAGGATTCAAGTTTGGATTCCGCAAAAAAGAAGAATGTAAACCGAAAGAATTCCGGCACCGATCGGAAAAAGTCCCCGAAAGAAAAGAACGGCAAAGCGGAGTCTTCCAACAACAAAGCAGTCGTTCTTTTATCGGGCGGTCTCGATTCCACAACTTGTTTGTATCAGGCGATCTCCGATGGAAAGGAAGTTCAAGCCCTCTCCTTTGATTACGGACAAAGACATAAAATCGAATTATCCTACGCGAAAAAAATCACTCGCAAATTAGGAATTCCTCACACGATTCAAAAGTTAAAACCCGAATTGTTTCTGGGTTCTTCCCTCACGCAAAAATCGATCCAGGTTCCGAAGAATTCTCTCGGAAAGGACGAGATTCCGAACACATACGTTCCGGGAAGAAACATTCTCTTTCTTTCGTTTGCGGTTTCTCTCGCGGAAGGAACCGGTTCCGATTCCATCTACATCGGAGTCAATGCGATGGACTATTCCGGTTATCCGGATTGCAGACCCGAGTTCATCAAGATGTATGAGATGGCGATTCAACTCGGAACCAAAAAAGGAAGCCAAGGTTCTCCGATTAAAATCGTAACCCCGCTTCAAAATCTTTCTAAAAAAGAAATCGTCCTTTTAGGGAATCGTTTAAAGGTTCCGTTTCATCTTACATTCTCCTGCTACGACCCGATCAACGGCAAAGCCTGCGGAAAATGCGACGCCTGTCTCTTGAGAAAAAAAGGTTTTCAGGAGACAGGAGTTTCTGAAAAGTGATCCCATCGGTTTACCCGGCCTTCCTCAACTCTCCAAAGGAAGGAATCTCTGATTAGGAAAAGTTATTATGGAACAGTTCGTAGGCTACCTGACGATCTTCTTATTAGCCGTATTCGTAGGCTTCGAGGTTATCACTAGAATTCCTCCTCTTTTGCATACTCCTCTTATGTCAGGTTCCAATGCTATTTCCGGAATCACGATCATCGGAGCGATTCTCTCTCTTCATTCCGTGAACGGTCCGTTGATCAACATAATCGGATTTATCGCGATGGTCGCTGCAACGATCAACGTTGTCGGAGGGTTCTTAGTAACCCACAGAATGTTAGGAATGTTCAAGAAGAAAGAAAAGTAAGAATATGGAAAAATCGATCATCAATTTAGTTTATCTTCTCTCCTCCGTTCTTTTTATCGTAGGATTGAAACTTCTTTCTCACCCTAAGACTGCGGTGCGAGGAAACTTCGTGGGCGCAGTCGGTATGTTCTTAGCGGTGGCGGCGGCGCTCGTTGAAAAGGGCCTCGCGTACGAATACATCTTAGCCGGATTTATCGTCGGAACCGCGATCGGAATTTATCTTTCCGTAAAAGTAGAAATGACAGGGATGCCTCAGCTCGTTGCGGCATTGAACGGTTTCGGTGGTCTTGCTTCCTTCCTCGTCGCCGGTGCGGCGGTGATGGAAGTTCTTCACCAAAAAACCAATCTTGAAGTATTAAAATCGTATCAGTTTACGATTTCAACCGCTGCATCCGGAATTATCGGAGCGGTTACTTTAACCGGAAGTTTTGTGGCTTACGGAAAGCTTCAGGGTTTGCTTTCCGAAAAAGCGGTTCGTTATCCGGGCGATCAAATCGTAAAAGTTCTTTTCTTTATCGGCTCGATCGTTCTCAGCTATTACGTGGTCATCGAACCTGAAAAGATCGAATGGTATTGGTATGTCGTTGTAGTAGGTTCCGTTTTAGGAATTCTTCTCGTAATGCCGATCGGCGGCGCGGACATGCCGGTGGTAATCGCACTTCTGAACTCTTATTCGGGAATCGCGGCATCCGCAACCGGATTCGTTCTCGGAAACAACGTTTTGATCATTGCAGGATCTCTCGTGGGAGCTTCGGGAATCATTCTTACACAGATCATGTGTAAGGCGATGAACCGTTCTCTTCCGAACGTTCTCTTCGGCGGACTCGGTGCTGCGGTTGACAACTCCAAAGGCGGAGAAGACATCTACGCCGGAAAAACGAAAAGCACTTCCGCAGAAGAAGTGGCAATGCTTCTCGATATGGCTCAAAGAGTCGTAATCGTTCCGGGTTACGGTATGGCGGTCGCACAGGCTCAGCACGCAGTAAGAGATCTTTATAATATTCTAACGGATAGAGGAATCGACGTCGAGTTTGCGATTCACCCGGTTGCGGGAAGAATGCCGGGTCATATGAACGTTCTTCTTGCGGAAGCGGATATCCCTTACGATAAGATGAAGGAAATGGATGAAATCAATCCTTCTTTCGAACAAGTCGACGTTGTGATCATCAACGGTGCGAACGACGTGGTTAACCCGCTCGCTAAGACCGATCCAGGCAGTCCGATCGCGGGAATGCCGATCTTGGACGTGGACAAAGCGAAGACCGTTATCGTAATCAAACGAAGCTTGAGTCCCGGATTTGCGGGTGTTCCCAACCCGTTGTTCATCCAAGATAACGCGCTCATGTATTTCCAAGACGGAAAGAAAGCGACTCAAGAAATCGTTACCGCGCTCAAAGAAACCTAAACAGTTCCGTTTTGTTTTAAGAACGCGCCGAAAGCCGGACTGATTAAAGTCCGGCTTTTTTATTTCCCGAACGAACCCGCAAAACCTTAGGTTCCGATCACGAATCTTGGCCGATTTTGAACAATTAGGTTTCCAGTCTAATCGCAAGGAGGATAGCTCACTCCGTCTCGATCGAGGTAAAAAAACATCTACAAACCGAATCCGACGCGCGAACTATTGTTTCAAACAAAATCAAAAAGGCGATTTCGTTCAAAGAGAAGGTTCCCGATAAATCGAAGCGCTCTCGATAAGAAAGCCGAATCCATTCTATAACGTGATGAGAACGAAGATCATCATTCTGATACGATATACCAAGGTTTTAAAAAGAAGAAATCGTTTCGAAAAACGATAAGGACGGAAACGATCACTTTCTCATGTTTACAAAGATCACGACTTCGGATAAATCCTACATCGCCAATAACGCAGAATAAGCCATGAAATTCTTTTCCATCGAAACATTCCGCATCTACTTCCTAATTTCCCTTCTTTCCTTGGGCGTTTTCACAGAGTGCCAGCTCGGAGAAAAATTGGAAACTTTGGAATTCTGGAAGAAAAACAAAAAAGACGATTCTTCTCTCATAAACGACTTAGCGATCGCGGCCGCATCCGCTCAAGCGCTGGAAATCATTCAGTTAACTTCGGGGCCGGTAATAATCGATCAAAGCGCGGAGCTTACCGATTACAAATTTCGAATCTACAACCCGACGCAAAAATTTATCTTAGAAGCCTATTTTTCCAAGCCGCAAGGAATGGGACCGTTTCCTTTGATCGTTATGATGCACGGGTGCGCGGGTGCGCACTCCAATAGCGATCCGAGCCGAGGAGTTTCTTCGCTTTATACGGAATGGGCCGGGCGCGGGAAAAACTTAGGGTATGCGACTCTTCTCATAGATAGTTTCACCACAAGATTCGCTCCGCAAAATCAATGCAGCAACGGAGCCGGTGTCGGAACATCGGAAGTAACCGACCGTCCGACCGACGCATATGCGGCCCTTGCTTACGTGAAACGTTCTAAGGTCATAAACGGCAATCGAATCGTTTTATTGGGATGGTCTCACGGAGGAAGTAGCGTTCTTTCCACGGTCGATACGAATTCAACGATTCAATTTCGAACCGAAGATTCCAGACCGTTTAAAGCGGTGATTTCGTTTTATCCG
The DNA here is from genome assembly GCF_022267325.1 of Leptospira sanjuanensis. Lineage (NCBI taxonomy): Bacteria > Pseudomonadati > Spirochaetota > Leptospiria > Leptospirales > Leptospiraceae > Leptospira > Leptospira sanjuanensis. The sequence continues at coordinate 3,689,194 of NZ_JAIZBG010000001.1, forward strand.
GGATGCGGTTTAAACAACGCGTTCGGAGGAATTTCAGGAAGCCAATATCTTCCCTACACACATTTGAAAATTCTCGCGGCGGGAGCCGATCCACTTTACACGGGCGGTTATTGCGACACGAGAATCGCGAGAGCGCAGACTCTTGGTGCAAGCGCTGCAACGAATAACTCGATTGCGATGACGGTTTATCCGAACACACATCATAGTTTTGACGAAGCCAAAGCCGTGTCTTCTAAATTCGACGCAAACGATGTCGCGGCAAAGCCCAACGCGGATCAAGAAGCGATCAACTTTTTTCAATTGTATAATCCTTAAAATATTCAGAATCCATAATATTCAAATGAAAACGAATCAAGCGGCATACATACGGAATTTTAAAATCAACCGAACAAAATCAACAGGAATCAGAGCGTGAAACACCAACTCATCTTTCAAGACGAATCTTCGGATAAATTCTGGAATATAGAATCTTCCGGGAATTCGTTCACGGTAACGTACGGTAAATCGGGAACCGCGGGTCAAACCCAAACGAAAACCTTCGACTCGGAGGAAACCTGCCTAAAAGAAGCGGAGAAACTTCTCAAAGAAAAATTAAAGAAAGGGTATCGGGAGAATTCTTCCGCAAATTATCTCGATGTATGGAAAGAAGTTTGTGAAAGTAAAAACATCAAGGAAGGATTTTATAAACATTTTTCCTTTTTAGTCTCTACAAACGAAGACAAGGAAATTCTCGCAAAACTTGCGGCCCAGGTTTCCAAGATTTATATCGACCCCGAAAAAACGGCGCTCGTAACCGAATTGCACTACAGCGATCCGGATTTTAAGGATTCCACACCTGCTACGATCCGCTCTTATCCGCCGTTTACGGATTCTCCCGCGAAAGGTTTACCGAAGAGTTACGTAAAAACCGCGCAGGTTCACAATGGTATTTATTTTGAAGATCTCGGCGGAGGATCGATCGGCTTTTTCGGCTTGAGTAAAAACGGAACGATCAACGAAGGAGGCTGGGAATCGGAGGCTCTCGAAGAAGGAGACAACGAAGAATATCTCGAATCTCTGGAAAGCAAAGAACTTTCCATCGGCGACGTTCCTTGCATCCTCGAGTTCGGCCAAAACTGGATTTTAAGCGATCCCCTACGAAAAACGGACCATAAAGAACCGGCCTATCTGTTCATCTCGCACGAAGATTGCGAAGTCGTTAAAATTAAAGCGGCGGATCGGCTTTTATTCGGACAAATTTTGATCCGGATTTTCGCACAGAGAATTTTGGGTATCGATTTCTTCGAAGAAGTCTATTCCTAAATAAAACATTATAATATTATAAAATACAGGATTAACCAAATGAGACCGAAATTTGCAATTCAGACGGTGGAGATGGACAAAGAAGTCGGGTTTACCGGAAATCTCGTTCTAATTCCCGTGGAAAACCTTACTTCTGCAGCGCTTGTAAGAGCCGTAGATGCTTGGACAGAAATTCTCAAAAATGCTGAAAACTTGGTACTTTCGAATCCGATCTTCGAGGAATCCGATCCTTGGTTCGGCTTCGGAGTTTCGGTTGGGGGACGAGTTCTGAGCGAACAGGATCTTTTCTCCGAAATCGAATCCTTGGACCCGGTTTTCGAAACGTCTTTAGTGCGTTATATGGAGGCTCTAATTCGATACAATCAGGAAAAAACAAACGGAGAAGGTCTTCCCACCCACGAAGAACTCGAGACCGGAACGTTTACGATTCTTCGGCTGCTTCAAAAAAACCTCGGCTATCTTCCTTTGTATATGCGGTATTTGAGTTCTTTGGATTTGGATCACACCGTGTCGCAGTTGGACGTTCTTTTCAGTCTGGCAAAGCAGTATTCTTCTTCCCAACTCGAACCCCTCAGAAAATTCTCGGAAACGAACTATTTTCAGCAATTCAACGACTGGTTCGAAAACGATCGGGTCTGGGAAAATTGAACGGCGCGGATTCTCCAGCGCATCCTTAACGAATTGTCGACTTCGAATTCTTAGATAAGAAAAAACGACGAAAAGAATTGAATTGTCCTCGGGCGATTTCAATTCTATGTTATATGGAGAAAAAAGATTATAGCGACGAGGTTCGTCTGCATCGATCCAAGATCATTCGTTTCCTTCTTTTTGTCGCCGGTTCCGTTTCCTTGGCCTTGGGAATCATAGGAATCTTTACGCCTATTCTTCCAACCACGCCTTTTCTGCTTTTATCCGCTGCTTGTTACGCGAGGGCATCGCATCGATTTTACAATTGGCTGATGAACAACCGCTATTTCGGTTCCTATATTCGCGACTGGAGAATCCACAAGATGATTCCGTTCCGCGCAAAGATCATCGCGATTTCGATGATCTTTATCACAATCGGGACGACCGTGTTCTTTTTTATTCCGATCTTAGCCGTTAAGATCCTCGTTTCGCTGATCGGTGTTCTGGTCGTGATTTATTTGATTCGGATTCCTACGAAACCGAAAAAGCTAGTTTAAGGGAGAATTGTGGGAGTTCCCACAGAATAGTCGGAGTCATTTTTCGTTGCAGAAAATACGATTCCGTGATAGAGAAAAATTTCCTGATTCTTTCCCGCCTCCTCACCACCACCGCCCGATTTCAGGGTGGGGCCAATGTTGTTTTACGACAAAATCTGTAGGAACTACTACAACAAAAACCTAATACGGCGATCGGGAAGGAAACATGTGGAAGGTTTTCGGTTCGTTTTCCTTCAGAAGTTCTGCGATATCCAAAGCTTCTTGCACCTTTCTGCGCTTGTCCGGTTCATCCTGAAGCCAAGCGGTTACGAAAGATTCCAACCTTCTGTAATCCTTGATAAACGAAAGAGAACGGATGTATTCGATCTTATCCTCCTCGTCCGCGATTCTAAACTGAATCACTTGTTGATACGTAGCGGCCGCCGCTCGATAATTCGCGGTGTTGTAATACGCATGGGCTAAGAATCTTTTTTCCTGAAACGGGAGTTCCCCGTATTGATTGTAGATCTTAATCGCCTTCCGATAATTCTGATGAATGTCCATTACAAGTCTTGCATGGATCAACATATATTCGCGCGATATAAAACCTTCTTTCACGAAATCAACACACTGCGCGTAAGCGTCCGCTTTGTTACCCAGAAGAAAATTGGATTTTAACAACAATAGTTTCGCGGCGCGGAAGTTCGGTTTTAATTCGATTGCGCGTTCGGCTTCCGCTTTAGCGCGCAGATAATTCCCCGTTTCAAAATAAGCGAGCGCGAGATTGATTCTATAGAACGGATTGTAATTGGAAAGTTCGACGGCTTTTTGAAAGTATTCCAACGATCTTGCCCATTTGTTTCTTTGAACGAAAATCATTCCCAACTGATAATAGGAAGGGTCATGACCCGGATGAATCTGAATCGCCTTTAAAAGGGAAGTCTTGGCTTGCGGATATCTGCCTTGCGCGTAAAGATAAGAACCTTTCAGATAATGATATTCTACCGTATTCTCATCCAACTTTTTGATCTTGTCGATATTGACGATCGCTCTCGCCAAGTTATTGGCTCGGATCAAATTCACCGTTTCCGTATTTAAAGCCGTGATCTGAACTCTTTTCCGGGCGGCGTCCGCTGGATTTCCGGAATCAAAATTCGGAGCGGGAGAAGAATTCCCCGGAAGATTCTCATCCTCATCGTCCGCGAAAATTCCTCCCGCAAAGAGAAGAATCAAAATCGATAATAAAGAAAGCAAACGGCTCATAGGGAATTCTTTATCTTAAAAAGACCGAATTACTTCTTTTCAAAATATTCAATGCGATCTTCTTTCTTGTTGAGGAGCTGTAATTCCCTTTCGTCCACTTTCAGAATTCTGTATTCCAAATCGAACGCGAGATCCGCAAGATTGAAATGAATGTCGTCGTCCTTCATCTTATAAGTAAGATGGAACGTATCGTATTTCGCAAGACCTTCGGGAAGAATCAAAAGATGACTTCCTTTGTCCTTATCGGGATTCGGACATTCTCCTTTTGCCGGACAATTTTTGACTTTGACCCAATCTCCCAAAATCAGCTCTTCCTTTTTTTTACAAGCCGAGAAAAGAAGAAGAATCAAAGTAGAAATAAGAACGATTTTTTTCATAGATTCAAACATAGAGATTCGGCTTCCGGTGTCCAATGAAAATCGCCGGAACAGCAACGCCGAAAAACGGAAGAATCTATTGAGCGTCCAAGTATTCTTTTAAGTTCAGCACTTCGAACGTATTGAGAAGATCGGGATGGATCGCGCTGATCGTACAGGAAATCCCCTCGGAACGGGCATTCTTTAAAAACCAAACGAGAGAACTGATCGAGATCGAATTCATAACGGGAATATCCCCGAGGTTCAAAACGATATTTTTCGGTTTTTTGGCGATCGCATCCATCAACATCGTGCGAAACGCATAATAATCGTTAAAGAGGATCGTAAGGTCCGGGGTGATCTCGATTGTTTCGGGGTTTTCTGACATGCTCATTCGCTTAGAAGGTATTCCGTATACTCTTGTAAGTTTCGGATAAAAAAAACCTCTACCCTAAAAAAATCTCTCCTGGAAATCGCAAATTCAACCGATTTTTTGGAGGGGAGAAAAATAATGTTTGAGAAAACCCATTTTATGAAAACCCAGGACCTCCTGGAAAGAGGAATGAATAATTCCGTTTTTAAAAGAAAAGTGATCTCCGACAATATCGCAAACGCGGACGTTCCGCATTTTAAACGTTCCGAAGTGATTTTCGAATCGATGATCAAACGGGCGATCAACTCCGAAAAAATCGAAGCGATGAAAGAAGTCCCGACTCAAATTTCGGACGACCGTCACATTCAATTTTTCAAACCCCTGGATTACCGCGAAGTTCAGCCGAAAGCGAATATCGATTACTTAACGACTATGAGAGCCGACGGGAACAACGTGGACGTGGAAAAGGAAGTGGTCGAAGCCTCCAATTCCCAAATGCAATACATGATGATGTCCGAAAGAATCAACCAGAACTACCGTGACTTGAAACAAGTCATGAGAATGGCTTAAAAATTCGGAATTTATTTACTTGAATTCATTATAATGAGACATAATTTTACGCTTTAGGAAGTTAGCCATGGGACTTTTTTCATCGATCAACATCTCCGCAACCGGCTTATCAGCACAACGTCTGAGAATGGATGTGATCTCGAACAACATCGCAAACTCGACAACGACTCGAAATACGAACGGGGACGGTCCTTTCCGAAGGGATCGAGTCGTGATGACTCCGATCAATCTGAGAACCAGATGGAATAGCCCGGTGTATCCGTTCGGAGTTTCTCCCGGAGAAGGAAAAGGCGTGAAGGTGATGAAAATCGAAAAGGATATGACTCCTCTTCGACTGGTCTATGACCCGACTCATCCCGATTCGATTCAGATCGGTCCCAAGAAAGGATACGTCGAGATGCCGAACGTAAATATCGTAACCGAGATGACGGATATGATTTCGGCTTCACGATCCTACGAGGCTAACGTACAGATGATCAACGGTTCCAAAGCGATGTTCAACAAAGCGTTGGAAATAGGTAGGGCTTAATCATGGAAATCAATTCCAATTCTTCTCTTTGGTATACGTACAATTCCGGCTATACGGGAAACAAACCGCACCCTCTCAGTCCGAAAGGGGACAACGTAAAAGTCTCCACTACGGAAGACAGACATTACAAAGACGTAAAACAACCCGTTTCCCCGGACTACGTCGCCGAAAGTTTTTCGGAAGCGATGAAGAATGCTCTGACTTCGGTGAACGACCTTCAAGTGGAAGCGGACGAAATGACTCAGAAGATGGTCTTTGATCCGAATTCGGTCGACGCGCACGAAGTGATGATCGCTTCCGAAAAAGCGAGAGTCGCTCTGACGTTCACAAAGACGATCGCAGACGGAGTCGTTCGCGCTTACAGAGAATTGACTTCTCTGAGATAAGGATTGACTTCGCGATTTGCATAAATGCGATTTGAGTTCCGACTTTGATCTTTTTGACACCACGGGATTTCGGTTTTCGATACCGTGAACACTCAAAAAGAAGAAGCAGTATTTCGTCCGATGAATTATTATTACTCCAATTTAGAAAGATGCACATAACATCTTTCTAAAAAAATCGCGATAGATAAGTCTACCCTCAAATGAAATACGAACCCCGATTCTTGAACATAAAACTCTAACGATGTATTTTAGAGTACGTAGCATTTAAATTTCACTGCTTGATTTAGAGCGTCTCCTAATACCAAAAGATAAAACGCAGGAGTTCCTACAATTTTTCAGGTTTTAGGACAAGTTTTAACTTATTTTTGAATTTTTTCCATTGTCAAAAATAACACCACCATACATCTGGTATTCTGTGATTATATGTTAATATATTTATCTCAAAAATGACAATTTTTCTTAAAAAAGGTTAATTGACTTGGTCGAGATGAAACGTTAGTCACGAAAGGATTAAAAATGAATAAAAGAATAATATGTTTAATGTTCGTTGCTGTTATAGGAAACTGTGCGTTTCCTGCAACAAGAGAAGGAATGAAAGTAGTAGATTTTAAATCTCCTAATAAAGTTGGAGAAAAAATCTTCATTGAGCAGTCAAATGGTGGAAGCATGACACTTCCTTTTTGGAAGTCTAAAATCTCCGATGAAAACTTCACGCTGGCTGTAAAAGATTCAATTATTGATGCTAATTTATTTGAAAAAATTGAAGAGACATTAGGTGATAATTGGAATTTAAAAATCGAAATCGTTGATGTGGATCAACCTTCCTTCGGCACAACTTTTAAAGTAAACACGAAAGTAAAATATACACTTCGTAAAAAAGACGAAATCGTAAAAGAAACATTGATCGATGTGGCAGGCGAAGCGACAATGAGCGACGCATTCATCGGGGTTGTTAGATTACGTCTCGCAAACGAAAACGCCGCGCGCGCAAATATTCGAAAATTTTTGGAAGAAATTTCTACAATCACGCCGGCAAAAAAGAAAAAATAATTTCTCGAATCTAAAATCGCAGATGTTCAGGAACAAAATTCGTTTTAGAATATCTGTAATACCAAAGGACTGAGTTATCAATCCGATGTTTCCCAACCCCTTCTAAAACAAAAAAACCGTCACCTAAATGAAAGGGTTCGACGGTTTTGTGAAAACCGGGTTATCAAGTCCCGGTTAATTTAAAGAATCAATAACACGCGATGAACTCAGTAGAACGCAGAAAGCTCTCTAACGGATCGCGTTAAACTCAGCAGAACGCTCTCTACGGATCGCGTTCTAAGGCTTAATCTTCTTAATCAGCTTCAAATCCGATTTGTTGAAAACCGTGATCTGAATGCTTCCGGAGGATTCTTCCTTACCGGTCACATAAATCTTTTCTCCGTAGAAAGTGACGTTCGAATTCGGGCTGATCTCTTCGGAAGACTTCGCTTGTTTCTTCAAGTCTTTGCCGAAACGGGAAAGATAATACTTCTCCTGAACTTCCTCGAACGCGTAAATCTCGTCTCCCTTTACGATCATAGGAGATCTCCAGAAAATATTATCTTCCGCGGAAAGAGTCGGTTTCAAAGTTTCCTGATCGATCAGGATCAACTTGTGACTGGAAGAGTGGCCGTCTTCAAAGCCGATTACAAGAGCCTTTCCGTCCACGATCTCAAACGTTCTACCGCAGATCTTATTAAAATCGCCGCGGAAAATCGTATCGTCTTTGGTAGGATCGAGAACTTGAAGTTCGTTGTTATAATGTCCTTTGTCCAAATACTTTAAGGTTTTTAAGAAAAGAATCTTACCGCCCACGACGTTCTTATCGAATTCTTCCTTCTTCTTTTCCTCTTCCTTTTTGGTTTCTAATTCTTTCTTGGTTTCGGCTAGTTCCTTTTTCAACTCGGCTTCGGTCTTTTTATCGTCCGAAGAAGACTTACCGTCGCTTCCGGATTTGTTTCCCGAATCGCTCTTGGAATCGGATTTAGAAGAACTGGAAGAGCTGGATGAACTCGAAGAACTGCTGTTGGACTTTCGATCCTCGTCCTTCTTAACGACTTCCTTTTCCTTCTCTTTTAATTTCTGTTCTTCTTTTTTAACGGCTTCTTTCTCTTTTTGAATCTGTTCTTTTTCTTTTTTCTTTTCTGCGATTTGAGTTTTATTTTTTACGGGGTCTTTATTGAGATCCTGAAGTTCCTTATCGGTCCTCGTTTCCTTATCGGAAATTTCCTTTTGTTTGTTTTGATTCTCTTCTTTTCTGCGTTTGAGTTCCTCTAGATCCTTTTTATTCTTCTCGTTTTGGAGATCGGAAAATTTATCCTTTTCGGATTGTCCTTCCTTCTTCTTGTCGAACTCCTTGTTCACCTCGTCTTCCAATTCGTCCGTGTGAACGTCTTTTCCGAGAATATCCTCAACGAGAGGAATTACGATCTGCGTTTTTCCGGGCCATTCCGTATAACGTTTCGAAATCCCGATGTTGTTCGCGTTCAAGGACTTCATTACGGAATTGGAATATTTCTTTCCGATGTAGGCCTTATCCTTTCTATGAATCGCGTTGTAGAACAGAATGTATGTGGCGAGAATTTCGGAATTCTTATCGTCGTATCCGAATGTGGATTTTACGAATCCGGTAAGAATCCGTTGAATCGAGTTAATATGTCCGTAATCCGCGTCTTCGGAAATGTAAAGAATGTCCGCTCCGAATTTCTTTTCTTCGGGAGCGATTCTGCTCGCACTGATTCCGCCTTGTGTGTGGGATTTGTCCGGTTCCTTCTTCAGAATTTCCGCAAGTCCCGATCCGACTTTCTCGTTCGTACCTCGAACTTCTTCACCGGCGCGGGCGGAAGATCTGTTGATAAACTGAACTCTTTGAGAGGAGCGGACTTCTTTCTCTCCGAGTTTGGAATTATCCTGAGAAAATAAAGAGAAGGAAAAACCGAAGCATATAATCGCTATCAAAATCCTGAACATTCTAAATTACTCCTTTTGATCTCCCGAAGAGAAAGCGGCCTTTTGACCAGGAAATATCCTATCCTCAAGCATTCTATTGAGACAAGGATTTTTCCCGATCGGGAGTCTTCTTTATTGTAAGAAAGTTGATCCCCAGCCTCCCCTCTGCAACCCTAGCCGTATGTATCAGTTCCAGGAAAGAATCTACAATTTCGGCGCCGGCCCCGCGATGCTCCCCAACGAAGTGATGGAAAAAGCAGCGGCGGAGTTCTTGAACTATAAGGGTTCCGGAATGTCGATCATGGAAGTCAGCCACCGGGAACCTCTTTTCGAAGACGTTCTCAAAGAGGCGGAAGTCTTACTACGCAAATTGCTGGACATCGGCAGCGACTACTCGATCGCATTCTTTTCGGGAGGAGCGACGCTGCACTTCTCCGCACTTCCTCTCAATCTTCTCAAGGAAGGGGAAAGTTTCGACATCGCTCACACGGGAATCTGGACGAAAAAAGCTTGGGAAGAAGGTCTCAAGTTCAACGGTGTCAACGTTATCTATGATGCCGCCGAAAATCATTTCACGGACACTCCCGTTTTAACCGACGCGAGTCTTTCCGGAAAAGGGAAGTATCTTCATATCACTTCCAACAATACGATCTATGGGTCTCAATATCCGGAAATCCCTAAGATCAAAAGCATTCCTCTTGTCGCGGACATGACCAGCGAACTTTTGTCCCGCAAAATCGACGTTAAGGATTTCGGAGTGATCTTTGCGGGCGCTCAGAAAAACATCGGACCTTCGGGTCTGAGTTTAATCATCATTCGAAACGATCTTCTCGGAATTTCGGGAAGAAAGATCCCGATCCTTTTGGATTACGCGACGATGGTAAAGAATCAGTCCCTTTACAATACTCCTTCCACGTATTCCATTTATATCGCCAAACTCGTGTTCGAATGGCTATTGAACCGGGGCGGAGTGGAAGCGATCGAAAAAGTCAACGAGCAAAAGGCGAAATCGATCTACGACTTTATCGATTCCTCTTCTCTTTATACTTGTCCGGTTCAAAAGCGGTCCCGCTCCAAGATGAACGCCGTGTTCCTTCTTAAGGATAAGAATCTCGACGCGAAGTTTTTGGACGAGGCGGAAAAGAACGGTCTGCACGGACTCGGAGGACATAGGCTGGTCGGCGGTTTCCGCGCTTCCATTTACAACTCGATGCCTCTTGCGGGAGTGGAAAAACTCGTCTCCTTTATGAAGGAATTCGAATCCAAGGCTTGATGAAACCTTTTTCGTTTCAAAAGATTCTTTTTACGGCGTGTCGAAAAATTCGTTTTCGCTTTCGCAAAAAAAATATGCCGCAAGGTTCCGGCCGGGTTTTAGGTCAGGTTCTTATTTTGACCTGGATCGGAATTTGCGTCTCCATTTCCGCCGGAAACCTTTCCGCATCCGGATTGAATTTTCACACGCAGGTCGGAGTTCAGGAATGTTTTACGAACGAGGCTTCGTCTTCCGAACTTTCCAATCTGTTCAAGTCCGCAATTCCTTTGGATGAAAAGAAAAGGATCGCGGAGACGATCGCATACAAGGAAGGAAAATCCAGATTCCAATCCGTCTCTTGTATCCAAGGAAAGAAATTGACCGAAGAGGATCTTTCCAAACTTCTTTTGGATTGGAGCAATCATCTTACCCTTTACGGGGAATTGAATTCTTATTATGAGAATTACGTTCTTTCGGACGATAAAACGAGGTCCTTGAACTCGATCGAATGGGAACTTCTCACGACACATCTCAAACAAAAGAAAGAACTTTTAATCCGTTTGAACGACGCAACCGGCTTTGCGCTGAAAGGAGAAAAAATCTCGGAAGAAAACTTTTCGATGATCTATCTCTCGCTATTTCTGCTTCAGATCGAATTCTGGGACGCGATGCCGAAAACGTATCGCGATTCTGTACTTTAAAAGCTCTTTCCTGTCCGTTTTAGGAACAACGTTATACGACGACTTTCACGAAATTCGTTTTCTCTCCTTGTTTCGGAATGTTTTAAATGTCGGGAGAATTATTTGCTTGAAACCTGAAGAAAGTCGGGACATAACCAAAATATAGATCATGAAAAAAATCGGAATCGCCTCGGACCACGGAGGCTTTGAGCTCAAGGAATTTCTCCGCAATTCGCTCGCGGGAGAATTAGAAATCGTAGATTACGGAACCAAAGACGAAACGTCCGTAGATTATCCGATCGTCATTTCGGACGCTTGTAAAAAAGTTCTTTCCAAAGACGTGGAAGGATTGATCGCCCTCTGCGGAACCGGAATCGGAGCGTCCATCGCCGCAAACCGTTTGCCCGGAATCAGAGCCGCGCTCTGCCACGATCAGTTCACCGCCGAAATGTCCAAACGCCACAACAACGCAAATGTCCTCGTTTTGGGCGGAAGAATCATCGGTAAAGAACTGGCGCTCAACATCGTTCGCACTTGGGTAAACACTCAATTCGAAGGCGGACGCCACGAAAGAAGAGTCAACCAACTCGAAACCTTAAATTCTTAACACCAACCGGATGGGATCGATTTCAAATTCTAAAATCGGAAGCGCGTTCCCTCCGGCTTTTTCATCCCGCGTTCTCCTTCCGTTCTTTCGTTCAATTCGTTTAACAATTCTCGTTCCGCCAATATTCGTTCTACGTTCCTCTGCTTTACGTTTATCCCTCTTCGTATTTTTCGTTTTGTGTTTCACGGTATCCGTCTTTGCGGAAACCAGGATTCTTTCTTTGGCGGAATTGCAAAAGAACGGATTGGAACTTTCCGGAAAAGACGATCAAAGAAGTCTTAAACTCCAAACGCGAAATCGAAGCGCCGGGTCCGATTTGTATCTGAGTTTCGAATCGGGAGATCCGTCCAGTCTCAAAGATCTATCAGGAAATTATAAAGTTCTAACGTCTTCGTATTTGCCGGATTCCGAAAACGTGTTTCATTCAAAACGAAGCGCCCGGTTTTCCGGAAAACGGACCGGAATCAAAATCGCGCATTCCAACTCGGGTCTTCTGACATCCAAGGATCTCACGGAGGATTTTTATATCGGCTTTAATTTTCTTCCGGGAACCGTTGAGAAAGATGCGACCCTCCTTTCGAGACTCTATGAAACTTCCGGAAGCACTTACGGCTGGGATTTAAAAATTTCGGACGATCGTCTCAAAGCGGGATTCTATTCCTTTTTTGAAACGGAAGAAAAACGTTTTCTATCCCTGCAGCTTACATCGAACGCGACTTTAAAAAAGAATCAATGGAATCGTGTTCTTCTTTATTTCAATCCGTCCGATCGAGAAATCGTATTGTATCTCAACGGAAAAGAAACGGCGCGGGGAAACATTCCCGCAAACAAGAATTTGACTCGGATCGGATTTCATCCGGACGATACGACCTCCTTTCGGATCGCCGGTTCGTATTACGGATGGATGGAGAATTTCTCCGTGTTCAAAGGAAAACCCAATCCGAGTTCGGAAGATTCCTCCTTTCCGGGTCAGGATTTCGATCCCGAAACGCATACGACCGAATCCAAATTCGGAACCGGCATTTCTCCCGTTTACAAAAGCAAATTTTCCAGCTCCTTCTTGGAAGAAGTTCAGTTCAAGGCTGTGGTTCCCTCCTCCACCGCGATGGAACTTTATTTTCGTGTGTCTCCGACTCCGTTCACTCCAACTTCCGAATCGCTCGCATGGATCGCACTCGACTTAAGAAAATTAGAAACTTATAAAATAGATTCTATCGAACCCGATCTCTATAAGATTTCCTTTAAGAACCCGATCCGTAAATTTTTGGGAATTTCCGAAAACAAAGAAGACCTTCTTCCGTTTCGATATTACCAATGGAGAGTCAAATTCAAGGCCGATCCGAGCGGAGCGCAAACGCCGGAACTCAAAAACCTGGCCTTGACCTTCCGCGAAACCAATCCTCCCGTACGGCCGATCGGCTTGAAAGTCGCGGAAAATTCCGTGGATGACGGAGGTCCGAGCGTCTGTCTGACTTGGAAATCCAATCCTGAAAGGGACGTGATCAACGGCGGGGGATATTTTATCCATTACGGAATTCATCCGGATCGAATGGTGGGAATCATACGCGGAACCTTTTCCGAATCGGCGGAAACTCCGAATAGGAAGACGCGCCCGAAACATCCTGCGAGCGATTATTTGGACCCGATCACCGGACTTCCTCCCGGAAAAACTTCGGCAAATATACAAGAATATTATAATAAACTGTCGGCTTGCGTGGACAACCGAACGGTGTCCTTAAACTCGGAAATTCTTTTGGAAAAGAACCAGCTTTTTTTAAAAAAAGGAACGACGTATTTTTTCAGAATCAGCGCTTACAACAAGTTCTACCACTTTCAAACCGGAAAGGATCAGGTTTCTCCTTTAAGCGATCCGGTCGAAGTCTATTTCCTGAGCGAGTAAAATCTGAATCAACTTCTGATCGGGAAGTTTTTTATCCACGGTGATAAAACCGTCCAAATCCTTTTCCACCGCGATCGCGATCTCGTTCCAAATCCATGCGGCGTTTCCGAACTCCTTGGAAAGTTTTTGAGCGAGGGAAAGATTCTCCTGTCTAAAATCCAAAACGCCCAAACAAAGACGTTTGGTTTGGCTCCAGAGAATCTCCCGTTTGATCGGATCGTTCTCCTGTTCCAGCAAAGGAAGAATCGAAACCGTTCCCGTATAAAAAAGATGCTGCTGCTTGATCAGTTTTTCGATCGATTCGACGACGATCGTTTTTAAATCGGAAGGACCGCCGATCAGGGTTTCCAACAAGGACTTGGAGAGATAATATTTCATTCTTCTTTTAAGCGGGAAAGGACGTTCAAAGCTTCGAGTCTTTCGTAAGAATCGGATCGATAGACTTCGTTTCGTAAGGACAAACGAAGCATTTCTCCGGCGGATAGATTTCTTTTTTCGGCTTCGTTTTTCAGAAGTTCGAGTTCTTCTTCCGTCATTAAAAGCTGAAACCGTTTATCGACTCTCGCCATCAGTTCTCTTCTCTCATTTCCTTATCGTTTTTAAGATACAATCGAAAATAAATATCCGCGTCTTTCATCTGACCTAAGGCTTGGTAGATGCTCGCGATATTGTAGTTCGCTTCGTTGAGTCTGAAATCGTATTTGAACGCCTTTTTAAAAATCTGAATCGCTCTATCTTCTCTTCCGGCATACCATTCGCACATGGCCCAAAGAAAATGCCACTTGCCGAGATCTGGATCTCTAGGAGTCGCCTGAGCGAGATATTCCAGAACTTCCTCGAACGTCTTTGCGGCAAGAAGATAGTTTTCCTTGATCTTCTTGAGCTTTTCCATTCTGGAAAAAATATCTTCGGAGTGTCCAGGGATTTCCAGATCTTTGCGATAGAATAATGCTCTCGCATACCAAAGTTTTACGGTGAGATCGGCGGGATTTTTTTCTACGAACTTTTCAAGATACGGAATCGACTCGGTCTCTTCCTGAGCCGCGTTCATCTTAAGAATTCTTTCTTTGACCGCACGGTTCCATTCTTTACGGTTTTCCTCGGTCGCGTTCGAAGGAGAAATAAAGATCGAAAGGAAACTCCAAACGATCACAAATCGAGTGAAAGGGTTCATAAAAAACCGAAAGCTCAGAGATAAGTGAAGAGATTCTTACCGTTCTCGGGATAAACGTCCACGACAAAATCGTAATCGTTTCCCGTTTGATCCATCAAAGAACGAACCTGCTCTTCCAAATCTTTTCTCGTATATAAACCGAACGCGCCGACTCCCGTTCCAAAACACATGTCTTCCGGTCCGATGATTTCCGAAATCTGAGTCATCACTTTTCTACGCAGCGATTCGAGTTTCTTAAAATCCTTTCCGTGAAATTCCACTCGGAACGATTTCGTGATTCCTCGTTCACCGTCGGTGGCGATTCTCATAAGGTGAATCCGAGAGGAAACTACGTCCCTCTTGTCGCGGAATAGTTCTCCCAATATCTTACGATCGTATTCTTCAAACGCGGGAACAACCGGTTCCAAAGAATGAAAGATCAAGTTTTCGATTTCCTGCGCGTTCTCTTCCGTCGGCGGGTCTTTAAAAAACAAAAAGAATCGGAACGGAATTCCGAAGTTGGACAACGGTATCGTAAGAATGGTGATGCAGGATTCCAAATCGATCGGATCGAACTTCTTTCGAAAAAAACGATCCGTCTTTCGTTCCTCGGTGATTCCGATCATGGAATACGTTCCCGATTCTTTTCCGATATATTGATCGTCGTAAAGAAAGATCATGTTCTCGGAGGTGCGGGTCTTGAGTCCGTAGGTTACGAAGGGGCTGTAACTTCCGTTGCGGCGGTCGTAGTAATGGATCGCAAAACCGGAAAGTTTCAAGGATGAAAACACGGACATATAGTATTTTAGAATAAATGAATATTCGGATTCCAATCCGTAGCCGAGTTCGTCCAATACTTCGAGAATTTTTCTTCGATCCCGGATCGGAAGCGAGGCAAGCCATTTCATATAGCCAGGTCCGAGTTCAAGATAATGAGTTCCACGCGCTTCTTCTTCCGATTTGTGCGCGGCTTGTCCGCCGTGAACAACGGTTTCGGCCGAGACGGAAGTTTTCGGTATTTCCTGAATCGGTTCGTTGACCTTGGAAATCAGACTTTGCAACTCCGAGTTGAAAATCTCCGAACGTTTCTTTTCGATTTCCGGCGGAATTACGGGATTGGCTTTGAATTTATCGGGATCGCGTAAAAAGGCGGGAGAAATATATCCTTCTCCCTTTAACTCGAACGGTAGCACGAAGATGGACGGTTCGTTTTCGCGTTTTACTTCCTTCAGATGGATCGGCTGACTTTTTAAATCGAAGTCGACTTCCTCCGAAGTCAAAGTTCGAATTTCTTCCACCTTGTCCTTTTCCGCAAGTTCCAAAGCTTTTTGTTTGGCGAGCTGAAGTCCGTTGACTCCTTTGGAAATCTGTCCTACGATTTCCTGAATCTCCTTCCCCTCGTGATCGGAAAATAGATCCTTCTTGATTCTTAAAATTCGAATCATCAAATCGATGAGAAAGAGAAGAGCGAGAAAGCCGGATAGGAATAAGAACGAAATCCCGTCGCTTCCCGGTTTTAAGATAAGAATTCCTTTGAGGAATCCGTACGAGTTTTCCGGTGTCGCATAATAATATCCGATAAACGGAACCGATCCGATTTGAATCCGATTCACCGCGCTTTTGGATCGGTTGATTCCTCCGATCAACAAGGAGGAAATCTGATCGCCGCTCAAACCTTGCACTTGTTTTCCCGGTTCGACATATCCTCCGAATTTTAAATCGGGGATCAGAATCGATTCGGTTCCCGAAAAGGAAACGCGCAGTAAATCCTCTCTAAGCTGGGCGAGAATCAAACGTTTGTTTTCCACATCGGGAAGACAAAACACGAGCGAAGGTTTCAAAAAGAATAAACGGCTCGCGCCTTCCTTTAATGTTTCCGCAAGTAATTTCCCTTCCGCGTCCTTGCGTGCGGACAATTCGGATTCGGTGACGAATTTTAAACCCGAAACGATCGGAAATTCCAACTGAAGACTTTCCAAATCCGCGGGCGAATTCGCGTTACTGAGTCCCGATTCAAGTCTGTGAAATTCTTCGTTTAAATTCAGGAAGACGGAGTTGATTCTATCTTTGTAATATACTCCTTCCGGAAAATAAGGAACGAGCATGTAATAAAAAAAGCTGAGAATCGAAAGAATCAAAATCGAGATTCTGAGTTTGAGTCCGGTCATGGGGCCTCCCGTTTCAGAAGCAGTAAAATTCTTAGAAATACGTCCCTGACTCTGAGAATCTTTTCTTTCTGATCGAATTCCTTTTCGACGACGATGGAATGAACTAATGTGGAAGCGATGATTCCCAGTCCGCAAGTTCCCAACAAAAAGCATAGAAAGACGAGAATCTGAAACAACTGTTTCATGCGCGAACCCTTATCGTATGACAGAAAGACTACGTGGTTGGCGATCTTATTCTTTTCCCAAAGAGGGCGATCCTTCCATTCGGAAGGACGTTTATTAAATTCCGCTAATATTTCTTCCAAGTTGTCCGGATAATTCAAGGAACGGAGATCGTTCGAGCCGATCAAGGAATCGTTTCCGATTCTTCCGGATTCGAAAATCCAATAAACCTGTTTATCCCTTATATTAAACGGAAGTGAAAGTTGTCTGCCCAACGCAAAACCTTTCATCCAAAGAAACCATTCTCCGTCCTTGCTTCTGTAAATCGGAACTCCCGAGCTGTCGAAATTGATTTCGGACGGAAGAATTTTCAAATCTCCCAGTCTAAGATCTCCGTTGAAGATCTCCTTCGTTTCTTCGCTCGCGTAAACGATATGAAAGGAAGAATCGTAGATTTTGATCGATTTCAGTTCTAAATTTTTTTGAAGACTTTCCGCGAGTTCCTTCGCTTGCGCGGGAAGACGAAAATTTCTGATTCCGTATTCTATCTTGGAACCGGCTTCGAACAAAGGCGCTTTTTTCGCTTCGGTCCAAACTTTGAGAAACCTTTCCCGTTTTAAAAAACCCTCATTGCCCGCCGGATTTAGAGGAAACGCCATGGAGGCCTCTTTCCATTCTTCTATGAAAAAAGGGATGGAAAGGGGAATCAGCCCTAATAGAATCAGTGTTAGGGCTAAGACGATTTTTCTGTAAAGGTTGGACGTCACTGTTCTTAGTATCGGCCCTTTTGGTCTAACCTGAAAGAAGAAAACCGCGCGGAATTTTCTGATATGATCTTTTATATGTTCATCGACGGAATCGGGTTCGGACCCAATGATCCGGCAACCAACCCCTTTGCTCGATATGCAAAATCCTACTTTTTACCCCTGGCGGATAAACCGATTCCGGAAGAATCCTCCGAAATTCTTAAGAATACCGTTTTTCTCAAGACGGACGCTTCCTTAGGAATCAAAGGCCTTCCTCAAAGCGCCACCGGTCAGACTTCCCTCTGGACCGGCATTAACGCGTGCAAAGTGCTACAAAGACATTTGAGCGGCTTTCCGACATTCACTCTTAAGAAGATCATCAGCAAATATTCCATCATACGCGTTTTAGACGAACACGGATTTAAGGCCGATCTTCTCAACTGTTATTCTCCCGCATTTGCGGAGCATATCAAAAAGAATCCTCGCCACGTTTCGGCTTCGACGTTGATTCAAATGGCGAGCGATCGCCCTTTAAAAACCATGGAAGACCTTAGGAACGGCAAAGGCCTTTACATGGACATAACTCACGAATACTTAAGGGAATTCTCGCAAGGTTTTTTGGAAGAATCCGACGATCTCTTTCGTGTTCGAAATCCTTTTGAAACCGGTAAGTCCATAGTTCAAAATTGTAAAGAAGAAGATTATACCCTTTGTATCTATGAATTTTTTCTGACCGATAAGGTCGGACATAAGATGAACTGGGAAGCGGCTGAAAAATACATCGGAGAATTGGAATCTTTTTTAAAAGGTGTTACGGAAGCGTTGGATCCGAAATCGGACCAATTGATCGTAACTTCGGATCACGGAAACTTAGAGGATCTCACGGTGGACGTTCATACCGTCAACCAAGTCCCCACCATACTTTACGGGAAATACACTTCGACCTTAAAGGAAAAAATCAAAGCGATCGTGGATATTCCGATGGCGATCTACGATATTCTCGGAATCAAAATCGAACTCAAGGACGAAGAGTTTATCAAGACGGAAGTCTGAGGAATTTTAGAAAATTCTAATTCGATCAGTCGAATCGTTCCTGTTCCAAATCCTCTTTGCTCTTCGTCTTATCGGATTCCTTGTAGTGAAGATTGTCCTCGACTTGATCGAGAGATTCTTTTTTCCAAGCGCTCGCTTTTCTTCCCACGGGAGAATCCGGATATTTATCCGTTGCTTCCTGAAACAACGCCGCTGCTTTTTCATACTTTCCGTTTTTAAAATAGATCGTCCCTTTACGGAAGAGCGCGGTTTGATCCAAGGAACCGTCCTGGTTTCCGAGAACTCGATTCAAGAATTGAAGAGAAGAATCGGATTTACCGATGGCCTCGTAACTTTCGGCGATATAAAACAAAGCTTGTTCTTCCGCTTTCGGACTGACTCCCATTTCGAGAGCCTTTTTGAACGCATCGATCGCGCCGTAATATTGTTTGCGGACGTAAAGTTGTCTGGCCTTTTCCAAAATACCGCTTCTAAACTCGGAACTGACCTTTTCTTTTTCAGGATCAAAGTAGAATCCGGCCTGCGCATAATCGTCATATACGTCGTAGGCGGACCAATCCTTGCCCATTCTACGCAATGATTTTCCCCAACGAACACGGGCCTTTACGTTTTCAGGATCTTCCTGTAACGCGAGAACGTAATTTTTCCGGGAAAGATCGTAATTTCCCTTCTTCATATAATAGTCGGCGATGGCGGATAACGCATTGGAACGAAGTTTAGCGTCCGCCGATATTCGGAGCACCTCTTCGAGATGTCCCTTTCCTTCCTCGTCTCTGTTGAGCTGCAATAAAAGATTTCCCATCGAATAAGCGACTTTTGAACGCTCGTCTCTTCCCAATCCTTCTTTCTGATTGAGTTCGCGATAAATTCCGAGTGCGAGAAGGCTGTCTTGGTTTCTTTCCAAGGCCCTTCCCATATCGTATTTCACGCGAAAGGAATGTTCTTCCGGAATTTCTCTCGCGGAAAGTTCGGAGAAAATATCCACCGCTTTTTCGGCCGCCTTCGCGTTCGTTTGTTTGAGATATTCCTCGCCTTCTTTGATTCTTTCTAGAACGTTCTTCCGTTTGGAGTCCTCGTCCTGAACCGTTGTTTGATAGACGCCCGTTAAAAGACCGGCGCAGATGAATAAGAATCCAGTAATTAAGATGATGGAGCGGTTCATGGATTTCCTCCGGAGATCCGAGACAGACAACGTTTCGACCAGAATTCCGAACGTTCTGCATTGTAAAATTTACTATCTTTATTGATGAAATACTTCAGAGCTTCTTTATATTTCCCTTGTTTGTAATGGGAGAGTCCAGTGAAAAACTTCGCCTTTCCTCGTACGTCGGCGGAATTGCCGTTGCCCGTATACGGTTTCAATTCGTAAATCGCTTCCGAATATTCCTTTTTCCAGTAGGTCTTTCTTAAGATCTTATCCAGATCGTCGTCCGTACCGGAAAAGTCGTCCTCATCGTTTCGCTGATCACGCTGATGATCCTTGTTTTCATCCTGAACTTTTTGATCCTTATTGTTTTCGGAAGAATTATCGACGACCTCGTTCTTGTCTCCGTTGACCGCAACGAAGGATTCGTTTTCTACGAGATTGAATCCTTCCTTGTCCTGATGTTTAACGGTAACTCCGAAATAAATCTTGGAATCCAGTGATTTCATCTTAATCTGTGCGGCCGTGTCCGGGTGATTGACCTCGCCTAATTTCCGCACGTTACCGCCGAGAAAGGTCGCGGTTCCACCGCTCAAAGGTTTCAGCGCCTGATAAATCGTATAAACCGTGTTTTCATCCGCCTTTTCCGGGGCTTTCCATTCGAGTTTCACGTTGAGATCGTCTAAAGTCGCGGTCAGATCGGTGACGTGCATTTGATCTTCGGAATATTCAGGATTTGCAATATTCTCTCCGCTTCCGTTGTCCTTATTCGGACCGCCGATGTAAAAAAATCTCGTAAACGATTGTCCGTTCACTAAGGGAAGAATTTCCTTTGCGCCGGAGCGAACACTGACCCCATAGTAAATCGTCTTTGACTTGCTCAAGTCCTGATCCAGAAACGTGGATTCGGGATGACTCAACTCGGTCAGCTTCTCCGCTTTTCTCATCAAAGATAAGGAGGACATCGGTTCCGCGGAACGATAAACCGTATAAACAGTCGCGTTTGGAATCGCCTTCTCATACGGAGACCAATTCAAACGGAGATGTTTTCCCTCTTTTTTTACGGTAAGATCCGTGATTCTCGCGTCGTCCGGTAATTCGGGAGTTTTATTTTCCGTGCTCGGAGTTCCGGGAGTCAACGCGTGTTCGATGACGACGGGAATCGTAGTAAAGTTTCTTCCCGGAATCAGTTTGATCGTATTCTTTTTAACGTGATGCGCGAGAATCACCGCATAATAATACGTTCCCGGTTTGAGATTGTAATCGTAAATTTGCGTCACTCCGCCCGCGATCCCGCTCGGATATTTTCCGAGAGAATCGGCGACCATACATTTCTCCGCGGTATCGATCATGCTCGAAGAACGGGCCACGATGATTTCGCCGGTTTCGCGGGGAGCTTCCCAGGAAATGCGGATGGAATTCTCATCCTTCTTTAAAATCTCGGCGTTGATCAGATTTGCGACGCTGTAATTTTCCACCTGATTCTGATTCAGTACGTTGTCTTGAGCCCCTACAAAGGACGTCAACGCGATGAACGATAAAATGAATAGAATCCGGGTACGACTTTTCATAAAAGGAATGTCTTGGTTATACTATCGACAGTCGAAACCTCGTTATTTAACACCAATTCGGATTTGACATCTGTAAAACGATCGATTAGACATAATCCAAGTAGGAATTATGGGCGATCTGGATTATTACGAAAACTCCGAGTATCAGCACTTTCTGATCTCCAGCAAACGCCGCGAGTTAACTCCTCCCGAAACGGTCTTCAAACATTTTAGCTTCAAAGATGTGAATCACTTAGTAGATTTTGGGATGGGACTCGGTTATTTTACCTTGGAATTGAAAAAACAACTTCCCAAAGACGCTTGGATTTGGGGGGGAGAATGCCAACAGGATCTGATCGACGAAGTTCTACATTGGAAGAATCGAGAGGAGATTACGAATTTTACTCCGTTCTTTATCGAAAAATCCGATCATCCTTTGCTTCCGGAATGGATTCCCACTCCCGATGCGGTTTTCGCGTCCTTGGTTTTATCGACGTTCCCCGATCCGGGCCTTGCGATGGACGGGTTGATCCGATCGATTCGCCGAGGCGGTAAACTGATCGTCTTGGATTGGGTGAAGAACGAATATTCGATCGGTCCGAAAATCAACGATAAGATCTCTTTGGACAAGATGAAATTTTTGGCGGAGTTGTATCATCTCGACATCGTTAAGAACGTAAGAATTTCCGAATATGTTTACGGACTCGAAGTCGTTGCTGGCAAGGACTTCGAATACGGCTTTTACGATCTTAGAGAAGAAGAAGATACTCCGGAAGAATTCATCCGTTCATAAAGAAACGACCTTAAATCGAAAACCGTGATTTAACTTCAAACTCAGACCTTCAAGAATACAATCCTCGGTGCTTCTTGCGATCTCTTGAAACCTCAGAAACGTTTTCCAATTCGAAATTCCCAATACACGAAACGTTTTTCTGTGATCCAAAATCACCGTGATACAAGCGGCAAACGAAATCGTTCTCCACAGCCATCGGAACACGAATTTCGTAAAAAAGTTTCTGACTCTGATTCGGAAAAAATCGCTGTGAAATTTAAGATGTTTCTCTTCGTCCTTCACGATGCCGAGTAAAGCGGATTTGACGAAACCGTTCGGAATCTTATCCGCAAGCTTGTGATAAAAACAGATTCCCACCACTTCCGCAGCGAGAAGAACCATCAGCTTCAAACGGACTCCGAGAAGTCTTCTTCCGAAATAAAACAATCTTTCCGTCCAATTGGATTCTATCAATTCCCCTTTTAATGCGCGGATACATTCGCCTAGGATTCTTGCGTGTCTGCCTTCTTCCTTTACGAAAAGTTTCAGAGCTTCTCTGTAAAAATCGTCGATTCCGAAAAGAATGGTTTTATCGATTTCCTTCGCGATTCTCCCTTCGCCCGCTTCGCCTAACTGAAATATGGCGAGCGAGTATGCGATCGACCTCATTTCATTCGGACGAAGGTCCAACGTTTCCGAGTCGATTTTCGGAAGAGGACGGACTTCGTTTCCTTTAAAATGTTCCCTCCATTGTTTCCAGCGAACTCCTATCTTTCTGTCTTTTAAAGAGATTTTGAGTTTATTACGGATTCTTTGTTTACCGAACACGTTCATCGCGAACGTTACGAAAACGATTTTCACGTCGAGACCCGGAGTATTCGAATTCAGATAAGAACGATCAAAACAAAAGGAGACGCGCGCGCCCATTCCGGAATACAATTGGGAAAGCCCCGTGATGCCGGGACGCATCGACCATCGAATGTCGTAAAACGGACGATTCCATCCGAGACGATTCACGTCGAACTTTGTCAAAGGTCTCGGACCAACCACGCTCATATCACCGATCAAAACGTTCCAAATCTGCGGAAGTTCGTCGATACCGGTTCTTCTCAGCCAATAACCGAGGCTCGTAACTTCTCCGTCTTTCATCGTTCTGAATTTTAGAATTCGAAACGGTCTTTTCAAAAGGCCGAGTCTTTCCTGACAAAAGAAAATCGGACGACCGTCTGCGAGGAGGATCAACAAAGCGACTCCGACTATAACGGGAGAAAAGATCGCCAATGCGATCGCGGATAAAACTATTTCGATGATTCGTTTCATGGGAAAGAATCTAACAGAATTCCGTGCGTCATTCATCCTCTCGAGTGCGGATTCTTACGCACTCAAGTGCTTGACAGTGACGGTTGTAAGAACTTAAAATCGGGTCGTTCGTGTATGAAAGACAAACCTTTGAATCTGCTGATCGTGGAAGACAACGAAAAACTGAGAAAGTCCCTCGTAACGGGCCTGAACGAATCCGGTAAGTTCGCCGTTCTCCACGATTGCGGAACCGGAGAAGAAGCCATCGAATTTTCCCTAAAAAAAGAATACGATGTCTGTCTCATGGATGTCCGATTAGCGGGAACATTAAACGGAATCGAAACGATCGTTGCGATCCGCAAAGAATTTCCGAGAAAACCCGTCGTCATCTATTCCATACAGGACAGCGACGAATATTTCCGTACCTTCCGCAAGGCCGGAATTCTCAGTCATTATGCGTATGTCAGAAAATCTAATTATCTTTTGCCCCAGATGATCGTTCCTTTACTCGAACTTGCATACGACGGTAAAAGTTTTATCGATCCCGAAATCGAATCCAGAATCGTAGAAGTAAAAAATCAGGATGAGAATTCTCCGATGGCGATCCTTGAACCGAACGAAAGAATCGTAGCAAAGATGTTAGCCGAAGGTCAAAGCAACGAACAGATCGCCGCTCGGCTTGGGTTTAAAGACAAAAGAACGATCAGCCGAATCAACGGACAAATTTACGCAGCTTGGGATTTAAACGAATCGAACGCGGACGAAAAAGTCGCTCGAACCAGAGCGGCGTTGATCGTACGAGAAAATCGATTTCTTCAATGGGAAGAAGACGGAAGCGCCTATTACAAAAACGGAACCGAATGGGTTCGTTGGGAACTCGCTTGAATCCGAATCCGGAAATTTTTATCTGTTCCGTTTTTCTTTTTTTGTCCTCGATTCTTTTTTGGCTCGCTTCGACGACGTTCGTCAACTTGGAACGAAGAGACAGATCGGCAACGTTTACCATCGTCATTCTATTATCCGTATCGGCCTTGTTCGGATTTTTTTCCTGGATCGGAGAATCGGGTCTGATCCGAGTTTCCAATTACTCCGCGGTTTATTTTTTTCCTGGAATCTTCGGTTTGATTCTGATTCCGTTCGGATGGTTTTTTATAGTCGTTTGGTTTCTCGGTTTTTTGCGGGAAAAACGGATCTACAGAATTTTCTTTTGGCTTTTGTTAAGCGCACAGGCGTTTGCCGTCGTTTTCTTTTATTCTTGGAGCCGCAAATTTTCCGCGAACGTATCTCTATTCCATTTTTGGAATGTAGTTCCGTTTGCGTTTCGACTTTCCTATCTCCTTTATATTCTGTTCTGCATCGTAGTCCCGATCTTCGCCTTATTTTCGTTTCGAATTACAAAACGGATTCTTCCCGAATTCGCCAGAAACAAAGCCGTTCCGTATCTCAAAGCAGTATCCCTTTTGCTCTTCGGAGTTTCAGTTCTCGTATTTTTCCTATTTTTAGGAGGCGGCATCGGAATCATTCGAGATCCCGTTTCTCGATCCGATAACGACCCGAGATCGTTTTACGGTTTTTTAATCGGAATTCAACTTCTTGTAACGATCGCAATTTTGATTTTAGGACAGGCTTTGATCTCGTACGAAATTTTTACCGGGAGAATTCTTCCCAAGATCAGTTTACGCCAAGAATGGAGAAACGCAAATTTCGGTTTTTTCATCTTGGCTCTTTTTTACTTCGTAGCTGCTACATTCCATTTCACTAAAATAGAACTGTTCCTAACCGGTTCCTACGTTTATTGCGCGGCAAGAACGTTTCTTCTGAAAAAAAGCAAGGACCTGCGATTGGAAAATAGTTCCGTCTTGAGTTCCATCATAAAAACGGAGGAAATCAAGGACGACGACCTTCTTGAAAACTCGAAAAATCTAAAGGAAAAATTCCAAAAATCCTTCAACCTTCTTTGTTCGGAAATTCTCGAAACCTCCTCCGCTTTGTTTATCAACGAAAGCAGAATTCCGTTTATAGCGGATATGATTCTCCGTTATCCAAGCGCGGGCGCAGCCGAAGGATACGAAAACCCGAAAGGCGCGGATGTAGACGTAAATACATTCAAGAATTTGAATTTGATTTTTGAAAAGGACGGCCTCGCCTATCTGGAACGGGAAAATCATTCGGACTTTGCGCTTTGTATCAAGGTGGAAAACGATCATTCGGGAGACGGTCTTTTATTTTTGGGTCAAAAAAGAGACGGGGGTTTATACGCGGAAGAGGAAATCGAAACCGCAAAAGCCGCCGTGGCTTGGATTTTATCCTCGCTTTTTACCGAAAGTAACTCGCTTGTTTTAAGTTCCTTGCAGCGAAAACACATGGAAGAACAGAGAATCTCGGATTACAAAACGAGACAAATTCTTCACGACGAAATTCTTCCCGAAATTCATTCTTCGATTCTTATTCTTTCACACATGAAAAACGAAAGCGAGGTCTCCGAACAAATCCGATTGTTGACCGATCTGCACAAACGAGTTTCCAGTTTTTTAAGAGAACTTCCCGATACGAGTTTGGAAATCGAAAGACTCGGCTTGATCGAAGCATTGATCCGAAGAATCGGTTCCGAATTCGAAGCCGCTTGGTTTGATTGGAAATATGCGCCCGAACTCAAAGATCGATTTCCGATTTCCAAACCGGAAGCCTTGGAAATTCTTTTTTACGCTTGTAGAGAATCGATTCGAAACGCAGTGAAATATTCGGGCGAATCTACGGATAAAAAAATTTCCGTCGCATTCTTAAAGAACGCAGAAAGTAAAAATGGAATTCTAATCCGAATCAAAAATAGGATCGACACAAGCGGAACGCAATTTTTGGAATCGGCGGGACAAGGACTTAGAATTCATAGCGCCTTGCTGAAAATTTTCGGCGGCTATCTTACATTAGAATTTTTAAATGGAGACGAAGCTTTTGTGGAAATTTTTCTTCCAGAAGAGAAATGAAGGAGTTCCTACATCGATCCCGATCGTATTCGTTCACGACGCAATTTTACCAAAAGGATAAATTTTAGAAATATTTTCCGAGGAAAAAAAGAAAAGAATTGAATGTTTATTTAGAAACCTTACCGGCGAATGTTCCTTCTTTGTCCGCCTCTGGTTCGTATTGCAGAAGTTCCACGTTCAAGAATTGGCCGACTTGGAGAGGTTTCAGTTCCGTTTCGCTCAGTTTCACTTTGAGATAATTGTCCGTAACCGCGACGCCGCCTTGTTCCAGAATCGCTTCTCTGATTTTTCCGACTTCGGCGATCGCGTATTTTTGATGAAGTTCTCTCGAAAGCGAGTTTAACGCGTGAACCCTTTCTTTCTTCGTTTCTTTGCTTACGGAATCGTGAAACGTTTCGGCCAACGTATTTCTTCTTACGGAAAAAGGAAACGCATGAATTTTAGCAAATCCGAGATCACGAACCATCCTAACGCTTTCTTGAAACATTTCTTCGGTTTCTCCGGGAAAACCGACGATCACATCGGTTCCCAAAAACAAACCCGGAACCTTTTCCTTCGCGGTTTCCACGCGTTTGCGGAACGTTTCCGCAGTATAAGTGCGTTTCATTCGTTTGAGAATTTCGGCGCTTCCGCTTTGAAGAGGAATATGCAAAAACGGAGTAAAACGCGGATGACTCATCAGTTCCGCGAGTTCGTTTCCTACGTCCGGAGGTTCGATCGAAGAAATTCGAATTCTTGAATATTCTAAAATGTTTAAGATGTCTCCGAGGATTTTATTGAAGGCCTTTTTGTTTTCTCCGTCGCGAAACCAGCCTAAATTGACCCCGGTTAGAACGATTTCTCCGACTCCGTTGTCCTGTAAAAAACGGACTTGATCCAAAACGTCCTGATACCTTCTGCTAACCCCAAGACCGCGCGCCTGAGGAATTTTACAATAGGAACATTTACGATTGCATCCGTCTTGGATTTTCAAGTAAGCGCGTGTATGTCCGTTCGGTAAAACGTCCGAATAGGAAAATCGATCGTAAGAAACTCGGATCAATTCTTCCGAATCGATCAAACCTTTCCTCTCTAAAATCATCGCCGGAAGTTTGGATTTTTCCGTGTTGCCGACTACACCCGCAACTCCGGGAATCGCTTCGATGGAATCCCGATCGGTTTCGGCATAACAACCCGTGACCCAGATTTGAGAGCCCGGAAACTTTTTGATCGCGTTGCGAATCGTATTTCGATTTCTAGAATCGGCCTTATTCGTTACGGTGCAAGTATTGATGATGACGACTTCCGGATGTTCTTCCGCTTCGGCGGAACGATATCCGTGTTTGGTCAAAGACGCGAACAAACCGTCCGACTCGAAAAAATTAAGACGACAGCCGAGAGTGTTGAATAGAACCGTTTGTTCAGCTATTGGAGAGAGCATTGAGTTTGACTTCGATTCTTTTTAAATTATCTTTGAAGTGAGAATTTTCAGGTTCTAATTTGAGCGCCGATTCGATCTGTTCCTTTGCGGAGTTCAGATAATTCTTCGCATTGGAATATTTGCCCTTTTTATTTTCCTGATTGGAAGCCTTCTCATAAACAAGCGCGAGATTGTTCAATACGTTCGCGTTGTTTGGAACGAGTGAGTTCGCCCACTTCAAACTCACTTCCGCTTTTTCGATGCTTCCGAGATAATAATAGATCTGCCCTTCCAACACGAGAGGACGATAGTCGTTCGAATCTTCCGCCTTCAACTTTTCTGTAATGCTGAGAGCGTCTCTCGCCTTTCCGTTGTAAAGAAGCGCGGTTCCAAAAAGAAGGCGGATGTCCTTGTTGCGCGGATTGAGCTCGTAAGCGCGTGCGATGATTTGCAAACCGTCGTCTTCTCTTCCGTTGTTTAAAAGATATCTCGCGTAGTCCAGACTGACGGCCGCGTCTCCGGGTTTGATCGAAAGGGCTTCGGACCAGTGAGATGCGGCCGATTTGCTTCTTCCCAATGCAAAATGACAATGACCCGCCAAATAATGCGATTCGTAGGTACGTCCGCCTTTTTCATGCAGAACTCGAATGATTTCCAAAGACTTTTCGTAGTTCCGGCCTTCGAATTCTTTCAAAGCCTGGGAATACTCTTCTCCGGTTTGCGCGAATATCTGGGAGAAGTTCGCCGAAATCGCGAAACACAATACGAGAATTAAGGATCGAAACATACGCATCTGCATTACTGATACTCTCTAAAAATTTATGCGGTCATACTCATGGACTTTGCGTTGATGCAGTCGATGAGAGAATGAAACGGTTCCACCGGATCGATATAAACGATGATGCTCGGATACTTCTGCATAAGAAAGTGTTCGATCTGTTCTTCGGAAAGAACCGACTGATCTTCCATTTCAAGGACCGGAAGTCCGTCGCCGTTTCGGTAGATGGAATATTCTTCCTGGCCGAGAAAATCGGTCAAAAGCATGTATCCGGAGCCGTAATAAACCCCGCCCTGAAAGTAATACTTGTAGAAGACCCGTACCTCGGGAAGAAATAAATCGGGATGGAAAACGCAGAGGGAAATTTTCTCGATCCCTGCAATGGTTCTGATTTTCCTAAGGTGAAACCAAATCTTCCGAATGAGAAGATAGGAAATCAGAATCAATACAGGGATGAGTATAGGCATCCTTACACTAAGGCAATCTCTTCCGACCTTTCAGGATTGCCGGAAGAATTGTCGTCTCCTCCGGCTTTAGCTGCCGGTTTGTAGTCCGTCCAAGCAGATTCAACGAAATCAAGTTTACCTTCTTTGAAATCGATTTCGATTTTAGTCGGTTCCTTGTAAGCCCCTTTGAGTGTTTGAACCGCCATGTGGTCTTCGAGTTCTCTTTGGAAAACCCTACGCAACGGTCTCGCACCGAACTTCTCGTCGTAACCGATATCCATGATATGGTCTTTCGCGGACTGAGTAATGGAAACCTCGATCGCTTTTTCACGGAAACGTTTGTTCGTGTCGATCACCATGATATCGATGATCGCCATGATGTTTTCTTTCGTGAGAGATCCGAAGTAGATCACTTCATCCACACGGTTCAAGAATTCAGGATTGAAGTATTTCTTCAACTGATCGCGAGTCTGATCGGACTTGTATTTCAGCGCTTCGTCCTTACGATCTTCGAATCCCAGTCTTCCTCCGGCTTGAATTTCCTTTGCGCCGATGTTGGAAGTCATGATGATAATCGTGTCTCGGAAGTTGACTTTGCGTCCTTTCGTATCGGTCAAGTTTCCTTCTTCCATGATCTGAAGGAGAATATTGAAAATGTCGTGGTGCGCTTTTTCAATCTCATCCAAAAGAATGATGGAGTACGGTCTTTTTCTGACGAACTCGGTCAATTGACCTCCGTCATCGTAACCTACGTAACCCGGAGGCGCTCCGATCAAACGGCTGACCGCATGCGGTTCCATATATTCGGACATATCCACACGAAGCATCGCATCGTCGTTTCCGAAGAGGAAGTTTGCAAGAGCTTTTGCGAGCTCGGTCTTACCGACTCCCGTTGGTCCCAAGAAGATGAAAGATCCGGTAGGACGTCTTTCGCTCTTGAATCCTGTTCTCGCACGACGAACCGCTTTCGCGATTTTTTCGATCGCTTCTCCCTGACCGACGACGCGTTTTTTCAGTTCATCTTCCAAGCGGAGAAGTTTGTCGGATTCGGATTCTTCCATTTTTTCCAAAGGAATTCCGGTCCATAATGAGATTACGGAAAGAATATCGTCTTCCTCGATGTTGACCGCGAAGTCTTCCATCTTCTCTTGCCAAGAACGGATCTTTTCTTCCATAGCCTGTTTTTTCCGGTTCACTTCGTCGCGAACTCCGGCGGCCTTTTCGTATTCTTGGGCGCGGACTAATTCTTCTTTTTTAGTCGCAAGAGATTTGATTTCCTCTTCGAGATCCTTGATCGTTTGAGGACGCGCGCAGTTCGCCAAACGCGCCTTGGCACCGGCCTCGTCGATGATATCGATCGCCTTATCAGGTAAATAACGATCGTTGATATATCTGTGAGAAAGTTTTACGGATTGTTCCAAAGCCTTATCGGAGTATCTCACTTTGTGGTGAGCTTCGTACGCTTTTTTCAAACCTTGGAGAATCTGAATCGCGTCGTCCACGGAAGGTTCCGCGACTTTCACGACTTGGAATCTTCTTTCCAATGCGGAATCTTTTTCGATATACTTGCGGTATTCCGCGCTTGTGGTCGCGCCGATGCACTGAAGTTCTCCCCTCGCTAAAGCGGGTTTGAGAATGTTCGCAGCATCCACCGCGCCTTCCGCGGCTCCGGCTCCGATCAAAGTGTGAAGTTCGTCGATAAAGATGATGATGTTCGTGGAGGAAGTGATTTCCTTCATGATCTTTTTCAGACGCTCTTCGAATTCTCCTCTGTATTTGGTTCCCGCGATCAAAGACGCAAGATCCAAAGAAAGAACTCTCTTTTCGAACAGCAGATCGGGAACGCTCTTCTCTACGATCGCAAGAGCGAGTCCTTCCACGATCGCGGTTTTACCGACTCCGGATTCTCCGACGAGAACCGGATTGTTCTTCGTTTTTCTGGAAAGAATTTGAATGACTCTTTGAATCTCGGTCGCTCTTCCCACAACCGGATCCAATTTCTTATCTCTCGCAAGCTGCGTAAGATCGCGTGCGAACTCGTCCAAGATCGGAGTTTTGGTTTTCTCCTGACGAGGCTGAGTTCCCTGCGGTCCCGATTGAGCCGCGGAGCTTACGCCTACGGAGCTCGTAGGAGGAGCGCCGAGCAAACGTAAGATTTCGCTCTTTATAACATTATAATTTACGCTAAAAGAATACAACGCGCCGCCCGCGATATTGTTGTTGTCTCTTAACAACGCGAGAAGGATATGTTCCGTCCCGACGTAATTGTGTTTGAGTCGTTTTGCTTCTTCTTTGGAAAGCTCGATAATTTTTTGATATCGATCCTGACCGCCGGCGACGTCCATGAGCAAGGCTCCGGAAGCTTCGCGCGTTCTTCGTTCCACCTCTTTACGAAGTTCGTTGAGGTTAATGTTCAGATTGTTCAGGATTTTGATAGCGACCGAATCTTCTTCTTTCAGAAGACCGAGCAGAATGTGTTCCGGCCCGATATAGTCGCTACCAAGACGCTTGGCCTCATCCTGAGCGATCTCGTTGATGACTCTTTTGGCTCTTTTAGTAAATTCCAGCATAACAGCGCCTTAGTTTTATTTGTAATGATTAGACTGAATTCGCTTCGAAATTCCCACCCGAGAGTGGAACTCTGCTTTTAATTTCAGTATCGGAACGTTTTCGAAAAAGGATCGGAAGTTCGAGTAAATTCCGGGCTTACAACGCCGGTTCCACCTGTAAGGCTAAATAATAAACTAATTTTAAAAAGGAATTTTTTTGAGAAAAAGTAAAATTTTTCAGATAAAAAACTGCGAATTCGGAAGAATTCTCAAGGTAAAACTCTAAAAAGCCGGGAACTTTGAACGAGGAAGAATTTCGATTTTTCCAAGACCGCATAGACAATTTCAAACTAATTTTCGTCCCTGATCCCGCGTTTGTCGGGCAGGAAGTGACATAACCGAAATCCGGATCGTAATCAAAAACTTTTTGATCTTCTAATTTTTTTAGGGGAGAAGTTTCGATTTGTCGGAATAATTCCGAAACCGTCGGGGCAAACGTTTCCCAACGAAGATGTTCTTCATCCCCGAAAAATAAAGTCCCTTCCCCCCAAGAAAGGCGGGTCGGTAATTCTTTCCCGTTGAGCAGAGCGGGATCGACCTCTAAGGTGTTCGAGAGGAACTCCCTTAGGATTTGGGTCGGAACTCCGGCGTTTTTGATTTTCGATAGACCTGGATCGGCGGCGGTCGGGTAGATTCTCCCCTGGAGATTGCGGCCGATTCTCAGTCGGTAGGTAAAGGGCGGAGCCATCCGGTCCAACTGAAGAATTTTTTGGGATTCCGAGAGGGATTCGAACCGAAGAAAATTCTCGAGTTCCGTTCCCTGTAAAAATCGCGAAGAAAGTTCAAAGTCCCGTTCTCTCAGATGCGCTTGGTATTCTTTTCGAAAGAGTTTGAGGCAATGGACACAACCGATCTTTCCACGTTCGTTCCAAATCGTTGAGTTAGTTCCGCAGTATAAACAGGTTTCGGAAGAAGACATAAGAATTGTCGGTTCCATTTTGAAAAAGGTCGGAACTACGGTGCAAGCCGATTCTATCTTAAACGATGTAAGAGTTCCCACAAAAACGGGATTTCACACTGACGCTTTGTCGGACCAAATAATAAAACGACAATTCAACCTTTACTTTAAGAAATCGGCTGCAGTTTCCCGCCCGCCATTTGGTTCCTTCTGTGAGCCAGCGACGCAAGTTCCATATCGTGTGTTACGATCACCATGGAAAAACGAAGCTCTTTCTGAAGTTCCAAAATCAAAGCCATCAAGTTCCGTGAATTTTCACGATCCAAGTTTCCCGTCGGTTCGTCCGCAAGCACGAGCTTCTTTCCTGCAACGAGCGCTCTCGCTACTCCGACCCTCGCGCTTTCACCGCCCGAAAGCTGTGAAGGAAAGTTGTCGTGACGATCCTTGAGTCCCACGCGATCCAACATATCGATGGACAGTTGTCGCGCCTTTCCCGGTTGAACTCCGTTGATCAACAGAGGAATGCTGACATTTTCCAGAGCCGTAAAATCGGGAAGCAGAAGATGATGTTGAAAGATAAAGGAAACTTTCTCCGCCCGAAACTTTTCCTTTCCGGTTTCAGAAATTTGATCGAGCGCGACTCCGCAAACGTTCACTTCTCCGCTATCGGATGAATCCATCGAACCCAAGATGTTCAAGAGGGTTGACTTTCCGATTCCGGACTTTCCTTCCACGGAAACGATCTCGCCTTCTTCGACATCGAGATCGAGATGATCGAGAATCTTAAATTCCTTATCGAGAATATGATAATTCTTTACTAGACTTCTTACTTTGATCAGACTCACGTTAGTCGTTCCTTATCGTATCAACAGGATTCAAACCGGCGGCCCATCGCGCCGGAAAATAACCGGCGATTCCCGAAAGAATCGTGGCCGCGGTCGTCACCATAAAGATAAATGAAATATCGATATCGACCGGGATATGATCGAAGTAATATACGTCCTTCGGAACCAACTCCACGTTCGTCCATTCGGAATGATAAAAATAAAATCCCACCATGTTGATGAGTTCGGAAAGACCGTTTACGATCGTTTCCAAATTGCCCGCGATAAAAATGCCGGAAACTCCTCCGACAAGAGAAGCAAGAACTCCGACGACCATCGCGTTCAACGTGAAGATCAACAGGATTCCGGAGGAAGGCAAGCCGAGCGCTTTTAAGACTCCGATCGACTTCCGCTTTGCCCGCACCAAACTGTAAACGCTCGCAACCATTCCCAACGCGGCGAGAATGATGAATAAGAAAACGATAATGGAGATGATCGTTTTTTCGAGTTTCAACGCGGTAAAGAAATTCTCCTGTTCTTCCGCGATCGTTCTTACGCTGAAAGAAGCGGAATAACCGATCTCGTTTTCGAATTCCGGATCTCTGAATTCTTTTAAGATCTCGCGTTTGCAGTTTTGCAGATCGTCGAGCGACTTCACTTTGATCGCGATTTGATTTACCGAGTTTTTCAAGTTAAAGAATTTTTGCGCCACGGGAAGCGAAAGAAAAACGTAATGTGTATCGTAATTATAATATCCGGTTTTAAAGAATCCAACGGTTCGAAACGTTTTGATCGAAACGTCCACGCCTTTTCCGAGCGAAAATCTTCCGCCCGGAACAGCCATAGTAAGATTCGCGCCTAAGTCGAAATTATACAGACCGGCCATCTCTTTTCCGATCAAGACCTGATTGTCCGTGTTGTAACGCGCGATTTCTTCGCGATTGTGATGAACGATGCGCGGAAAATTCGGAAGACGATTTCCGATTAAATCCTGAATGTTCTCGACGGGAAGAGCGCGCACCATAATCGGAATGAAAGAGTTGCTATTTTGAATCAGACCGTGACTCGTGATGCTTCCACCGATGGAAACGATCCTATCTTTTAAATAAGGATTCTTGCTTAACCAAGAAACTATCTTTTCATAATTCTGTATATCACCGGAATCGAAATTGTTTTCAATCGTGATATGAGGACCGCCTTGCCAGAGCGATTCTTTTACCTGTCTTTGAAAGCCGTTGAAGATCGATAAGACAACGATCAAAAGAGAAACGCCTACCGTCATCACAATGAACGATAGTCTAGATTTTAAGGAGAGGAGACCTGCGACCCGGGACCCCCGAATATAACGGGAGGTTACCAGAAATATCAACGAACCCCGGAACAAATTTGACTTCATCAAAAAACTCTTAAAATTAGAAGGTGAAATCCTTCCTTAGTTTGACAATTCTCTGAATCCGAACCAGAATGTCAAAAATAAAGAAGAAAGTTTCCCAAACGGAGCCTTCTTAAGTTAAAAATACATGAGCTCCAATCAGGTTTATTCGTTTCAATTTATCTCTAGAGATCCTTCCTCATCCATTCATATTTTATTTACCAGCGTGATCGATATCCAACAGGCGAAGATGGATAAGATCGAAGTAGTTGCGGTCGGCCAATCCGAGAACATCGGTTCCGTTCAACTATCCGTTTCCACTCACAAAGACGTCGTCAACGTTTGCCAAAAACTGAAATACGAAGGCAAACAACTTAAGAATCTCACGAACAAGTTGATGGAACTGTTCCAAGCGAACGGAAAGTCGGACGACTTTATGGAACAGCTGATGCATTACTTTAAAAGCAAGGATAACGATAAGATTTCTTACATCCTGAATCAAGTCATCAATCAAGCGGCCGGTAATTCCAAACCGGTCATTCAGATTTTTTACGTCATCGTAGATCGTTCCAAACTCGAAGAAGAAAACCAAAGTTTCGGATTCGAAAATTCATCCATTGAAACGGACGAAGATCTTCCTTCTATGGAACCTTCTTCCCCCGCGGAAATGAGCAGACCCGTTGAAACGCCGGAACAGTCCATTCCACCCGGTTCGCGTGTGATCCCTATGAAGTACGTTCTTTCTCCCGTTTCCGGGATTCAAATCAATACGTTGAAACCCGGCGACAAAATCATGATCCAACTTTTAAAATCGGATACTTCTTCCCAAGGCATTATCGAAGCAATGAAACTCGAAACACCCGAAGGACAAATTCGTCCGGTTCCGGGAACGGTCGTTTCCTCCAAGAACAACGGAGTTGAAAACGAAACCGTGGTTCAGATCGGTTCGGATATATTCGGAAAAATTTATGAAGAAGAGAATTCGATCAAGGTTCGTCCTTACACGGGTGAAAAACCGATCGCTTCGACTTCGGGCAAATCGTCCTCCGTCAAAGGCTCTTCGCAAAATTCTTCCTCGGAAGACTCGGGATTGTTGATTACGATCCTGATCGCTCTCGGAGTTTTGGGAATCGCAATGACCGCAATCTTCGTATTTCTTTTTTAACAAAACCATGAAAACAAAACTCGCTCAAATCATACCGTTTCTCATTTTATTTTTCTGCCTCGTGAATATCTCTTTCGAACCTGTCTTTTACGATCCGAGAGATATGGATTCCATGGAAGCCCTACTCGAAGGATCGGGAAGAGAACTCGAACCGCAATGGGGAATCGAACGAGGTTTGATCTCCAAGATCCGGCTCACTTCCAAGGTTTTGGAGGAATTGAACGAGAAAACGATTCCTACCGACGCTCAACTCGAAGCCACGGTGGATCGGATGAATCGGATTCTTCTCGGGCAGAAGATCATGCTCTTTATTTATGGATTTCTAATATTCTTATCAGTAACTTCCTTTTTGAGTCTCCACTATAAGGCTTGGTTTTACGTTTTTTTAAACCGAAGTCTGTATTTGATCTCCATTCTTCCGGTTTTGATGTCCATGCAGCATCCGATGAGAAGCATACCGCAGACCCCCGTGATCGGAGCGGTCTCTTCCTTGTTCTTGTTTTCTCTTTTCGTGCTTTTGATTTATATGATCTTTGCGATTTCCAAAGTCTACGGAGAAAAAGCGGATCGTTTCGGCGTTTTGAAAACGGCTCAAAACGGAGAAGAAGGAGAAATCCAATCGACTTCTTCCTCTAAAATTTCGTGGATTCCGATGTTCTTTCATTTTGCGGCGATCATGGCCGCGGGAATTCTTTTGGGAAATCTGATCTACATTCCGATTTTCCTTCTTCAAAAACATTATTCGTTCGAGTTCGGAATTCTTCTGATCGTGCTTCTCGTTTTTATGATGCTGTTTTACATCCGCAATTATTTCAGAATGGGAAAGAGCGACGAACTTACCCCGACCGGTAACGTTACTTTATCCGTAAGTTATCTTCAATTCCGCGTGATTCGAAACACGATCTTTATCACGTTCGCGATTTTGGGCGTAATTTTGTTTGTGGTTCTTTTGTTTTCGATCTTATCGATGAACACTTGGGTTCTCGATTTCGCTTCGAGCAGAGGATTGTGAGATTTTCCCGAACTTCAAACGAGCTTTCAAAACGTAAATGTTTCGAAGGCTCGTATCGCCACGGCAATTTTAAGAAACCTTAACATTTCCGTTTCGATAATTTTCTAAAAGTCGCCGATCCTTTTTCCGGAAGCGTCGTTTTTTCAAACTATAACATTCGGTTCGGAATTGCTAATGAGATTTTTTTAACCGGCTGCCGGTTGCCTAAAATACAAATTCAAACACAATACGGCGATTAAGTGAACAACCGATAAAACGAGATAAAACCTCGAATTGAGCCGTTCTCGAAAGGTCTGAAACAAGCCGATATGAACTACAGCGAACGTGGAAAGTAAAATCCAGAGATTAAAAACGGTCAGCGAAAAATAAACGCTGAGATAAACGATTAAAAGAAAGAAGATTCCGAAGATCGTCTTCACGATTTTATTTTTTAACGGAAGTCAACGACTGACAAACTGTATTCGAACCTTTTTTGATTTCGCAGTTGATCGTTCCGTCGGGAAGATAAGTCGTTCTTGAAAGAAAACCGCCGGTATCGTCGAAAACTTCGATCGCTTCTGTTTTATGGGTCGGATAATAATAAAACCAGGTTCTTATTTTTCTGCCGTTTTTATAATAGCCCGTGTATTCGAGTTCGCCGTCCGGAAAGTATTTCTGCCAAAGATTATTTCGATAACCTTCCGAATAACTTCCTTTGAGTTCGACTTGTCCGTTCTCGTAGAATCTTTCGTAGAGACCGTCTTCGTTTCCTTCGTCCCCGCTCATCATCACTTCGGGTTTACGCGGACCCTTTCCGTAGTTCTGACGGATATACAAGTTGCCGCTGTCGAAGTTCCAAATCCATTCTCCTCTGCGAACCCCGTTTTCAAAATTTCCTTTCGCTAATATACGATCTTCGTATTTGGAATAGAAGCGGCAGAGTCCGTTTTCCAATCCGAGTTCATTTACGGAGCAATCTTGATAAATCTTTCCGTTATCGTAGTAAATGCGTCTTCTTCCCGGCTCGGTAAGAACGTATGCGTTGAATTCTTTTTGAAACTTAGCGCCCGCGGGAATGTTTGCGGGAAGCGGTTCCTTTACGCACGCGCCGAACGATAAGACGATCGCGGTTAAAAGGAACAGATTTTTCCGAAACGAAAGACCGAAAAATTTTCGGGAAGAAACCGATTTAACGTTCAAGGCCGAAGCGAGTTTTACCGCAGAATCGAATTCTTGATTCGAAACGACAGCGAACTTCGTCTCGGGCTTGCGTTTTTGAATCGAAACGTTTTTCGAGATGGGGAAAATCATTTTTTCGCTGGAAAATTCGGATTCTAAATACATTCTATTTTTATAATATATAGATCGACTCAAAATTTAGTCGATGGTAAACTTCTTATTTACGAGCAATTCTCCGTCTTCGTCCCGAATCTCAACTTCGTAAGATCCCTGCTGATCGAAAAACGTATCGTCGTAGTAGGTCT
Organism: Leptospira sanjuanensis; assembly: GCF_022267325.1. Classification (NCBI taxonomy): domain Bacteria; kingdom Pseudomonadati; phylum Spirochaetota; class Leptospiria; order Leptospirales; family Leptospiraceae; genus Leptospira; species Leptospira sanjuanensis. Next base: position 3,727,551 of record NZ_JAIZBG010000001.1, read on the forward strand.
GAAATTTTTCAAAACTCTTACGGAAGTCCTTTTCTTGAACGGAGAATTCTTCCTTTCCGCCGTCTGTGCGATAAATTGTTAAACGAACTCGTTTCGGAGTGGACCAGCCTTTTTTATAATAGATGAAGAAGTCTTGTCCATGAGAGAAATGATATTCTTTTTGAGAACTCATTCCGGAAACTTTTTCGGGAGTCATCTTATCGATGTCCATATAGATTTCGTGTTTCGCGGGCCAGAAAAACCAAACGGCGAGCGCCAGAAGAATCACCCCGGCAATCTTTAAAAATCGCGAGGAACCTTCTCTTTCGGAGGATTCCGGTCTTGTATAGTCTTCCAATCTCATGACACTGCTTATCCTGTGGAGGTGGTTCTTTTTGGGCAAATGTTTTTCCTCTCTTGCCTCGGAAGAGGATAAATTCCGAACGGGAGAATTCTCCCGTGGATCGGCCGCTGCGAAAGATTCGTCCGTTTTCGTTTCGGAGGAATCGGATTCTTTGTTATAAGATCGGTTTTGAGTTTGCTCGACGTGAGAAGTTTCGCTTCCGGAATAAACGAATTCTTTTTCGGAAGCCGCTTCTTCCGGAACGGATCGCGGACTTTCCGTTTGCGGCATTTGCGATTCGGCAACGGGAGAATTCTTCAGCGTCGATTCGGAAGAAGTCGAAGGATTCGGGGATTCGCTTGCAGATTCTCCGCCTAAGGTTTTGCGAACGTGCGCGCCCGCTGCTTGTTTTAATAAATCCTTTTTAGGCAAGGGCCAAAACCTCTTCCACAAAACCTTGATAGGATTTGGTCGCCTTTCCCTTCGGTTGATATTCGAAAAGAGTCTGCTTTAACATATGCGCCTCTTCCACGCTGACCGAAGGAGGAATTCTTGAGGAAAATAATTTCAAGTAAGGTTCGATCATCGGTTCGAGAGTTTGGGAAAGTGTCGTTCTCGGATTGAACATCGTCAACAACGCACCCAACACTTTTAAGGAAGGATTGAATCGTTTTACGGTATTCTTATGTGCTTCCAAGATCGCTTCGATTCCGTCCAAGGAAAACTTCGAAACCTGTAACGGAACAAGTAAGCCGGTGGAAGCGACAAACGCGTTGAGTGTTATCATGGAAAGACTCGGAGGACAATCGATGATCGCATAATCGAATTCGTCTTTGATCGTTTCCAACGAATCCCTAAGGTGAAAAAATCCGTCGATCTTTCCGGAAAGCATCACGTCCACTTCGGCAAGAGAAGAATGAGAAGGACCGATCTTGAGTCCGTCGATCCGAGTCGGCATCAAAACGTCGTTCGGATTTCCGCCGTCTCTAAAAATTCGATACAGACTTTTTTCTCTTCCATCGTCTGCATTGGAAGCGAGGGAATCCCCTTCGATAAAAACGGAAGTGGCGTTTCCCTGTGCATCCAGATCCAAAAGAACGACTCGTTCTCCCTTGAGCGCGAGGCCGAAAGCGAGATGAACCGCGGTCGTCGTTTTGCCGACTCCGCCTTTCTGGTTTGCTATACAGAGGATCTGTTTCATAAAAAATCCGTTGCCCGTAGATTCCGCTTTCCCGAGACTACATTTAGAGATCGTTCTCCAAGGATTAGGGATAGAATCCTCAATCGGTTTTGGATGACAATCCGGAAAAGGAGATACAGTTGGCAGAATTTGAAACGATCATCGGGCTGGAAGTTCACGCGCAGCTCAACACGGAATCGAAAATATTCTCTACAAGCGCGACCAAGTTCGGCGCTCCTCCGAACTCTCAGACCAATCCCGTTTGTTTAGGCTTACCGGGCGCGCTTCCCGTGTTGAACGAATCGGCGCTGGAAAAAGCGATCATGGCCGGACTCGCGTTCGGATGCGACATCACACTCTTTACGAAATTCGATCGTAAGAATTATTTTTATCCCGATCTTCCGAAAGGGTATCAAATCTCCCAGTTCGACAAACCGATCTGCACGGGAGGCGGGGTCACGTTTACGATCAAAGGGGAAGAATCTCCCCGCTTCGTTCGTCTGACTCGAATTCATATGGAAGAAGACGCGGGAAAGCTGATTCACTCCGCCGATCCGAACGTTCCCCAATCCTATGTCGATTTAAACAGAGCGGGAACTCCTTTGATCGAAATCGTTTCGGAACCGGACATGCGTTCTTCGGACGAAGCGTATTATTACCTCAATTCTCTAAAAGCCGTTCTGAAATACATCCGCGTTTCCGATTGCAATATGGAGGAAGGTTCTCTTCGTTGCGACGCGAACGTTTCGATCCGTCCCAAAGGTTCGGATAAATACGGAACGAGAGTGGAGATCAAAAACCTCAATTCTTTCAAAGCGGTAAAAGCCGCGATCGACTACGAAGTCGAATGGCAAACCGAAATGACGCTGGAAGGTAAAACCTTTCAACAGCAGACAAAACTCTGGGACTCAGTCGCGAACAAAACTGTGACGATGAGAACGAAAGAGATGAGTCACGACTATCGTTACTTTCCCGATCCGGATCTTCCGGTAATCATTCTTCAAAAGGAAACCGTGGAAGCGGTTCGCGAAAGATTGCCCGAACTTCCGAACGAAAGAAAGAATCGTTTTGTGGAAAAGCTCGGGCTTCCGAAATACGACGCCGAAGTTTTAACCGCGGAACGGGAAATCGCGGACTACTTCGAGGACGCCTTGAAAGTTTCCGGAGATGCAAAAAAAACATCCAACTGGGTCAAAGACGAAGTTCTCGGAATCGTAAACAAAGAAAGCATTACAATATCAGAATTTTCTGTTTCTGCGGAACGCATCGGCGGACTCGTTAAATTGATCGCTGACGGAAAAATTTCCGGTAAAATCGCGAAAACAGTTTTCGAAGAACTTCTTACCTCGAACAAAGACGCGGAAACGATCGTCACCGAAAAAAATCTGATCGTAGTTCGGGACGATAAGGAAATAGAAAGAATCGTAGACGAAGCGATCGCAAACAATCAGGACGCGGTCACAAAATACAAAAGCGGAAAAGATCGTGCGTTAGGCGCCATCGTCGGCTACGTGATGAAGGTTTCCAAAGGCAAGGCCGATCCCGAATTGGTCAACCAAATGCTTCTTGATAAACTCGGACCTCTTCCTCCGAAAGGTTAAACCGACATCAAAAAGATTCCGTTTCTTTTCCGAGGAGTTTATCCTTAGAAATTAAAATCAAAAGCCGTGCCAAAGCACGGCTTTTGATTTACTGCTTCCGACCGGAGTTATTTTTCCTAAAATACGCGCTTCTATTTTCCGAGACGTTTTCAAAAATTCTATCCTCTGAAACGTTTCGGATTTTGGTCTAACTTATAGATTTTGATCGATTAGACTCTTGACTGGAGACGAGTCGAAATTCTATTATGTCCCTTACAATGCAGGATTTCGCCCACCTACATCTGCACACAAACTACTCCATGCTCGACGGCGCGATTCGAATCAAAGAATTGATGCAGCACGTCAAGGAATGCGGCATGTCTTCGGTCGCAATGACCGACCACGGAAACATGTTCGGAGCGGTCGAGTTTTACAACGAGGCGATGAAACAGGGAATCAAGCCGATTATCGGCAGCGAATTCTACGTTTCTCCGAACCGCAAACAGGAAACGGAGATGGTAAAGATCGCGGACGGAAACGCGTATCATCTCATCCTTCTCGCAAAAAACGAAGAAGGTTACAAAAATCTAATACGTCTTTCCAGCAAATCCTACACCGAAGGTTTTTATAAAAAGGCGAGAATCGACTACGATCTGCTCGACAGACACAGCGACGGCCTTGTCTGTTTAACGGCTTGTCTAGCGGGAGAAGTGAACCGGAAAATTCTCGAAGGAAAAATCGACGAGTCGTTCCAACTCGCGGGAAAACTGAACGAAATTTTCCGCAAAGAGGATTTCTACATGGAAATCCAAAACCATGGAATTCCCGAGCAGATGACCGTAGCAAAACAAATCTACGACTTCGGAAAAAGAACCGGAATTCCGCTCGTCGTTACGAACGACTCGCACTTTTTAAAAAAGAACGACCAAGAAGCGCAGGACATTCTGCTCCGAATCGGAATGCAGAAACGCATCACCGACCCGATGGAATTCGGCTTCAACGGAGAATTCTACGTCAAGAATAGGGACGAGATGGCGAGGCTATTCCCCGAAATCCCGGAAGCGCTCAATAACACATTAGAAATCAGTAATAAAGTAAATTTAAAACTTCAGTTCGGAAATTATCTTCTCCCCGAATTCGAAGTTCCGGACGGATACGACGCGGACTCGTATTTGGAAAAATTGATCTGGGAAGGAATCGAACGCAAGTATCCGAGTCTTACTCCGGAGATAAAAGATCGGGTCGTTTTCGAACTCAACACGATCAAAAACATGAAGTTCGCCGGTTACTTTTTAATCGTTCAGGATTATATCAACTACGCAAAGAGAAACGGAATTCCGGTCGGACCGGGAAGAGGTTCCGCCGCGGGCTCGATCGTAGCCTACGCGCTCGGAATCACGAACGTGGAACCGCTCCAACACAATCTTCTCTTTGAAAGATTCTTAAACCCCGATCGTAAGGACATGCCCGATATCGATACCGATTTCTGCGTGGAAAGACGGGAAGAAGTCATCAATTACATCCGTAGAAGATACGGCGAAGAAAGGGTCGGACAGATCATCACGTTCAATTCTCTGGCCGCAAAGGCCGCGCTGAAAGACGTCGCTCGCGTGCTGAATCTTCCGTTCGGAGAAGCGAACGAAATGACAAAGGCGTTTCCGAACAAACTCGGAATGTCCATCGCCGAAGCCTTAAACACCTCTTCGGAGCTGAAAAACTTTTCCGAAAAAGACGATATCAATCATAAGATTTTTGCGATCGCGCAAAGACTCGAAGGAAACTATCGTCAGCCGGGAAGACACGCCGCAGGCGTTGTGATTTCTCCGTATCCGCTGGAAGAAGTCGTTCCTCTTTCCACGGTCGCGGAAAAAGAAAGGCCCGGTTTCCGTTCTATCGTAACTCAATACGATAAGAACAACCTAGAAAGCATCGGCTTGATCAAGATGGATATCTTGGGTCTGAAAAACTTAACGACCTTGGATTACGCAATCAAACTCATCGAACAAAGAAGAGGAATTCGGATCAACCTCGACGAGATTTCGTACGAAGACGCGAACACGTACGCATTATTAAGAAAAGCGAATACACTCGGTATCTTCCAGTTAGAATCCACCGGTATCACGGATCTGGTCGCTAAAAGTCAGGTAAGCAATTTTGACGAGATCGTGGCCCTGATCGCGTTGTATCGTCCCGGTCCGATGGGTGAAGGAATGTTGGACGAATATTTGGATCGTAAGTCCGGCAAAAAACAAGTCACCTATCCTCTTCCTTCCTGCGAACCGATTCTGAAAGAAACGTTCGGAGTCCCCGTCTATCAGGAACAGGTGATGAGTATCTCGCGCGTGGTCGGAGGATTCTCGGTAGGTGATTCGGACATGTTGCGAAAAGCGATGGCGAAGAAGAAAGCCGACCTGATGGAAAAGCTCAAAATCCAGTTCGTGGAAGGCGCGGTTAAATTAGGGAATCAGGAAAAAGTCGCCAAGGATCTCTTCGAACAATTGGAACGTTTCGGTGGTTACGGATTCAATAAGTCCCACTCCGTCGCGTATGCAATCATCACGTATCAAACCGCATATCTCAAAGCGAATTATACGATCGAATATTTGACCGCACTTCTCGCATCGGATCACGGCAAGACGACCGATATCGTAAAATACATCAACAACGCTCGGGAGATGGGAATTCGAATCCTCAACCCGGATGTTTCCGAGTCGCAAGCTTCTTTCAGTGTGATTGACGATACAACGATTCGTTTCGGTTTATCCGCGATGAAGGGCGTGGGAGAAACCGCCGCCAACAGCATCATTCACGCAAGAACGAAGATCGGAAATTTTAAGACCTTGCAGGACTTCGCATTAAACATCGATACGAGATTGATCAATAAAAAAGTTTTCGAAGCGTTGATTCAAGCGGGCGCCTTGGATTCTTTCGGTTATACTCGGAAATGTCTTTTTGAATCGGTGGACTCGATTCTTACTTTTGCGCAAAAAGAGCAGGAAAGAGCCAACGAAGGCCAGTTCTCTTTGTTCGGCGGCGCGGAAAGTTCTTTCACGCTCAATCTACCGAAGGACGCGCTCGAATGGGAAATCGACGAAAAGCTCAAACGGGAAAAAACCGTGGCAGGACTTTACTTATCCGGTCACCCTCTCGATAAATACGAGAAACAACTCAAGAGCCTCAAAACCATTCCGATCGAAAAGTTCGACGATCTCAAGTCGGGAACCAAAGTGGAAGTCGCGGGAGTGATCGCATCCAAAAACATCAAGCTGAGCAAACGCAACGAAGAATTCGCCAATTTCAAATTAGAAGATCGGACCGGCGAGATCGAATGTGTCGCCTTCGCAAAAACCTATCAGAAATATAAGGAATTCATAAAGGAAGATCAAGCGATCTTCATCAAAGGGGATTTGGATAAGATCGAAGTCGGAGATGCAGAACTCCGCGGGCAGATCAAGGTGAACAGCATCGAGATCTTGGACGACTCGACGATCGAAGACAAACTCGAAAAATCGCTTCACCTTCGTTTGGAAGAAAGACATACGGAAGATCCGGAACTCATTCCTAAACTATACGCTCTCCTCGCTTGTTATAAAGGAGAATCCTCCGTTTACTTTCACATCGTGGAAAACCAGGAGGAAAAGAGCGTAATTCGAGCGCACGACGCGTATTCGATTCAACCGATCAGCGAACTCTTTCTCCGATTGGCGGATCTATTGGGCGATAGTACGGTTTTTTATTCGGTCGGAGAACAGATCAAGCCGATCAACCGAAACCAAGTCGCAGGCAACGTCGGTTAATCCGATTCATTACGAAAACGTAATTCTTCGTCCCCGTTTTTAGAGTTAGTTTCCGTAATTTTCCGAAACCGATCGAATCAGTAAAAAATTTTAGAATCGGGCTTGTCTGCGACCTTCTTCGATAAAACAATCTTATCGTTTCAAAAATCGCTTCGTTAAATCCGCCATGCGGTCCAGCGGACCTTGCCGCGGCTTAAATCAAAAACTCTTTCTCAAAGACGACTAACGTAGAAGGTGAAACTTCTTTCGTTCATATTTCCTCGAAAATCCCAAGCCACAACCTTGATCGTATTTTCACCGGATTTCAGATTCAGATTTCCGATCAAATATTGGTCTTTGTGATATAAACTCGTAAACGAATATCCGTTCGGATTCTTCCATTCGGAGGAAGAATACTGCAAAGCGCCGAAGTCCGCGGAGCGGAGCGCTTCTCCGTTTAAAAAATATTGAACCTTGGTAATTCCCCTTCTTTGGGATTTTTTCTCGCCCGCGTCTACGATCGAAACCGTAAACGGGAATTCTTTGGAAAGATTGATATTGTCCCCGTCGTTGATGTTCGTAAACTTTCCGTTTACGTGCACGAGAAGGCTGGAGATCTCCGGAACGGAGCTATCGGGAATCGGAGAAAGAAATTTAAGAGGGTCCAGAATTTCCAAACCGTATTTACGAAGTACAACAAAGTGGAGGTGCGCTCCGCTTGAGTGACCGGAGTTTCCCGTAACACCGATTTTCTCGCCCGCCTTGATCAGATCCGGTTTTAACAGCTTCGAAATTCGGCCGTCTTTCAAATGGTAATAGGCCGTAAAATTTCCGGAACCGTGGTCCAGCCAAACCGAGTTTCCGGTTCCGAGTTCGTCTTCAAAAGGATGGTCTTCCGCATAACGACTGTATAAAACTTTTCCGTCGGCCATCGCAAGGACGGATTCGTTCATGGAAGAAATATCCATTCCGTTATGAAAGTGATCCCCTCTGGATTCCCCGAAAGTCGAGGTGATTTTGTTTTCCAGCTGATCGGTTTTGACGGGGACAAGATAATTTATTACTTTATTATTTTCCGCTTCCATGCTCAGATGGAACGCGGTCCAGACGGCGATTAAGAGAAATCTTTTCATTCAGGACCCAAACCCTAGTGCAAGTAACTCATACAAAATGAATTTGTCAAAAGATAAAACCCTGGATCTGGTTTCTCGCTGTGGAGACGGAGAAGAAGAAGCTCTTAAACAATTCTTCGAAATCTATTCGGAAGACATCTACAATTTCCCGATGAAGATCTTTCATCTGAGCGAAGACGACGCGGGTGATTTTTTTATCTATGCGTTCGAAAGGCTGAAAACCGGTTCCCGTTTCGGCAGCTTTAAGGGAAAATCCAGTTTCAGAACGTGGTTTTATTCGGTCCTCAGAAACATGCTGATCGATTGGCAAAGAACCAAACGCGAACTCAAGGTCACCAATTTAGGGAAGATCAGCAAAGAAGGGAAAGAATACGCCACCATCGAGGACGAACCCGACAACCGACCTGAAATGCAGGAAGAAGCGACCGAACTTTCCGATCGATTCAACCAAGCCTTGCAGGAAATCGGAGTCGATAAACGGGTTATTTTCAAACTCTCTTATATTTATTATCTCAACTTAAACGAAGACGAAGTTCAATATCTTTTGGAAAAAACGGGATTATCCACGGATGCGCTGAAAGAAAAAATTCTTCAGTTGCGGTCGGAACTTTCCAATCGGGAAGAAGAGAATATAAGAATGGAAGACAAAATTACGTCTCTTTATTTGAACATTCTCGACTTAAAAGAAAAACAACAGAACACCGCGAAAATCGCACCGATTCTCCCGATGGAAGTGGATAAAACGTCTCATGCTTTAAAGAAAAAATACGAACAACGCAAGAAGCTCTTGGAAAAGAAGAAGAAAGGTCATTTTCTCGCACGAACCCCTTACCGCGAAGTCGCAGACCTGATCGGGATTTCGGAAGGAAACGTAAGTGTGACGCTTCTACGTTTAATTGAAAAAATTCAGAAAAAGCTAGATTTTAGTGATTTGGATTTTTAAAAAATTCCGTCTTTTTATGCTATTGGAGAACCAAAATGGATTCGGGATCTGAATTGAACCAAAAAAACGAGCTTCTGCTCTCATTATTGAATGGAGAAGAAGCGAATGCAGATAAAGATACAAATCTGCAGAACCAGCTCATCCAACTGGAAGAGTCGATCCAAGCCGGTATTAGCGCGGCGACCTTGTCGTATTTAAAAGAAGCTTCTCAAAACGGAAAATTTTCCGAACTTCAAGAAGCCATCGATCTGCAAAAGGCCGATCTATCAGGCTATCTTTCGAAAGAAGTGCCCGAGTATTTAAAACGTTATGTCACTCTTGAACTTGCGAGAAAGGCTCCTACCAAGGAATCCATTGTCGTAAAACTGGGGAAGTCCGGCGCCCGTATCTTTGAAAGTCTTGTAGAATCTCTTCAAATTAACACAAGAGTCGACTACGCGCCTTCCATGCGTTCGGCTTTGACAAAAGATCCGTCCGAGTTTGTCGTTTTTGAGGAAAAGGTTCTCGATAACTCTAAATTTACGTATCAACTCGTTCAGGAAACTCCCGAAACTGCATTCTTAAGCGTTAAGATCGAATCTCCGGACGCGGATTCTTTTCAAAGAGTCAATCTGTACAAGGATACGCGATTCATTCTTTCCAACCAGTTTAACAACGAAGGAATCGCGAATTTCTCCGGGTTGAGAGAGGGAAAATACACAGTCGAGTTTCAAGGAAAAGAGAACTCCAAGTCTTTGGATCTTTTCATTCTTTTAGAAGCCTAAACCGGAAAAATCCTAGGAAATAAATTTCGATTGCTGCGTGAATTCCAAAACGCAGTAAGGGATTTTCGTTTTTATTTTTCCTTATAAAAAGAATTCTGGAAAAAACAATCCAGTGTTATAATCTGATCCTGGATTTTGAACCATGCTGAACCTGATTATCGATAGAGTCGGAACCGTAAACGTATTCAATATCCTAGATACGTCCGGAAGCGGATCGGAATCCCATCTACAGTCGACAATCGACGAAGACCTCATTCTAGAGTATATTAAAGAAATCGAAAATTTGGTTCGTGTTTCCAATGCGGTCAATTCCAAAGGAATGAGCCACAAAACCCTTGAGACAGAAATTCTTCACGAGCTGAAAATCCTCGGTGAAACGTTTTACGATCAATTTTTTCCCGCTCCGATTCAGGAGAAACTCAGACTTACCACGGAGAAATATCTCCATTTAAACATGGATCCGAAACTCGGAGTGATTCCGTGGGAACTACTACACGACGGAACGTGCTTTTTGTCGGATAAATTTTTTATCGGAAAAACCGTCCGTGGAGAATCCAGTCAAAGTACCTTTAAAGAAAAAGAAAAATTGAGAATGCTCATCATCGCCGATCCGACGGAGGATTTGGAATGGGCCCAAAAAGAAGGGGAACAGCTTTTCAAAGTATTGAGCGAGAAAGTTTCTCCGTCCCGCTTGGAAATCGAGTTCATCGGAGGAAAGCAAGTAACAAAGCTGAAACTTCTTTCCTTGATTAAGGGAAAGAATATCATTCACTACTCCGGACATCTTTACTTTTCCGACGATCCTCTGGAAAACGGATGGCTGATTTCGGAAGGCAAAATTCTCAAAGCGAGAGAAATCAAAAACTCAGGCTTTAACACCGATTTGGTGTTTTCCAATTCATGTCAGTCCAACTCGAACGCGTCCAGAACTCTTAACTCGGATTTGATGAACAATTTCGCCGGAGCGTTCTTGATGTCCGGGATCAAAAGTTTCATCGGAACCAACTGGGAAATCATCGACAATCAGAACACGATCGATTTCACGATTCAGTTTTATACGTATCTATTCAGCGATCGAAGCATCGGGGAATCTCTCTTCTTGGCAAAAGAATACGCCAGAAGAATTTTCGATACGAACGACTTGACTTGGACAAATTATTCCCTGCACGGAATTCCAAATCAACAAGTGATGATGGACCCGACCAAAGGAAAACCGATTCAAAAGATCATCAACCCGTCTCTGATCAACAAATTCTATCCTTCGAACATCGCCTCTTCCTATTCGAACTTTATCCAAAAACAAAAGGAAGAAAGGGAAACATCGTTCGAACTGATTCAGTCCCTGATTTTTTCATTCGAAGAATTTTCCAAGATCGTGGGCGGAATCATTTTCAGCGATCACCAACATCATTCTTTGGGAAAATACATTCCGAACAATCCGGACGACGCGGTGGAAGTCAAAAAGTGGTGGGAGCTTATCTACCAGTGTCTCGCCGACTTTCGAAAATTGGAGATCAGCCCGTTGATCAGCAATATTCAGGAAGTGTTGCAGGTGAACAAGGATACGATTCAAAAAATGATTCAATGGATCGACCTTTACAGAAGAGGACAGATTCTCCGCGATTCGGCTGACGGTTATCTGATCTCCTTTCAGTATTATTACGAAAATCTTTTGATGGAATTGGAAGAATTGGAAAAAACGAGTATCTTTCTCGTTTCCACCAATTCGAATAATCATCTCTTTTTTCGGGGCATCAAACCGGAAACTTCTCTCGTTGTAGCGCCCGTCGTCAAACAGGATTACATCGGAGAACAGATCGAAAAATTCCGCGGCAAAGTGATCGTGTTCAACGAAAACCGAATGACGATTGTACCGATGCTCTGCAGCGTAATCGAAAATCCCGAAACGAAGGATTTAGAACTTAGTTTTCCGGGCTTTAAATCGGAAAAAAACTCCATTCAAAATCTTTAATATTTTGTGAGTCTTTGCCAACCCGATCGGGGTAACTTTTCATGCGGTTCCTGTTGCGGAATTTTCAACCTGGATTTAAGTCCGGACGAAATTCGAACGTTGATTCTCGAAAGAACCGAAGAATTCAAAGCCGCGGTCGACTTCAAAAAACCGTGGACCATGGCCGATTACAGAAAGGTCCGGGAAAAAAAAGAAGAATCGATCCGAAGAAAGGACGAACTCACGTATAACTGCCCGTTCCTCGGTGCATTCGGAAAAAAAATCGGATGTATGATTCATCCGGTTTTCAGCGGAGATCCTCTGAGTCAAAATTATTCCTTTTACGGCTCTTCCATCTGTCAAGGTTACGAGTGCCGAAACATGGAACGCAAAAGTTCCAAACTCTGGGAATCCTTTTTAAGCGAAATGGAGTTGGATTCGTTCACTTACTCGGCGATCGCATCCGATTACAAAACCTTGGATCTAATCGAAGAAACCTTTTTTCAAAAAGGAATTTCAACGGAAGAATTATTTCAAACCAAACGCGATCTATTAAAACGATTGATCGAAAGAAAAATAGAATGCAATGTCGCGATGATGAATACTTCTTTCGAAATTCCTATGGAAGAGGAAAAAGAGTCCGCTATTTACAGACTGATCCAAAGGCTCGATCTGAATTCGGCCCCTGACCTGTTAAAAGCGATCGAAAGTTGATCGCAGCTTTCAAGATTTTGAAGAATTCCGACCCAAAGACTCGAAAATTTTCGATTTCAAATCTATCATTCTAACGATTTAAATTTCGCGCAAGAAGGCAGATTTTAAAATCTTTCAAAATTGAATTTTCTTTATCAAAGGTGTTGTTTGACGTTACGCGGAGAAAAGAGGAGGAACAAAATCCTTCCTGCATTGAAAACACAGGAAGGAAAACGATTATTGTTTAGTGGTAGAGTCTGCTTTAGCTTTTGAAGATCCGTTCAAAGTCGCTTTTGCAGATGAAACGCCTTGGCCAACTTTAGATTTTACTTCCTCTACCTTCGAGTTGACTTGACCTGCAACACCTTCCACCGAGTGAAGAGCGTCTTCGATATACTTTCTAAGGTTGTTGGCAACCTCGGATTGATCTTGAGCTCCTTTGGATGCAAGTTCCTTAAATTCTTTTTCAACTTTCAGGAGAATGCTGTCAGCTTGCTCGCGGAGAGATTTCGCAGCTCCAATCGCAAAGTTAAGCGCTTCCTTGATTTCTTTTTCCATAATTTTTTCCTCTGTCTTCTACACTGAGAATAAACCAATTTTATGCGGCGCACAATAAATTGTCAAGTGAGAATTGGCGAGGGGAGAATTCTCAAATTTGTATGCTCCGAATTACGCTGATTAGGTTTGAGTTTACGAATTTCCGAAACAGAAACTGAAATTCTTTTTAGGGAAACTCGATTTCGAGAATATTGAGACATAATTCGATAATGAATACAAACGATCACAAGATATCGGCGCTTGGAAAAAACTTTTTTACTAAACTCTCGAAGGACAAAAAAAGGAGATCCAATGGATCTCCTTTTTTCAAAGTTCGATTGTAAAAATCGAGTCTTAAACTTTAGGACCGAAAGCGGTAAAGTCGAAGTCTTTAGAACCTTCCGCATATTGCTTAAAGTTCTTAATGAACATCTCCCCTAACTTCTTAGCGGTTTCGTCGTAAGCTGCTTTATCAGCCCAAGCTTCTCTTGGATCCAGGATAGCGCTATCGACACCGTCAATCGTCTTCGGATAAGAAACTTGGAAGATCGGGTGAGTTACGAACTCGGACTTCTCGATGTTTCCGTTCAAAATTTCGTCGATGATTTTACGAGTAGAAGGAAGGTTCATACGTTTTCCAACACCGTAAGATCCACCGACAAGACCGGTGTTCATCAGATACGCTCTTACGTTGTGCTTCTTCATTTTTTCACCGAGCAACTTTGCATACTTAGTCGGGTGAAGAGTCATGAACGCCGCTCCGAAACACGCAGAGAAAGTAGCGGTCGGTTCTTTAATTCCTCTTTCCGTTCCCGCAACTTTCGCGGTATAACCGGAAAGGAAGTGATACATCGCTTGTTCGATGCTCAGTTTGGAAACCGGTGGAAGAACTCCGAACGCATCATACGTTAAGAAGATAATGGTTTTCGGATGTCCACCCTTGGAAGGAACCTGAATGTTATTGATGTGGAAAATCGGATACGATACGCGAGTGTTCTCGGTTTTGGCGGCGGAAGAATAATCCACAACTTTCGTTTGAGGATCGTAGACCACGTTCTCGAGAAGAGCGTCTTTACGAATCGCTTCGTAAATGTCCGGCTCGGTTTTCGGATCTAAGTTGATCACCTTAGCGTAACAGCCGCCTTCAATATTGAAGATTCCGTTGTCGTCCCAACCGTGCTCGTCGTCTCCGATCAGTTTACGGTTCGGGTCGGTGGAAAGCGTCGTTTTACCGGTTCCGGAAAGACCGAAGAAAAGAGCGGTGTCCCCGTCTTTACCTACGTTCGCGGAACAGTGCATACTAAGAATTCCCTGTAACGGAAGTTTGTAGTTCATAACGGAGAAAATACCTTTTTTCATTTCTCCGCCATATTCGGTTCCACCGATGATACAAATTTTCTTAGCGAGGTGGAAGATTACGAACACTTCGGAATTCATTCCGTGTTGTTTGAAGTTCTCGTTTTTGATTCCGCAAGCGTTGATGATCGTGAATTCAGGATCGAGACCCGCCAATTCTTCCTTAGTAGGACGAAGGAACATGTTCGTGCAAAAGTGGTGTTGCCAAGCTTTTTCGGAAACCACGCGCAGGCTTACTCTTGTCTCAGGATTTGCTCCCGCATAACCGTCGAAAACGTAGAGTTTTTTGTGACTCAGATAGTTCACACATTTCTTATAAAGCTCGTCAAAGATCGCTTCGGATACTTTGAAATTGATGTGGCTCCACCAAATGTTTCCGTTCGAGGAAGGTTCATCTACGAAATACTTGTCTTTCGGCGATCTACCGGTGAAAATTCCGGTGTCTACCATCATCGTTCCGTTGCTGGAAAGTACGGTTTCTCCGTTTTTTTTCTCGTGCTCATAAATTTCGTCATAGGAAAGGTTATGGAAAATTTCAGAAGGTTCGATTCCGAGTTCCTTCAAGCCTTTTACCTGAGTCTGGGCCTGCATTTGATTGCTCCTTGGGAATTCTATTTCAATTATTTTACGCTAAAGCTGAAAGTCAACTGATTCAAGGGGAATGCGGCTGGCGATTTCCCTTCTCTCCCGCCCCGTTCGGATTGGCTTTCGTGAAAATCATCTTTCCGGCTGCCGTCTGGATGATCGAAGTTACTGTCACCTTGACTTCTTTTCCGACGAGATGACCGCCGTTTTCGATCACCACCATCGTTCCGTCTTCGAGATAACCGATTCCTTGATTCTCGTCCTTTCCTTCTTTGATCACCTGAATTCCAAGTTCTTCTCCGGGAAGAACCACGGGTTTCAGTGCGTTTGCAAGAGTGTTCAGGTTTAGAACCTTAACTCCCTGAAGTTCGGCAACTTTATTCAAGTTGAAATCGTTGGTTACGATTTTACCGCCGGTATCCCTCGCTAACTTGATCAACTTCGCATCGACTTCGCGGGTGTCGGAATAATCCTTATACGTGATTTTAACTTCGATCGATCCTTTACGTTGAAGTTTGTTCAACATCTCCAGACCTCTTCTTCCTCTCGCTCTTTTGATCGGATCGGAAGAATCACTAATGAGCTGGATCTCTCTCAATACGAAGTTAGGAAGAATCAGCGGGCCGTCCAAGAAGTGCGTATCTGCGATGTCCAAAATTCTTCCGTCGATCACGACCGAAGTATCCAGAATTTTGTCTCTTACTTCTTCCTTTTCAATGCCAACTCCGAAGCCGTTGCCCTGACCTCCACCGCCTCCGAAAATTCCGAGACCGGGTTCTTTTGCAAAGGAAATACCCGCAAGAACTCCGAACAGCGCGAACAAAAAGTAAAGCGCCACATTCAATTCGGTAAAGTGAACGACTTCTCCCACAAACCAAGCGATTGCAAGTCCGAGTAGAGCGCCGAGTCCGGCACAAAAAAGAACGTCTGCTTTGAGTTTTGGGAAAAGACTGGATTCTCCATAAAGAAGAATTAGGGAAACTACGAGAACGACTCCGGCAATAGAACCGGCTAAATAAAGGTCTCCGGCTTGCTTGTGGGTTACGGCAAATGTAATTCCGGATAGGAATAGAGACGTGAGTACTTTATAGAAATGAATCATAACTCAAATCCTTAATTGTATTTGAGTTTTTGCGGAATTTTACTCTTCTTCTTCGGCCTTTCTTTCACTAGGAGAGAGAGTGCTCGCTAAAACGTCGGACACGAGGTTCCCCGCTTCTTCTTGCGTAACACCTTTGCTCAATGCAACTTCCATTTTCACAAGATTATAAGCGCTTTCGTAAAGCTTTCTTTCCATTATGGAAAGTTCCTTTCCATTCGCTCTACGAAATAGGTTTCTGCAGACTTCTCCGACCTCATAAATCGATCCGGACTTGATCTTGTTGAGGTTATTTTGGTAGCGGATCTTCCAGTCTTCTTCGGTATCGACTTCGTCCTTTTTCAGGAGTGCGATGACTTTCTTGATCTCTTTTTTATCGATGATAGGGCGGATTCGAACCTGTTCTGCTTTATCAACAGGTATCATAACCTTCATCTTACTACCCTGGATTTCGAGAACGTAGCAATCCTTCTTTTTACCAAGGATGTTCTTTTTGGAGATTTCGAGAATTTCCCCAACTCCATGGATGGGATAGACTACGTAGTCGCCTACCTTGTGTTCGATTTCGGAATTTTTCTTTTTGGCAGCCAAGTAAGTATGATAACTTCCGTTAAAACTCTGCCTAAGAAAATAGCATAAATTTGGCGAAAGTCAACAAAATTATCCCAAAAGGCTACTAAAGTTTGAGAGAACGAACTTTTGCGGAATGAAATGCAGGATCATTCAGAGGTTGAACCTTTTCCATAGCCTCTTTCGCTTCTTCCTCGGAATAAAAATAACCGAGATACAGTTCGCCTTTGGAGGAGCGGAAGATTCTTCCTTTGAATTCGTTGCGGGCCATCAATAGTCTTTTACCGAGCTCGACGGCTTGCAAAGAATCCGAGGTCGGAACTACAACCAGATAATTCGTTTCTCCGGTTTGCGGAGGATACAGAAGTTTTGAATCGTGCCCGTTCCCGGAAGAATTCTCTTTTGAATTGAGTTTGGAAAGAGATTCCGGATTTTTCAGCGATTCAACGGATTCCGATTCGCTCGAGGAAGAAAACAAAGAGCGAAGACCTCCGTTCGAATTCTTTTTTTCCTGAGAAGATACGTTTCGAAACGTCTGAAGTTCGTTTTGTGCGAAGGTTTCTTCCTTTTGATCGAGCTTAAGTCCTACGACAAGCCCCGCGGTAAAAAGTGAAATCGAACCTAATAATAGAACAAATGCCGAACGAGTGGAGGAGAAAATTTGAATCGGCGATCCCGACTTTTTACTGTGTTGAACCGTTTGGATGGTTCTGTCGAAATCGGAAGTTTCTCGGACCGGAGTTCGGATCGAAGATTGTTTGAGTCTTCTGGAATAATCGATATTCTGCATTCAGGAATCCTGGATTCTATTTTTAAAATCGGATTAAATGCCCAATTTCCGTCGAAAAAATTTGATATTCGAAGAGAAGTTTCGATTTTAACCTTCGGGTTTTTTGGCGATGGCAAAAATCCAGAAAACCCAAAGAAATCCGCCCCCGATTAGGAGATAAAATCCAACGACACCGTTTCGACCAAAGAGGTCGTAGAGAAGTTTCAATTTGCCGAGATACAGACTTTCATCCTTCCCCGTCTCCCAATCGATAATCCATCGATTCCAATATTGCGCGTACGTAAATAGAACGGCCGTCGGTATTAAATATAAGAACGGATATTTCGCGGTGAATTGAACCCATTTCGGCGAACCCGGAACCGGTTTTACTTCATCATTGATCCATCGAATTTTCATAGGAGCTATTTGGATAACAGACGGAGTTCCGACCCTTGTTTGGTTTTTTAGGGAAAGTTTGTAGGCGATCGATAGGGAAATTACTTTTGTATTAGAGACTTATTTCATTCGTTATTTTAAGATATAAAAAATTACCCTTGGGAAACATTCAGCTTATCGAAATTGGAACTCTCGGGGCCTCCTTGATGAAGGGATTATGTCTCTCTTCAATTACGCTCTCCTAAAATAAAAAACCCCGGGTTTTAAAGCCCAGGGTTTCGCTGAAAATCGAATCGTCTACGACGATTGTTCGTTGAGTCGGAACGATATACTCGTTAACCCACCAAATAAAGAAGCGGGAAGAGATAGATCCAGATCAAGTCGACTACGTGCCAGAAAAGACCAACGCCTTCTACCGGTGTGTAGTAGGAAGAATTCACTTCTCCTTTGATCACCTTAATCATCACCCAAACGATCAATCCGGCTCCGATCAAAACGTGGGATCCATGAATCCCGGTCATTACGAAGTAAAAACCGAAAAACATCGCCAAGTTTTTGACGTCCGGCATTTCCGTATTCGTGAAATATTTTCCAGGAAGAAGTCCGTGATGGATCTTCGCGGAATATTCGAAATACTTCACAACCATAAACGTCAGAGCGCAAAGAACGGTTATCGCAAGTGCGATGATCGCTTCTTTCTTTTTATCCACTTGAACGTAATGAATCCCGAGCGCCATCGTAAACGAGCTGAAAAGAAGAACCACAGTGTTGAATGCTCCCATCGGAACGGACAAGTGATGGCTTCCTGCGTGGAACACTTCCGGATACAAGGAATGATAAATGGTGTAACCCACGAAAAGGGCGCCGAACATTAGAATTTCCGTAACAAGGAATAACCAGATTCCTTGTTTAGAAGCGTCGTACTGATGCTCAGCACTATCAAAGTGATGAGCATGATGGAATTCCGCGTGCTTAGCGGTACTCATAAGGTCCCCCCGTTACTGTTGGAGTTTTTTCAAAGTTTTCGTGAGTTGGTGGAGAAGGAATCGTCCACTCGAGGGTTTTTCCACCCCAAGGATTCGGTCCCGCTTCTTTTCCTGCGATCAATCCGTGAATCACGGCCGCAAGTCCCACCAAGAATCCCGCTCCGATCAGCCAAGATCCCACTGTGGAAATTTGGTTGAGGCTCGTAAATTCGGGTAAGTAGTCGTAGTATCTTCTCGGCATTCCCATGGAACCAAGAATGAACTGCGGAAAGAAGGTTACGTTAAATCCGGTGAAGATAAAGACCCAGGAAATTCTTCCTAAAAGATCGGAAGTCATTTTACCGGTAACTTTTGGAAACCAATAGAGCAAGCCGCCCATCACCGCCATCAAAGTTCCACCCACCATCACATAATGAAAGTGCGCAACCACGAAGTACGTATCATGAAAGTGAACGTCCATCCCTGTGGAAGCGAGGAACACACCGGTCAAACCGCCGATGGTAAAGAGAAACATAAATCCGATCGCGAACAACATAGGAGCGTCCAAACGAACGGATCCTTTATACATCGTCGAAATCCAGTTGAAGAGTTTAATCGCCGTAGGAACTCCCACGAGCATCGTGATAAAGGAGAATAAAACCCCTGCAAACTCGGACTGACCGGAAACGAACATGTGGTGTCCCCAAACCAAGAAAGAAACCGCGGCAATCGCAAGAGAAGAATACGCAATCGCAGTGTAACCGAAGATAATCTTTCTGGAGAAAGTGGTCACGAGTTCCGAAATCACACCCATCGCAGGAAGAATCATGATGTAAACCGCTGGGTGAGAATAGAACCAGAAGAAGTGCTGAAAGAGAACCGGATCCCCGCCGAGAGTAGGATCGAAAATCCCCACGCCCAAAGTTCTTTCCGCTACGAGCAGAAGAAGAGTGATCGCAAGAACCGGAGTTGCAAGAACCTGAATGATGGAAGTCGCGTAAAGCGCCCAAACCATCAAAGGAATACGGTTCATTGTCATTCCGGGAGCTCTTAGTTTATGAGTGGTTACGATGAAGTTCAGCCCCGTAAGAATCGAGGAGAATCCCATAATGAACGCCCCCATCACCAGCATAATCACACCGTTAGAAACGGAATTTGAAATAGAATAGGGAGTGTAGAACGTCCAACCGGTATCCACTTTTTGGGTAAAAAGGGAGAACGCAGCGGTTCCCGCTCCCAACATAAAGATATACCAGCTTGCGAGGTTCAGTCTTGGGAAGGCGACGTCCTTTGCTCCGAGTTGGATCGGAAGGATGAAGTTTCCAAAGATTGCAGGAATTCCGGGAACGATTACCATGAACACCATGATGGCGCCGTGGTAAGTCATCATTCTATTGTAAATGTCCGGAGTTACGAAACCGAGAGTTTGTCCCGGAGTAAAAAGTTCAAGACGAACCAGAAGAGCGAAAATCCCTCCCAATAGGAAGAATGACATAATCGCAAAGAAATACATGATCCCGATCCGCTTGTGATCGATCGTAGTGAGCCAGGACCAGATTCCCTTTTCGTGGTTGAGGTAGTTGTCAGTATGACTTGCAGTTGCTGTAGACATATTCCTCTCCTATTTAAGGGTTTTAATATACTCGATCAGAGCGTTGATTTCGTCGTCGGAAAGCTGTCCCTGATAAGAAGGCATCGCAGGCGGATAACCTTTTACGACTTGAGCTGTCGGCTGAAGAATCGATTTACGAATGTAATTCTCATCTGCGTTCGCACCTGGACCGGCTTCAAATTCTCTCGCGCTTCCAAAAAGACCTTTGTAAGAAGGCCCAACCAGACGGGAACCGTCGATCGAGTGACAGCCCGCACAAGCTTTTTCTGCGTAGAGTTTTTTACCGAGTTCCGCAGGAGGAACTTTGGAAAGATCCACGTTTCCAGCCGCGGCGTACCATTTGTCGAACGTTTCCGAATCCACGACACGAATCGCGGAAAGCATATTCGAGTGAGAAGTTCCGCAAAATTCAGTACAATAAACTACGAAATCTCCCTTTTCAGTCGGAGTGAACGTCAAAGTTGTATAACGTCCCGGGATCGCATCCATCTTATTCCGGAAAGCGGGAACATAGAAAGAGTGAAGAACATCCTGAGAAGTCATAACGAGACGAACCGTTTTTCCGACGGGAACGTAAATCCCATTCGGTTGAAAAAGGGTATTCAACTTTTCGGTCGCGTTAGGAGAAACGACGGTAACTCCGTTCGGATATTTAAAAGTCCATTGCCATTGTCTAGCGGTTACGTGGATTTCGATATCGCCTTTATCGTGAACTCTTCTGAGATCGGCAAAAATCACCCAACCCCACCAGAAGATCACGATCATGATTACTAAGGGAATAAAGGACCAAAGGAATTCTGCCAAAGTATTGTGGGTAATATAGGCAGTCTTATCAGTGTCGGTCTTTCTCCTGTATTTGAAAATAAACCAAGTCATTCCCCCGATGAGAATGACAAAGGAGATCAGACTGGATACGAGTAGAAAGAGATAGAGATTATCTACATTCTTTGCTACTTCGGAAGCCTGAACCGGCATGAAACTTGTTGCCGTAATGAGGTTCAACCAGGTCATTTTTTTGAAGTTACTCCTTCCTAATGAGTTCGGAATTTCTGTTATGCCTGATCCAGAATGGGATCAAGAACGCCGCCAGAATAAGAAGAGTGAAGAAACCACCCAACTTCATCATATTATAAGCGTACAAAGTATAAGTATTTTTTCCTGGATCAAATTGAAAGCAAAAAAGGGCGAACTGGTCCGTGAAATCCCCTATTTTACCGTCGGACGCTTCCAGAAGAGAAAGTCGCAACATTCTTTCATCGAACGTGATCCCATGGAGATAACGGGAAATCTTTCCCGAAGGAGTGATGACATAAGCAACGGAAGAATGAATCCACTGTTCGTTCTCCGGATTCCATTTATAGGAAAATCCGACCGACTCGGCAAGAGCCGTAATCTCTTTTTGATCTCCCGTAAGAAAATGCCAACCTCTTCCATCGCCGCGAGAATATTCTTTTATGTAAGCGTTCTTCTTCGCTTGTGCCAGTTCCGCGGTTTCTTTCGGATCAAAGGAAACGGCGACATATTCGAATTCGTTTCCCACCTGCCAGTTCAGCTTTTTTAACGTATCGGTAATTCCGTTGAGATGGAAGTTGCAAAGAGTGGGGCACTTGTAATAAACGAGAGAAAGAAGAACAGGTTTGTCCTTTTTGAAAAAAGAACCGAATGGAACCGGCTTTCCCGTTTCGTCTCGAAAAAGAAGTGAAAGATCGAGTTGATTTCCCAACCTTTCCTTCACTCCAACCCCTTCCAATTCTTTCGGCTTTTCGTTTTTATCAAACCGAGCGGCAGGATCGTAAGCGAACAGAGAAGTTGAGAATGAACAAAATACAATCCCTGCGATTAGGGAAATTCTAAAGATCAAGTTCGTAAACTCCGGAGAGATCGTTCTCCGATATTATTTAGCCTGAGTGTTCGCAGGAAGATTCAAAGAATGTTCTTTTACTCCCGGATGAAAGAAAGAAAGATAAGTAAAGAATACTAAGTTTCCTACGAGAACTACTACGAAAGTCCAGAATCCAGGTTTATTATAATCGTGTTGTGCCATGAAAAAGGCTCCTGTAATTGATTCTCATTCTCTTAAAGATGAAAATCGAAAGATTCTAGGACAAGTTCGAATGAATCTCTTTTTTTGGAAGTAATATTTAATTTTTACTTTCATTGCCCTTAAGGACCGATTTTCGAGTATGGTATTTTAGAAGCCTGAGAGGGTTTTCAGGAAAGAATGAGCGCTAACTCGAACCTTTCATCTAAATTTCATTTATTTTACAAAATCTCTCTGTTCTTGAGCATTCTTATTTTTTTGAATTTGCTCTACGGACCTTTGGTGAGAGCGACCGGCTCCGGGCTTGCTTGTCCGGATTGGCCGTTTTGTTTCGGGAAAATTTTCCCGACCTTCGACTTTCAGATTTTTATGGAAGTTTCCCATCGTTATTATTCCGGTTTCTTGGGTTTGATTCTTTTAGGACTTACAATCTGGACTTTTGTCGATGCGACTCTCCGTAAAGAATTCGGAATCTATTTGGGTTTAGCGGTTCTTCTTTTAATTTCGCAGATCAATCTGGGAAGATTGACCGTTACGTTAAAACTCGACCCTACTTCCGTTAACCTGCATCTTTTAAACGCGATCGCATTCTTTTTAGTCATTCTCACGGTCGCGATCGATTCGAGAGGAAAGGCTCTACATCAAAGGAAAACGTTCGTCAAGGCCGATTCTATATTCAGAAAAGATAATATCTTATTCTTTCTTCTTTTGATCGGAATCACGGTTCAAATCGTTTTGGGAGGACGCGTTAGTTCTCATTACGCCGGACTCGCATGTCCCGATTTTCCGACTTGCTGGGGACAATGGCTTCCCGACAATCCGTTGGAAATCGTAAAAATTCAGGTGATCCATCGATTCGGCGCCTACACGGTGGCTTTATTTCTCGCAATCGCGCTCGGCTTCGCGATTTGGAAAAGATTCCCGACAACTTCCAAACGATTTCTTCAGATTTCGATGTATCTTCTGGTCGCTCAAATCATTTTAGGAATTCTGAATGTGTTTTTCGGACTTCCCAAACTTGTGACGGCGCTGCATACTGGTTTTGCGGTTTTACTGCTGACTTCTTCTTATCTTTCTCTGCTTTCTCGCGCCGTTTTTCTGACATCGGAAAACGAACGGAGGCCTGAAAGATAATTTCAGGATACGATATGACAAATACGTTCTTATCCGATTGGAATCAAATGATCAAACCGAGAGTTACGACCCTCGTTTTGGCGACGATCATTCCGGGTTTATATCTAGCAGGCGAACAATCCCCTTCCGGGTTTTTGATTGCCATAACTCTTTTCGGAACGTTTTTGATGTCTTCGGCTTCGTTTATCTTCAATCAGGTGATCGAAAAGGACCGGGACGCGAAGATGAAACGCACATCCAATCGTCCGATTCCTGCAGGGAGAATCGGCGTCGTTCAAGCTACGTTCGTCGGCCTTGCGATGACCGGAATTTCTTTTTATCTCCTTACGGTTTACGTAAATCTTCTCACGGCGTTCTGCGCGTTTGCGGCGCTGATTTCCTACGTTTTCTTATACACGATTCTTTTAAAACCGAGAACCACACAAAACATCGTAATCGGTGGCGTTGCGGGTTGCGTCGGTCCTTTGATCGGTTATGCGGCGATCGGAAATTCTCTTCCGATTCAAGCGTGGATTTTATTCACGATGATTTTTCTATGGACCCCGGCGCATTTCTGGGCCTTAGCGATTTTTCTCAAAGACGATTATTCGGACGCGGATTTTCCGATGCTGCCCGTCGTCAAAGGAATCGATAAAACGGCGAAGTCGATTTTCTTTTATACGATTTTGTATTCCGCTTCGTGTATCAGTTTTTATTTTCTCGAACCTTCGATGGGATACTTATACTTGTTCACGGCGATTGCGGTTTGCATTTGGATGGGAATTCTTTCGTATCAATTGATTCAAAAACCGGAACGTCAATCCGCGAGAAAGTTCTTTTTCTTTTCCATTCTTCATTTGTTCATCGTAAACATCATGATCGTAGTCGATCATCTTATTTAAAGAACTCGTATCAGTAAAACGGATCGATCTAAAACGTTGCGCAATATCGCAACGAGGGCATCGACCTTTTTCAATCGAACAAGATTTGCCGCCTTACCGAAATTAGGCGTTGAATTCAAGGATCGCGGTGGAACCGGAGCCCGAAAAAATTTCAAAACTTCCCTTAATCTGTTTCGTTAAAATCTGGATCAAAGTAAAACCCGAAGTTTTCGGTTTTTGCCAAACCTTAGAATCGGAAATTCCCGAACCGTCGTCCGCAATCCGAAGACGATACTTGTTTCCTTCCTTTTGAAAGCGAACGTTCACGGTCCCTTTTTCCGCGGGAAACGCATGTTTTAAGGAATTGGAAAGTAGTTCGCTGAAGATCATCGCGCACGGAAGAGCGCTCTCGATTCTTAAGTAAACTCGCTCGGTCGAATTTTCGATATTTACCGTTCGTTTGCCGAGTTTATCGGAGAGGTTTTTGATGATCCCGTCGATCACCTCCGCGAAATCGATGTCGAAATAATTTTCGGACTTATACAGATAATTGTGCACTTCCGAAATCGCAAGAATACGATCCTGAAAATCCGAAAGGATACTCTGAAGATTGCCCTTGTCCGAACCGCTGTGCATTTCCACCAAACCGGAAAGTACCTGAAGATTATTCCGCACACGATGGTGAATTTCCTGAATCAACTCGTTTTTCTCCTTCACCGAACCGTGAAGCGTTCTTACCGCGATGATCGCAATGATGGAATACATGATAAACAACGCGATACGATCGGCGATGTGAATCATGTTATTATTCTGTTCCAAATAAAATTCTTCCGCAAAAATCAAAAACAAACAATATAGAGCGATGAGAATAGTTTGTTTTACGTTCGTAAAATATAAGAAAATCATAATAAATATCGAAAGTACGATATTCCGATTCGCCTCGTCCAGGGCTATGGCTTCTTTCGAAATTCCGAAAAACCACCCGACGCTGACGGATACGACGCTTGCAATCAATACGATTTTCAACGCGATCTCGAACTTTTTCCGAAGCAAAAAGACCAGGGAAAGAAGAGAGGCGATCATCATGATCGAAAAACCGGGCCGCAGAAAATATCCTTTCGTCAACCAAATGTACGAGTTTACGAATAGGCCCAGCAGGACCGATGCTACGTTGAAGATAAAAAGATGAAACGCCTTATTGCGAGTCAGATAATCCTTCTCTTTATAAATATGATCGGTAAATCTCAAAAGGCCCATCCTACTCAACTCCGGCAAACGACAAGGATTTCAAAAAAGTTTCCTCGAATATCATAAGACGAATTTATCAAACCGATCCGATCAGAATTCAAACGAGGTAAAATGATAAATCGGAATTCGATACGATTGATTGTAAACAACCCGATCGAATATGAAATAACTTTTTACAGCGTGAGAATTCCTCCACCCCCATGTCCGCCACCGCCGTGACCTCCACCACCCCCGCTGCTGCCGCCGCCTCCGCCGCTATGACCTCCTCCTCCACTGCTTTTTCCACCTCCGGTTCGACCGCCCGTACCCGTGCTGGGGCCGCGGGTTCTAGAACTACCGTTGGAAGAACTTCGAGTTCCGCATTTATCTTTGCACATATCACAAAGCTCGTAACAGAGTAAGGAGATCGGTAACGTTTGATTGTTTTGACCTCCTTGAAACGCGACTAAAAGACAAGTGGAAAGTTGACGATCACAACCTTCTTCGCATCGAGTCGTATCGAGCGTACAACTTTCAAAAAATAAAATAAAAATGCCGGGAAGAAAAAGTCGAATCGGTTTCATTGTTTTTTACCGGCTCCCGCTTGCAGAAGAATCTCCTGAACTCTTTTAGAATCTTCTAATGTAGCTTCACTCCAAGCGGTGTGCCCCTGCACGGTCGTAGCGTGAATATCCGCTCCGGAACGAATCAAAAGTTTTACGATTTCAGGATATCGATTGAATGCTGCCATCATGAGGGCGGTATGACCGTCACGCGTTCTCGCATTCACGTCCGCGCCGTTTCGAACGAGATATTCCGCGATCAGATATTCCCCTTCTCTCGCTGCTACCATCAAAGGAGTGTAATTACGGAAAAATTGATCCCGTTGATTGATTCCCTTACCGGCTCGCAGAGAATTTTCTAAACCCTGCAAATCGCCTTTGTAAACGTAATCCGTGGGACTCAGATTCGAATCGGGAATGAATCGTTCCTGCGGGAGAATACAACCGGACCAAACGAAAAAACCTGCCGCCAAGAACGAGACCCTCGCCCGAAGGAAGTCCGTTTTAAAAAAGATATTTCCAAACTCGTTGAGAATGAAATTCAAAAGTTTCATGAAATTTTTCCTCGAATACCGGAACATTCTAACGTTTCTTGAAATGTGAACAATAGGTGGAAACGGCAATTGCGGGAACTACTCAGAAACGATTTTTCGTTTAGTGGTTTTCACCTATGAGTTCCGAAACGTCTTTATTCCGATTGACTCGGAAAACGAAAGGAATCGAATTTAATCCGAACGAACACAGAAACCGGGAATTCGCAAAAAGAAAACTTGAGTTTTAAAACGGTCGATGGAAATTTTTCCGAAAGGTTAGCATGAAACTCTGGTTTCCCCAAGAAAAGCGGTTCTACTTTTTTTCACTTTATGTTTTTCTAATTTTACTTTGGATCTTGGAAGAGATCCTAACGTATTTATTCGATATAAACTGGATCGAAAGATCCCAGGCTTATTTCACATCGATCGAAGCCGCCTTCGGACTTTTATCGATCGTTGGAATTTTCTTTTTATTCCAGGAAATCCGACATACGCAAGCGGACATCGAATCCGCGAAAGTCGCCATCGAAGGTTTAAAAAATAAGAATCAGCTCTTGGTTCACACCAATCGGTCCTTTTGGGAATCCCTGCAAAGGCAATTGGAAGAATGGAACCTCACCGATAAGGAAAAGGAAATCGCGCTTCTTCTGCTCCGTGGAATGTCCAATCATCAAATCGCGGCAATTCGGGGAAAAAGTCTTAAAACCATCGAAAATCAAACCTTCTCCATTTATCAAAAGTCGGGAACGACGGGAAAACTTGAATTCATCGCTTACTTCATTTCTCCGCTTCTTCCCGAAGAGGAAGAGGATTGATCTTATACGCAAACGAAAGAATGAGGTTTTTATAAATCTTTCTCCGAAGTCCGCACTTCTTCCTTTTCCATTTTTTGGGATTTTAAACTGGAACGAAAAAAATTTCAAAACCCGGATTCGATCGCTGTCCGTTTTTATACAAAAGAATTCGCATATGAAATTTTCGGACAAACGATTCCGGTAATCGATCAGATGGGATTCGTACATCTTCAAGTGGAACACAAAATTCTTTCCATTGCGGGAACGCGCTTTCGGGAATATATGTGCGCTTGGAAAAGGGAAGAAATAAAAACTGAACACGCGTTTTGCGATCCGTTTAGACTCAAAGGAAATCCCTATCAGACATGATTTGATCTGCGTCTTTTTTCGGATGAAGACTTAAGAAATTTCATTCTCGCGTCCGAGTTTTTTTCATTTTCGGATACATGAAATGTAGAAGCGGCGGCAATATACGCGCTTTTTTCGCATTAAAAAAGAGATTCGAATCCAGCTTGACAAGTGAAATTTTTTGACGATCTTAGTGATCCCGTATAAAAAAATTTTTTCTTATAGGTCTCTAGAACATGAAAAAATCTTTCAAATCCTTGCTCCTTACCGCCGGAACTTTATCGATCTGTTTAACGCTCGGTGCTCAAAAAAACAACACGATCAATTTCGATGCGGAACTCTACGCGCAAATCGTCCGCCAGAGTGCCTATCAGTATGGAGCGATTCTCAAATCCCGCAAAGTTCTCAAAGACCACAACAATTGGAAGAAGCCGATCGATACGGCGTTTCGCAAACTTGCGGATTCTTCCGGCAATCCTACGTTTCCGATCGTTTACAATCTGATCCAAGACAATTCGTTTAACGCGTTCGCTATGGCGGGCGGTCAGTTCTGCATCAACTCCGGGACGTTGGATATTTTGGATCAGGTGATTACGAACTCCGAACCGGACGCAAAGGACAAGATGAGCTTTTACCGCGAACGATACATCGCGGGAGTTTTATCGCACGAGCTTTCGCACTATTACAACAAACACACGTTCAATGCGGTTAAGAAATTCTATCAGCTCAAAGAGAATCCGACGGGCGAAGCGGTGTTGAACAACGTGAAATTCTCCCAAGAACAGGAAGTTGACGCGGATCAAACGGGGTTTCAACTTCTTAACAAAGCCGGTTACGGCGGAGAATATATGATCCGCACTTTGGAATTGATGAGCGACATCGACAATCAATACAAAGAATACATCGTGAGCAAAAAACTGGATAAAGTAAGTCCGGAATCGATGACCTCTTTGTATTTTACGAGTCATCCGTCTCCGAACGATCGTCTTTCGAGATTCAGCGGAGATAAACAGGAACTCTATTCACTTCTTGCAACTTTGGAAAAAACGTACGACGATATTCAGTTCGGAAAGAATCTAGATCAGGCCAAATCCAATCTGGAAAAGGCCCTTTCTAAATTTCCGGGAAACACGCATTTGGAAAAATCTTACGCGGTTTGCCTTCATAAGATTTGGATGGCGACCGCGAGCAACGACGATCTGAAAATTAAACCTGTGATCGATATGCCTTCCTTCCGCGACTCGATGATCTTCCCCGGAGGACTTCGCAAAAGAGCAGTTATGCGAGCTATCCCCGGAAATCAAGCCGCTTACAATAAAGCGAAAGAAGCCTATCAAAAGGTGATCGTTAAAACCGAAGATCCGTATTTTATTTCGAACTACGCCGTTCTTCTTTCCTATTCCACCGAAGAAAACGATATGAACGTGGCAAAATCGCTCGCCGGTAATACGGTTCGAGCGGAGAATTCCATTCCTCTTGCGAATAACTTCGGCGTGGTTTTGTACTGGACGGACGATCAGGATAAAGCGTTGGAAGTGTTCAAATCCGTCGCTACGATGGTGGACAAACGCGTTCAATCCTTCGGAGAAAAGGCAAAATCAAATCCGGACATTCAAGCATATCTACAAGGAATCGGAAATTCGATCCGTCAAAAAACCCAACTCGATCCGGATTACGTTTATGAAAACTTCACTCCGATTTTGAATTATGTTCTTCTTGAATCCTACAAGGAAAAGACTCCGAAAACGAAACAACTCGCGATGTATTATCTGGAGAATTACGATTCTTCTTCCGGTTGGGCGAAATACACCGCGGATCTTCACGGAATTACCCTTCCCGATCCTTCGCAAACTCCGAAACAAAACGTCTTTAAAGTCGGAGGAGTAGGTCCGGGAGATAAACTCGAAGACTTATTAAAACTCTGGGGAAAACCGGATAAGATCCAAGTCGATAAATCTTCCGGCAGCGAATTTTATATCTATAGCAAGAAAGAGACTTCTTTTCTTTTGAGCATCGGATCGGTTCTTCAAGTAAACGCGTACGGAGACAATAGTCCCGGACTGGATAAGGGAGTCGCGATCGGAACGGATCGAGGCTCGGCGGAAAGAGTTTTTGGAAAACAATTTCAAAAGAGCGGCCAATATCTCGGTTACACGCAAAACGGAAACGCATTCGTGAAATATAGAAAGAATAAGGTCGATCAGATTATTCTTCAGTGAAATAAAAACGATCTTTAGGGGATAGGGGCGTGAAATTTATTTCCCTCTTTCATCCTAAAGTTTTTCCCGCGGGCTATGTTCGTTTTCCGCCTGCTTTTTTTAGATCGTTTTCCCTTTGATTCGAAAGGAAAGAAGGGTTTGTTATCAAGAATCGAACCATTCTTGATAATTTAAGACGTAAAAACTGTCGATTGGGTCGCATTTTAGTGACCTGGTTATCCGGTTACCCAATAGATCGAGGTGGAGGATATAACTGTAATTCGAATGAAATGTGGGACCTCCCTCATTCATCGTACTCACGATAGATTCTCCAACCCCGACCCGATCCAAATTCACAAGAAAATTAAAAAGATAACAACGGGAAACACCGTGAACCTGCGCGAACAAACCTAACAAAGCCCAACTTCCTGTACCGACTCGAACATTCATTCTCACCATTTGATTTTTTCCAAAACTCGGCTGATACAACGTCTTCCGTGAATTAGAACTCAAACGTTTTGTAGACGAAAGATACTTTGCATATCTCTTCAAAAGAAACGGAATTCGTTTCGGCAGAAATTTCTTTTGTTTTTCATCAAGTCCGAGCAAAGTTCGTTTCGGAACAAGCAAAGTAACAACTTCCGAATGATTTTCACGGAGAATGGATCGAATCGTGTGATTCGAATTTAAAAGTAATACGCCCATACTCGGGACGGTTCCAAATTCTGTTTCCCAAGTGCGATTTTGAAAAAAAAGAACCTTTGAGAAACCGCCAAGAAAACTTTGAGTTTTTTAAAGAACCGTTCTTTCCGATCATTCTGAGCAACTTTATAAGACTTTTAAGCCGATTTAAACAGAACATTCGTTCTGTTTTAGAACAATTCTATGTCCGATTCGCGTGAAAAAAACCTTTCCTCCCCGCCTAGCTGTTTTAAACAGGTTCTATTCCATTGAAAATCCAAGAATTGGTATAGTTTCATGAGAGAGATAAAAACAGTTACAGTATTAGGCGCGAATGGTACTATGGGCGCCGGTTCAGCGGCAATCGTTGCCTCATTCGGAAAGGCAAAAGTCCACATGCTTGCTCGGGACATAAGCAAAGCGAAAGAAGGGATTGAAAAAGCGATTGGCTCGGTCAAGACGGATACGATTCGTCCAAGACTGATTCCCGGTTCTTACGACGCGGATTTGGAAAAAGCCGTTGCGGAATCGGATTGGGTCTTTGAACTCGTTGCGGAAAGTTACGAAGTTAAAGAACCGATCAACAAAAGAATCGCGAGCTCCAGAAGACCCGGAACCATCGTTTCCACGGTATCTTCCGGACTTTCCATCGAAAGACTTTCCAAAGCCTTCGACGAAGACGGACAAAAGCATTATTTCGGAACTCACTTCTTCAACCCTCCTTACAAAATGATTCTTTGCGAACTCGTTTCCCACAAAGGATCGGATAAGAAAGTTCTCAAACAACTCGGCGAATATCTGGATAAGGTTCTTGGCCGCGCGGTCGTTTATACGAACGATACTCCCGCGTTTGCCGGAAACAGAATCGGATTTCAGCTTATCAACGAAGTCGCTCAAATTGCGGAAAAATATTCCGATAAGGGTGGGATCGCTCTGATGGACGCGATCATGAGCGGTTACACAGGAAGAGCAATGGCACCTCTGGACACTGCGGACTTCGTAGGACTCGACGTTCACAAAGCGATCGTGGATAACCTCTATGAGATGACTAAGGACGCGGCTCATTCTACTTTTAAAATGCCGGGTTACTTCCAAAAGCTCATCGATAAAGGCGACCTCGGAAGAAAAGCGGGCGGCGGTCTTTACAAGATGTCCAAAACTCCGGACGGCAAGAAAGAAAAGTTAGTCTATAATATAGGCGCCGATCTTTACGAGCCCGTTCCTAAATTCGACATTGATTTTATTCGTCAGGCGAACCGAAGAATTTCCGAAGCGGACTACATAGGCGCAATGAACATCGTAAAAGAAGCGAAAGGTTTTGAAGCGGACCTCGCGAGATACTTCATCGCAAGATACGTTAGTTACTCTCTCTCGATCGTCGGCGAAGTCGTAGACACCAAAGAAATGGCGGACCTCGCGATGGGAACGGGATTCAACTGGGCTCCCGCTTCCGCATTCGTCGATTTTTTAGGCGGACCTAAGGATGCGATTCAACTGATCGAAAAAGCAAAACTTCCGGTTCCTGAAGTATTAGCAAAAGCGAAACCAGGAAAGCCGTTCTACGAGCTGAAGGAAAAGCTTGACGCTCGTTCACTTTTCAAAGGATAATTTAGGGGAGAAGGTATCACCATGAGCGATAAAATTTACGTCCTCGGCGGGGAACAAACCGATTTTCAAAGAAACTGGACCAAAGAAGGAAAGACCTTCATGTCCTTAATGCGCGAAGCCGTTCAAGACGGACTTGCGGCTGTCGGAATCACACCCGATGAAATCAAAAAACTGAATAAACAAAATCGAATCGGAATTTTCGTAGGAAACTTCGACGCGGAACAATATGCGACGCAAGGTCACTTGGGCGCATTCTTAACCGAAGTCGATCCTGCGTTCTACGGAATTCCTGGCGGACGTTTTGAAGCCGCTTGTGCTTCCGGGTCGATCGCACTTGACGCGGCCGCTACAAAAATCCGCGCAAAAGACTACGACGTTGCAATTGTTCTCGGAATCGAGATCATGAAAACGGTAAGTTCTTCCGTAGGCGGTGACTTTTTAGGAACAGCCGCTTATTACGAAAAAGAAGCGAAAGGAGTTCAATTTCCTTTCCCGAAACTTTTCGGAAAACTCGCGGACGTAATTCTCGAGAGATACAAACTTCCGGAACAAAGATTCATGGGCGCGTTAGCCGAAATCTCAAGAATCAACTACGACAACGCGAAGAGAAACCCCAAGGCGCAAACACGTTCTTGGTTCATGAACAAAGAACACGCGAACGCTCGCGGCGGAGAATACAATATGGCCGTGGGTGGAAGACTTTGCATCACCGATTGTTCTCAAGTAACCGACGGTGCGGCGATGGTGGTTCTCGCGAATAAATCTTACACTGAAGAATACGCTAAAAAAAGAGGAAAGAAGATCACTTCCATCCCAAGACTGAAAGGTTGGGGACACAGAGTGGCTCCGATTACTTTCGACGCGAAGGTTGCCGAATCTAAAGGAGACAAATACATTCTCCCTTGGACCAGACAAACCGTTAAAGACGCTTACGACAGAGCGGAACTCGGAGTGAAAGACATCGACGTTTTCGAAACTCACGACTGTTTCACTTCTTCCGAATATGCAGCGATTTCCGCTTTCGGGATCACACAACCCGGTAAGGAACACGAAGCGATCGAAGACGGCGTGATCGACATCAACGGTAAAAAACCGATCAACCCGTCCGGCGGACTGATCGGAGTCGGTCACCCAGTGGGAGCTTCCGGAGTTAGAATGATGCTCGACCTCTACAAACAAGTTACCGGCACTGCAGGCAACTACCAAGTAGAAGGCGCTAAGAACGGATTGATGCTGAATATCGGCGGGTCCGCAACGACGAACGTGGTTTTCATCGTAGGAAAATAAGAATGAGTTTAAGAACTGCGAAAGATTGGAATCAATTTCTTTTAAGGCTGTTTATCGCCTTCGGTTTTTGGGAAGTAATTTCCGTTCCGCTTCGCAGTTTGCTCTTTTCGCGTTTTTACTACGACCCTGCCTATAAAGGTTTTTTCCAATCCGTTGGAATGATCTTATGGGTAGGGCCGATCGTCGCCGACCTGATCCAAGTTTTCTTTTTAGGAATTATCATTCGTCTCGCGAAAGATTCTCTTCCGACCGGAATCGTCGGCGGGTTGATCGTTGCGATTTGTTTTTCCCTCGCGGCCTATGTCGGACCAGCGATCTCCATTTTAAATTTCATCAACGCTCTTCCAAGTCTAATCGTTTGGCTTTGGGTGTTTTCTCAGTTTTTGTTAACGCTGATTTCTTCTTTGATCTTGGCTTATACGACCGACGAAGAAATCTAATTTGAAAGCGGGTGACCGTTTTTAAATTCTCCCTCAAAAACGGTTCCGTCGGAATATTTTAATTTTCCGTATCCGTTCGCTAAATCGTTACTATAGATTCCTTCAAAACTTTCTCCGTTGATACACGTATACGCGCCCTTTCCTGTTTTTCGGTTTCGTCGAAAGTTTCCTCGAAAGATACATTCCACTTCTGAATCCGGGATAAACTTTGCCCAGGTTTTACATCCATTTTCGTTGCAGTCCCCGTCTTCCACCCAGGTTCCGTACAGGACGTTTCCGGTTTCAGGATCGGTCCATCGGCCCTTGCCTCTTTGGGAAGAATTTTTATAAACTCCCGAAACAGTTCCGCGGTTTTTGAATTTAACTTCTGCGTATCCTTCTAAATTTCCGTTTATAAGAGTTCCTTTATATTCGTTTCCAAACGAATCGATCAAAACCCCTCTTCCATTCTTACAATTTCCGGATAAACAGGTCGCGGATGATTGGGGAAAAATGGAGAAGAAACCAAAACAAAATACGAAGAATAGATTTATTCTAAACGTAGAAGCATAACGATCTCTCGAATCTCCGAAAAGTAAAAACTTCAAACTTTGAATCAATAAACGCAACATAGTATTTACAAAGTACAACCTAAAACGACCGAAAAGTTTCCCAATGATCGAACACAACTCGAAACAACACTTTTTCCAATCAACCAAAGTCGGTCCTTTCACGCATTAGGCGTTCTTTCGTCTTTCTTTTCCACTCCGTTTTTTCACTGGATTCATTTATCGGAAGAATTATACTTTGACCGAAAAATAGCTGCATAAATCGGAAAACGATTCTTGCAAACAACCTCAGAACGGGAAATTCAAAGGGAGAATCGGATGAATCGAATTCTAAAATACTTCACCCTGATCGTCGGCATCGGAACCGCATTACTCTACGCTTTCTATTTCACCTTTTCCAGACCGAAAGAAATATTAGAATTTTATGATCCGTATCACGAAAACAGACCTCTCGCGGAAGGTTCGAAGCTGATGGTTGCGTCCGGACATCCGCTGGCGACCAAAACGGCCCTTCAAATTTTAGAAAAAGGCGGCAACGCCGCGGATGCCGGAATTGCCGCCTTACTCGTGTTAAACGTCACGCAAGGAGAAGAAGCTTCTTTTCCGGGCGTAGCCCCCCTCCTTTACTACAACTCAAAATCAAAGCAGGTGGAAAGTTATATCGGCGCGGGAAAGGCTCCGAGCAGAGCGACCATCGAATACTTTCAATCCCGAGGACATACGTATATTCCGACTTTGAAATATTCTTCCCAACTCGTTCCCGCCTCGCCCGACGTCATCATCGCTCTTTTGAAAAAAT
Organism: Leptospira sanjuanensis; assembly: GCF_022267325.1. Taxonomy (NCBI): domain Bacteria; kingdom Pseudomonadati; phylum Spirochaetota; class Leptospiria; order Leptospirales; family Leptospiraceae; genus Leptospira; species Leptospira sanjuanensis. Next base: position 3,762,843 of record NZ_JAIZBG010000001.1, read on the forward strand.
ACGGAACGATGAGTTTTGAACAAGTTAGCGCTCCTGCAATCGAAATAGCGGAACAAGGTTTTCCGGTTCACAGAATATTGATGCGAAATCTGAACATGAATATCTTCAAAAGACTCGGATTTACGTTTCTTCTTCCGTATAACTCCGAAATCTATCTGGAAAATCGATGGTGGAAACCGCTGTATCATAAGGAAATTTTCAAACGACCCGTTCTTGGAAAAACCTTACGTGAACTCGCTGAACAAGAAGCTCAGGCGAGACGTTTCGGCGCGGATCGAAACCGCGCCTTAGAAGCTGTGCGAACGTATTTTTACGAAGGACCGATCGCGCAAAAAATCATAAAGGCGCACGAAGAAAACGACGGCACTATAACCCCAAAAGATCTCTCGACTTATTCGGGAGGTTGGGAAAAGCCGTTGCAGGGATCTTACGGTCCTTATACGATCTTTTCCAATCAAACTTGGAATCAGGGCGCGGTCATTCCGATCGTTCTTCAAATTTTAGAAGGAATCGATTTGCAATCGATGGAACACAATTCTCCGCAATACGTTCATACCGTGGTCCAAGCGATCGAACTTGCTATGGCGGATCGGGAAAAATTTTTCGGAGATCCGACATTCGTAAATGTTCCAAACGAGGGTCTTCTCAGCAAAGAATATGCAAGAGAACGAAGAAAACTTTTCCGACCTACTGCCTTCGGTAAAACACCTTTACACGGAAATCCGTTCGCTTATCAAAAGAAGAGTGTTTTAAGCTCGCTCGAATTTCAAAAACAGCGGAAAGATTCTTTCCCGAGTCAAAATAATTCTCCTGTCGATCAAAATCGATTTTCAACCGGGACCTCCTCCGATTCTAATCCCAACACTTCGCTATTACGTCGGGTGATCGCAAAATTGATTTTTTTTCAATCGTCTCTTACATTCCATTCTTCCTTAAATGACCAACAACTTTCCCTTTGGGAAAAAACGGGAAAAGTGGGACGTGACACCACCTATCTCAGCATCATCGACGCTCAGGGAAATTCCCTCTCTTTGACTCCGAGCGATTTTCCACAATCTCCGATGATCGATGGTGACATTACGCTCGGAATTCGCATGACCCAATTCCGTCTTGATCCGAATCATCCGTCCGCTCTACTTCCCGGTAAACGACCTACGATTACGCCTAACGCGTCTATGGTTTTTAAAAAAGGAAAATTCCTGATGAGTCTCGGAACGCCGGGAGGCGATATGCAAACCCAAGCTACCATACAAGTTTTTTTGAATATGATCGTATTCGGAATGAACGCACAAGAAGCGGTAAACGCGCCGCGATTCCGTTCTCTCAACTGGCCGGATTCCTTCTCGCCGCATAACTATTATCCGGGCCGGATCGAGCTCGAGAAGGATATCTATGATCGAAGCGGTAAGGCGCTGAAAGACTTAGGTTACGACGTGGTAGGCCGGGATGTTTGGGAATACGATTTCGGCGCTCCTTGTATTTCCCTAAAGGATCCGGTTACGGGAAAACTTTACGGTGGAGCGGATCCGAGAAAAGAATCCTGGGCGGAAGGACGTTGAGCGATTTTAGAAGAAACGGGATTTTTTTGGAGATTCTTTTGTAAAAGTGGGAGTTCCTACAAATTACGTCTCTTAAACAATGTGATCCGTTCTAACGATTGGACCCATTTTGTAGGAGCTCCTACAGATTACGTCTCACGGACTCGCGTCGCTTTTATCGGAACCCTTTTTGTAGTAGTTCCTACATTCCTTCGTTTTACGAAAGAACACCCGCGATCAACCCTCTATGTTTTGTCTTTGGAAAATCTTAAGATCCTCTTCCAAAACGGCGCGAACCTTAGGCGGAATCGGAACACTCGTCTTGGTGACGTGATCAAACGTAACCTGAACCGTTCTGGCAACGGCAAAAATTTCTTTCGTATTAGATTCCACGATCTTGGATTGAAAATCCCAGGAGCTGTTTCCGATCCGAGTCACGCTCGTTTGCACTTCGACGGCGTGATGCATTTCGATCGATTTTTTAAGATCGATTTCGATTCTCGCAAGAATAAAAGGAACGTCGAAGACGCCTTTCACGTTAAAACGGCGTTTGCAATAATCCACTCTTCCGATTTCAAGATACGAAACGAAAACCGAATTGCTCACATGCGCGAACGGATCCATATCCATCCATCGAGTCTGAATCGGAGTGGAAATCATATTAGAATTGTTTTAAGAATCTCAAATTGCCGGATTGGAAATAACGGATATCGTGAATTCCGTAACGCATCATTACGAGGCGGTCCAAACCGAGACCGAACGCAAAACCGGTCCATTCTTTCGGATCGAGTCCGGCGTGGGAAAGAACGTTCGGATGAATCAAACCGCAAGGTAATAGCTCCAACCAACCGGAATGTTTACAAACGGGACAACCCTTTCCGTCGCAAACGAGGCAGTTTATATCCAACTCGAAACCGGGTTCCACAAACGGAAAATAACCTGGTCTCAGTCTGGTTTTGATTTCTTTTTCGAAAATTCTCGATAACAAAACTTGCATCGTATCGATCAGATTCGCCGCGGAAATATCCTTTCCGACGACCATTCCTTCGATCTGATAAAACGTATGTTCGTGAGAAGCGTCGACTTCTTCGTAACGAAAAACTCTTCCGGGTGCGATGATTCGAAACGGTGGTTTCAATTTTCTTAATGTTCTTACTTGAATCGCGGAAGTATGAGTTCTAAGAAGATTTCCGTTTTCCAGATAAAACGTATCCTGCATTTCTCTCGCTGGATGATCGTCCGTAAAATTCAACGCACCGAAGTTGTTCGTGTCCGTTTCGATTTCGGGACCGTCCATCACGCTGAATCCCATCGATGCGAAAATGTCTTCGATCTCGTATTGAATCTGAGTGATCGGATGCAGACTTCCGGTGGAAGCTTTCGGAAGAGGGCGAAGCGAATCGAAAAACTCGGACGCGGCCTGCGTTTCAAAAAGTTTTTTCTTAAGGGAAGACTTTGTCTCGGCGACGAACGCTTCGAGTTTTTTGGAAAGTTCGTTGGCCTTTTGACCGACGGTCTTTTTTTCCTCGATGGAAAGGGAAGCGACGTTCTTTAGAACCGCGGTCAGCTTTCCCTTTTTACCGATAAAATCGTTCTTATTCTTATCCAGATCCTCTTCGGAAACGGAGGAACCGATTTTCTGGACCGCTTCCTGATAAATTGAATCGAGTTCTTGAGATAAGTTCATACGTGCTTCCGCGCTAGTTCGACCAGTCCGGGATAAATTCCTCCGAACGAGCCGTTGGACATAGCTAAGATCAGAATTTTCTCTCCCGTAAATTGGGGAATCATTTTCTCAAGTTTTGCAAGCAGCTCTTGAGGATCTTTTGCGTAAACGGGAACGGTTTTGGAATTCTTCAAAAGTTTTTGAACGAGCTTCTTTACATCCAAACGAATGTCCTTTGAAACCTTCTTCAAATTATGGATCTCGGTAAGAATGGTCAAATCTGCGCCTAAGAAAGAATACGAATATTCCTTTTGAAATACGTTTCTATGCGAGGTCGCGCTTCTCGGTTCGAACAAGGCGACGATCTTATAACCGGGAAATCTTTTTTTAACCGCGTGGATCGTTTCGTGAACGGCCACCGGATGATGCGCGAAATCTTCCATAACAAGCGCCTTCGGCGATTGAAAGAGAATGTCCTGTCTGCGTTTGACGCCCGGAAACGAATCGATCGCCTTCGCGATCCCCGCTTTATAACCGTTCGGGTTGTGAGACTTTAAAATTTCGGAACAAACGCGGATGGCAACTTCGATGTTTCTATAATTGTGATCCCCGAACAGAGCCGGGTCCAGCTTCGTTCCATCCCAGAAGAGCTCGTGCTTTTTCCAAGTAAGGAAAGAATCCTTCCGATTCCATTCGAATCCTTCCGTCTTCGTAAACTGAACGTGTTGAACGAGTTTTTTGAGGGAACCCGAACCGCTCCAATAAAAGATCTTTCCGTTTCCGGGCACGAGATTGATGAGTCGTTTGAACATGGTTTCGATCGCGGTTATATCGGGAAAAATATCCGCGTGGTCGAAATCCAGAGCGTTTAACACCGCATAGGTGGGACGGTAATGCAGAAACTTGGAGGACTTGTCGAAAAAAGCCGTATCGTATTCGTCGCCTTCGATAACGAAGTACGGCCCGTTTCCGAGCTCGAATCCAGGAAAACCGTCCTTCCGAATTCCTCCGACAAAAAGCCCCGGTTCAACCCCGTTTTCTTTTAGAATATGATGAATCAGAAACGTAGTCGTCGTTTTCCCGTGGGTTCCCGCCACTACGATGACTTTCTTGCCTTTGAGAAAGAATTCGCTGATCGCCGCGGGCATCGAAAGATAATTCATGCCCGAGTTCAACATCTCCTCGACTTCCGGATTTCCTCGGGAGATCGCGTTTCCGACGATGATCAGATCCTGACCTTGGATATTTTCCGCTTTAAAACCTTCAAAGTATGGAATATTCCATTCTTTTAATTTATCGGACATAGGCGGATAAACGCCCGCGTCCGAACCGGATACGTCGTGCCCGCTTTTTTTGAGCATATAAGCGAGATTGCCCATAGCGATCCCGCCGATTCCGATCAGAAAAATCTTCAATTGAGAACGGTCCTAATTAAGTTGTAGACGACGGTAAGAAACAAAAGTCCGGTCAACAAATACGCCGAGCCGGATAAAAAGAATATTAGGATTTCCTTATCATTCCATCCGAGAATTTTTTTTAAACTTCGAACGGATAAAACACAGGAAAGAAAAAACGAAATCGCGAGAAAGACCGCCTGCATAGGAGATGGCAAAATCCAAAACACGGACGAAGCGCTGAACGGTAAAAACGAAACGAGAAGAATGTTCGCGGGAGGTAGAGTTTCCCCTTTGGTTCGATCGGCCTTCTTCATAAATATGCGGAACACGTCGAACTGCGCGACCAAGAACAAAACTGCGGGATAGATCGCGAAAGAAAATACGACCCCGGAAAACAGGCTCCATTCTCCCTCGTCGTATCGGACAAAAGATAAGAGTGAAAATACGATGTTGGAAATCAGTTTTGCCGCGGGAGCCAAAATCCAAAGCAGAAAGTGCGTTCTTAAAATTTCTGAATAACCGAAGCCGTCCGTCTTTTGATAGAGTTCGTAAGCGCTTTCGGGCGATTGAAAAACTTTTTGAAGAAGGCCGGTGCGAACTTCGGAGAAGTCTTGTTCTTTATCTACGATCATTTGTGGGAATGCGGAGCGTTCGGATTCTTAGGAATCGTATTGAGATTCAACGGTTCCTTTCTCTGCTCCGCTTTGTCCAAGTTCGCCGCAATTTCTTTTAACCGCAAGAAACTATCTTCGCGGATATAAAAAGGAGGTTCGGAAAATTTCCCGTTTATGATACGAACCGTCGGCCGATAATCGACGGAATTGATATTCGTCTTCGGATAATAACGCAGCGTGATCCAGTCTCCGTTGGAAAGTTTGATCTTTAAGGAAGCGTCCGCAGGAACGCTAGTCAGACTTTTGGCGACCGCATATCCCGCTCCGTTCGAATCGTCCGGATATAATTCCGCGAGCTGACCTACGACTTGGTTGTTCCAGGCGTCGCCCAGATGTTGCTCCAAAGCGATCAGCTTTCCGGAAAGTCTTCTCCAGAAATTCTTTTTGATCGTCTGCTCCTTGAACGGGTGATTGTCAAGACGAAGCGTTTTTCCTTCCTCTTCCCAGATCGTTTCGCTCACGGATTCGTCACGGAGATTGACGAGTTGCTTTTGTCTGAACTCCGCGATTCCTCTCGTAAATCGATCGGCGGTGTTTCCTTGAATCACGAGAATCTCGTTTCCTTCCTGAACGATTCTCGTCGAATCTCCGGTTTTCTTTTTACCGATGCGGATCGTTTTACGGATTTTACCGGAGGATTTCAAAACGATCTGGGGAGAGTTTTCGTTTAACACCAGTGAGGCGGGAATCTTTCCCTCGGCGATCGGTTCTACTCCTTTGGATTTTAAAACGGAAAGCTCTCTGAAAATATTTTCAGTATTGTATCCGCCTTCGAATAGGATCGTTTCTCCCGTTTCGATATCCTTGGATTGAACGGAAAAAAATTCGCGTCCTTCGCTGATTCCCTTTTGTCTCTTGAGAATCACGGGCGACGGATAAAATAACGAGGCGTCTTCCGCCCCCCAAGAACCTTTCGGAGGTTGGTACTCGATTTCGTCGACGTCCATGTCCCAAACGGAAATTTCCGTTTGGTCCTCTTTTCTTTCATCCAAAAAGAAAAAACTAACGAAAAGGACGACTAACGCAAGAAGGAGAAGAATCCAGCGGTTCAAGATTCCGCTCCTTCTCTTCTACGTTTTTGAATCAGAACCGCGGACGAAATGAGAGCGATCAAACCGGGAAAGATAAACATTCCCAAAATCCAAACCGTACGTTTTTGAATATCCGTCAGCGATACCGTGTTCACTTCTTCTTTTTTCGGTTGAATCGAAGAAAGGGAAAGATCCTGATACATCCAAGTGATCGCCGAGGTCGCAAGTTCGTAATTGGTTCCGTAAGAAATAAATTGATCGGTGATCCAGGAAGTTCCCGAAAAGATCACGACCCTTCCTTCCTCTTTCGAATTCGCGTTCGCCGCCGAGGGACCCGTATTTTGCGAAGCGGAGCCATTCTCCGTTTTTAATCCAGGAAGCGGGGAAACATTCGGATCATCGACTGCGTCTTTTTTCGGCTCCGAACCTGTAAGTTCCGGAATACCGGTCGCAGGATTCTGTTTCGTTTCGGTCGATTCGTTTTGAAACTTCGGAATCGTTTTCAGAATCATCCCGAGGATTACGTTTCTTTTTTCCTCTCCGGAATCCTGTTTTCCATTATTATTTTTATCTAATATGGAATCGCCGCCGGATTCCATCAAAGGAAACGATTCGAGCGTTCTCCCGCCCGGTCCAAGCGTTGCCTGCGGAACAAAAAATCCGGCAAAGGGAAACATCGCTCCCATTTCCTTTCTCGTGAGAGTTTCTTCGATCGGATGTTTACGGAAGGATTTCGCAAGAACCATTCCCGCTTGTCCTTGGATTTGGGAAAGCGGTCCTTTTTCGAATTCGTAACCCGACCGCTCCAAAAGCCAACGGAAATTTTCCGTTCCTTTCGGATCGATGGTGATAAAGACCTTGCCCTTTTTCTTTTCGATAAAATCGAGAACCGCGGTTTGCGCTTCTTTGGAAAAAGCGACGGTCGGTCCGGTAATCATTAGAACGTCCGCGTTTTCCGGAATTCTTCCGGGCCAACCTTCGGCGATTCCGAGCCCTTTGACTTTGAAGTTTAAAAAGCTCAAGGAGTTGGAAAGAATTCCCACTTTTTCGTTCGGAAGATTTTGAAAGATCGGCGAGAATCGTTCCCCGTTGGATTGAGTGAAATAAATATTTTTCTCTTCGGTCGTGATGTTTACGACGGCTTGCACGATTTTGCGTTCGAGATCCTCCAAATCGGTTTTTTCACGAACCGCGAGTCTTTGTTCCGCATATTGTTTTCCGTCTTCGGACAAAGGTTTTTTCGTTCTGACGAGAATCAATCCGTTGGAAACCTGACCAAACTCCGCAAGATCGTCCAACTCCACGTCGGCGTTGATAAAGCGGACTTTAAATTGTGGACTCAGGGATTTGAGCTGATCCAAATAAATTTCGAGATCGGGGCGGATTCTTCGCAGGGAGAAGGAATTCGCTTTGTCGCTTGAGGAAGAATTCTCCAGAGGGCGCGGGTAAAACGCGATCACTTCTACTTCTTTCGAAACGCTTTTGAGAATTTTGACCGCAGTCGGACCGAAGGAATATTGTCCTTTGGAACTCAGGTCGAAGTTGTGATTTCGCATTACGGAAATATAATTTACCACCACCAAAGCCACGAAAACGATCGCGAGGTTCATGATAAAATATCGAACGAGCGCTTGTTTGGAGGTTTTCAAAACGCTCTGCGCTCCGGCGGAATCCTTCCCTAATTCTTTGAGCAAAGTAAGAATCAAAAATCCGAACACGGATAAGATCAAAAGCACCAGAAGAATCTCGCGAATCCTTTCGTTGCCCGATCCGGTCGTGTTCGATTTAAGCGCGAGTTCCTCCAAAAAGACGCGCAGATGATAGATTCCGAACGAGAGCAATCCCAAACCGGCGGCTATATAAGAATTCCATTCTTCTTGAATATTCTTTTTTTGAATCCATCGATACGCCGGCTCTAAGATCAGAATCGCCAGCACAAAACCGAGCCAGAGCCAACGGTTTGCGGGCAATTGAATGCTGTCGCGAACGGGAAAATACAAAAACAGGGAAGCAAGCGAAACCCAGGGAAAAATTCTGAGCAAAACGGATTCCTTTTTCATCCTCTCCATCTCCTCGATTCCAAAACTTTTACGGTGAGATACAGAAAGAACAACGCGCCGCTTACGAAGAATACGATTCCGTTCAAAGGCAGAACTCCCTTACAAAATGCGATAAAGTGCGAAAAGATGTGCAGGTGATACAGAACCTTTCTCGTAACCGAATCGAACAGATACGAAAAATATCCCGAAACCCAGAGGGTTAAAATAATGACGATCGAGATCAAAAGGGAAATCATCTGATTCTTTCCGAGACTGCTTCCGAAAAGCCCGACCGAAAACGAAAAGATTCCCAAAAGAAAAACTCCGATCGTTCCCGAAACTACGATATAAAGAGGAGCCTTCCAAAAAGAATACAGAAAGATCGGAAACAACCCGTTTACGAAAACCGAAATCAAAAAGCAGATAAACGCACCGAACACGAACTTACCCGCCACGATTTCCAAATCGGTGATCGGAGCAGTAAAAAGAAATTCGAGAGTTCCTCTGTTCTTTTCTTCCGTGATGCTTCCCATCGCAAGGATCAGCATCGCGATGATGATCGTGGACATAAACGAAAGAAACGTGATCACCGTCGTGTCCACATAATTCGTGCCGGAGTTAAAATTCAGGATCAGCACGAACAAGGAATTCAAAAAGGCGGTTCCGCCGAAAACCAAAGGAGCCATAAAGGTTCCGAAGAACACCTTTACTTCCTTGAAAAAAATCCATTTAATATTCTGAAACATCGTTTCTTAAACCTGATTCATAAAGATCTGTTCTAAGGTGACTTCCTGTTTGCGGATGTATTCCAAACGCGGAACGGAAGAAGCGGAAGCGAAAAGTTTTTCCTTAAATTCGCGCTCGAGAGAAGTGGAAACGAGAAACGTGTTTCCTCTCGAATCTTCTCCGATCGATTGAAGTTTTTCCGCGTTCACGCCGGGTAAAGAGGAAAGATATTTTTTTCCCGAATCCGCGTCGGCGCCGGAAAGAGTGACTTCCAAACCGGAAAGTTTTTCCATCTCATCTTCGAGTTGTTTTCGATCGCGTTGATATACCATTCTTCCCTTATGCAAAAATAAAAAGCGCGTACAGGTTTTATAAACCTCGGGAAGAATATGACTCGAAAGAAGAATCGTATGTCCTTCTCTCAAAGAGTGAATGAGATTTCTGATTTCCACGATCTGCTTAGGATCGAGTCCCGAAACGGGTTCGTCAAGAATGATGATTCTCGGATTTCCCAAAAGCGCCTGCGCGATCCCGACCCGCTTTCTGAATCCCAACGAAAGAGTTTCGATGTTGCTTCCGCGGACGTCGGTTAGAAACGTTCTTTCGCAAACTCTTGCGACTTCGGAATCGATCGTTTCGGAAGACACTTGTTTGATCCTCGCCGCGAACTTGAGATAATCTTCGACGGAAAGTTCCGGATACAACGGAGGAGTTTCGGGAAGATAACCGATCTTCTTTTTTACTTCGAGAGGATTTTCGAACGTGTTCGTTCCGTCTATCTCGCAGATCCCGTCGGACGCGATCAAGTAGCCGGTAAGAATTCGGATCGTCGTGGTTTTTCCGGCTCCGTTCAAACCGAGAAGTCCGACGATTTCCCCTTCTCCCAACTCAAAATTCAGACGGTCTATAGCGAGTTTCTTGCCATAGAATTTGGATAGGTTTTTGACTTTGATCATCTTTGTTTAAACTGCTATCGGGAGCATTCGTAGTTTTCATACGCAGGAAGTCCGATACTATGGAATTTTGGATTCAGGAAAAATAGAAAAATTTTCCCGGATAGGGTCAACCCCTTTTCTCGACCGCGCGGTTATCCTGGATTCTCAAAAACGGAACAATCTGCGTAGGTTTGTTTCGACCGGACCTAACGTATAATTGTTCCAAGGGTGGATGTTAAATGAGTGACGGGCCGACGGAACGGCCTTTGTTTATCTGCCTTTACTTTCCACTTTCGTAAATCTGCTCGATCTGTTTGGAATATTTTTCCGCGATCATAAATCGTTTGAGAGAAAGTTTTGCGGTCAATTCCTCCCCTTTTTCCCAGGGACGGTCGAGCAGGCTAAAGCCGCCGATCCGTTCGAATGATTTAAAACCGTTTTGGTCGCTTATCATTTTGGAAATTTCGGAACGAATCAGGGCTTTGACTTCCGCGTTCGACGAGATCGTTTTCAGATCCGATCCGTATTCCTTTAGGTTTTCCAAACTCGGAACGACGAGTAATCCCGGAAATTTTTTATCCTGACCGACGACCATGCAGGATTCGATCAAAGGAGATTCCTGGAGTTTCGCTTCGATCGGAACCGGTTCCAAGTTTTCACCGTTGGAAAGCACGATCGTCTCCTTGATTCTTCCCACGATCTTTAAGTAAGAATTGGCCGTGAGCAGCGCAAGATCCCCCGTTTTAAACCAACCGTCTTGAAGAACCTTTTCCGTTGCCTCGGAATTTTTATAATACCCTTTCATCACTTGCGGTCCTTTTACGATCAATTCCCCCTTTTTACCGAACGGATCGGAACCCGGATAAATATTCTTGCCGGTTGTAATATCCACGATCCGAATTTGAGTTTCCGGAAAAATCTTTCCGACGGTTCCAACAATCAGTTCGTCCGGGGTTCTCATGGAAAGAATCGGACTGGTTTCGGTAAGTCCGTATCCTTCGAGTACGGGAATTCCGATCGCGTTGAAGAGTTCGTCCACGTGAAGAGGAAGGGCCCCACCGCCGGAAACGCTGGCCTTGAGATTTCCGCCCGTCGCCATTCTCACTTTTTTCAAAACGACGATGTCGAGAAGTTTTGCGGGAGTCGCGATCCAAGCTAAAATGATAAGCGAAATCAATTTTTTGAATATGGATACGCCAAAGAATTCAGGATTCAACTTCAGTTGTCTGTTTTTTAGGACGGCCAAATTTCTGTATCGAATCCGATTCGTTTTCAACGCGGCCGCAAAAAGAATTTTGGAAATTCCCTTCATCCCTTGAAGTTTCGTTTGAATTCCCTGAAAGATGCTTTCCCAAAGTCTTGGAGCCGATGCCATAAAACTCGGTTTAACGATTTGCAAATCCTCTTTGAGGGAACGGATGTTCGTATAATAGGTTTTGCATCCGAAAGTAATCGAAACGATTTCGAAAATTCTTTCGAAGATATGCCAAACGGGTAGAATGGAAAGAATCTTATCCTCTTTCTCCAAGCCGAGCGGTATGTTCCGGATTTGCGAAAGAATGTTCGCGTGCGTCAGCATTACCCCTTTCGGATTCCCGGTCGTTCCCGATGTATAAATCAGAGTCAAAAGATCGTCCGGTTCTATTCGATCGATGCGTGCGGAGATTTTTTCCTTGGAAAGACTTCTTCCTTCCTCCAAAACCTTTCGAAAAGAAAGAACCTTTCCTTCCTTGAAAAGTTCCGGAGTTCCGTCCATCAGAATCACCGCTTCCAAACGAGGAAGCTTGTCGCGAATTACATTCAGTTTTTTGAATACGTTCGCATTTTCTATAAATACGATTCTACAATCGGAATGGGAAAGAATATATTCCATATCCTGAATCGTCGCGTCGCTTCCGCGGGGAACGTCCGCGGCCCCTGAAAACAAAACGGCGAGATCCGTCTGAATCCATTCCAGACGGTTGTCCGCGATGATCGCGACATTCTCCTGCGGTTTTAAACCGCAGTTTTCGATCAGATAGGAACCGAGAGAAAGCGCGTCGTCATAAAGTTCCCCGTAAGTTGGGCCGTCGAAAATTCCTTTCGTATTTTTAGTCAGGAAGGATTTTTCGTTTTGATACTTCTGAACGGAATCTCGAAATACCTGCGCGAGATTTTTATACTTCTTAAAGTTTGCATGGTTCATGCAAAAGAAAATACATCGAAACGGCCCTAGGGTCGACGGGATTCATGATTCCATACCCTTTTTTCGAAGATATTCCGTGGGAGTCGTTCCGGTTTCCCTGCGAAAGGATTCGTTAAACGAACTCTTGCTGTTAAACCCGCAACGCATCGCGACGTGAATGATCTTCGCTGCCGGATCTTTTTCCAAAATCCGAATCGCCTCCCGAACCCGATGATAGTTCAAAAACCGATTGAAGTTCATTCCGTAAGAATCGTTGACGACCTGCGAAAGTTGATCCGGCCGAAGAGAAAGCTGATTTCCGAGCGACTTGAGGGAAAGCTCGTCGTTCAGATAAATTTTTTCCTCTTCAAAAAGAACTTTGATCTTTTCCAAAGCGGAATTCTTCAGATCGGAATTGATCCTGCTTTGTTTCCTTCTAATTTCGCGAATCCCTCTGCGGAGAATTTCCAAAAAGTCCGGATAACGCGACAGAAGGATAAAGATCAAAAAAACGCCCGTCGAAAACCCAAAGGCGCCTAACGTTTTTAAAAAGGAGAATTCTCCCTGGATGAATCCGCCGAACGTGATAAGCTTTGAAACCCCGAACCAGCCTAAGATCAGATAAAAAACGGACAACGATCGTTCCTGACCCGCGTTAAAAAGAATTCTCGCGTTAAACAAAAATCGAAACGAGAACGCGATATAAACGCCCGGAACGAGATAACTCATATTTAAGAAAAATAGAATATAGTTTTTGAAGAGCGGGGAAACGACCGATTCATTTTTACGGAAAATTTCGAGTTTTTCCTGAGTCGATAAAAGTCCGACCGGGAGAAATAACGCGGTCAGGAGCGACACGAGCAAAACGTGAAACCACTGAATGCGATCCCATAAGAACCGGTCCCAAAACCGGAACGGGTTCTTGCGCATTGATCTTTCCGACAAAGTAAACAGGGGGGTTGGGTCCCGCTGTAAGTATTCCATTTTGAAGATGGATTGAATGAAGAGATAAAAAAGCGGACCCGTTGCGATCGCAAAGGGAATGTGCCAGAAAATCAACGCCGGAAACTCGAATAACTTACCCGAAGTAAACAGATAAAGTTGTACGAGCCAAATCGAAATCGACAGAAACAAAAACGCTCCGATCTTAAACGTGGGGGACTTCTTACGATTCAGTCCCAGCATGATTCCGATCAACGCGGAACAAAACGCGCTCGCATATCCGTACAATTCAATCCACATCGGGCTACCGATTCGCAAAACTAGACTTACGTTTAATTCTGCCAATATCATTTTTTTTATGTCAATTCGAAGACTACGACCTGCAAAAAAGAATTGCGGAACCGACTATGAAACGCGATCCATCCTTAAACACCTAAGGAAAACAAAAGTTCATGGCAATCGCAAATTTTCTGAACCAAGTCAAGACATCCGGAGGAAAACTTTTCCTTCAATTCGGAGGACAAGGATCTCCTTTCTTGAAAGAACTCTCCAAACTTTATGAATCCGAACCTTCTCTTAAAGAATTCTTCGATATTTCTTTCAAAGCCATCGCGGAGGAAGTTCCTAAGCTCGACAAAAAGATCCTCTACGGCGGTTACGATTTCGAAAGCTGGGTAAAAAGCCCGGATACTGCGCCGGATGAAAATTATCTCTGCAGCGCACCCGTTTCCATCGTGGGAATTTTCCTCACTCAAATCGCAAACTACATCGCGTTCACAAACAAAGGCTTTCCCGTTCCCGAACTGATCGCAAACTCCATCGGAGTTACCGGACATAGCCAAGGCGTCATCTCCTCCGCGTTAATCGCTCTTGGAAAAGAAGGCGCCGATTTTAACGCGGCCTATGTGAAATTCTTAAAGTTCGTATTGTATATCGGATACAGAGCGCAGGAGCTCGTCGGACCTTACAATCCTTCCGAAGCGTTGCTCAAAGCGAACGAAGAAGTCGGCGACAAACAACCCGCTCCGATGGTTGCCGTGATCGGTTACACTCAAAAAGAACTCGAAGACAGAGTGAAACAAACCAACGACGCTCTCGGTTTGAGCGGAAACAAAGCGATCTACGTAAGTCTTTTCAACACTCCCGATTCCAACATCGTATCCGGAAGTCCCGAATCGCTTCTAGAACTCCGTAAGAAGTTCAAAGCGGAAATGGACGAGAAAAAAGTGAAGTTCGTATATCTGAGAACCACTGCTCCTTTCCATTCTCCCCACATGGAAGAGACGAATAAAACCGTTCCTCTCGATATGGAAAGAATCGGCTTCGATTTCAAAGGTTCCGATCTGAAGGTTCCGGTTTATTCCATTTTCGACGGAAGAAACATGCAGTCCGATGCGGGAATCGGCCTTCCGCTCTTCCGAGAAATGTTGATCAAAACACTTTATTGGGACAAGGCTGTAAAGGCTTTTGCAAGCACGTCTAACGTTACAGGTATCGACTTTGGGCCGAGCGTTGTGAGTCAAAAACTGACTCAAGCGAACATGGGAACTTCCGAAAACAAAATTTACGCGGTTTCCAGTCCTAAGGATATCAAGGTTCTTTTGGCCTGAAAAACCGAAGAACATCGATTCTGAAAAAGATCCCATTTCGGAAACTCATTCCGAAATGGGTCTCCGTCCTCTTATCTCTTAAACGCCCCGAAAAGGAAATTCCGAAACTCACGAAGGCCGATTTTACCACCGGACTTTTTTGCGAGTATCATCTCTGGCTGAACACGTATCAGCGACGCGCGGATTTCGATCCTTTCGAACACCAATACATTTCACCGAAACAAAAATCGCTTTTGCGCGATCTTTCCCATTCCTTTTATCCTAAGTCGAAAAACGTCCGTTATTCGGAAGCGGAAACCAGAAGAACCTTAAAATCGGGGATTGGAGTCCGATCCGCGTGTTTGGAAACGGAAAAATTTTCCATGAAAGCGGAATACATTCTTCCTAACGAGGAAATCCCCGGTTCTTTCGAAATCGCCGTCCTCAAGGCTTCGAGCTCGTTCAAAAAACAACATATTACGGAAATCGCATATCAAAAATTCGTAGCGGAAGAATCGGGTTTCCCGATTTCCAAATGCACTTTGATCTTCGTAAATTCCAAATTTCTTTATCAGGGAGAAATTCGGATCGATTCTTTCTTCGTGCGTAAGGACGTTACAGCCGAAGTCGCGCTCAAAGCAAAAGAAACGAAAGAAACGGCCTATACTTTGCACGAACTTCTTTCCAATAAGAATCTGCCGTCCCGTTCGATGAGCAATCTTTGTTCCCACCCGAGAAACTGTTCGTATCCTGAGGTTTGTCTCGCACCGAAAGTTCCCGGAGATATTTTTACGCTTCGGGAAGGAAAAGAAGAATCCGGTAAACTTTACGATCAGGGAATTCTCCATTTAAAAGACATTCAAGAAACGGAACATTTGACTTCCCGTCAAAAAACGCAGATTCAAACGATGCAAAGCGGAATTCCGTATTTGAATCAAAAAGTTTTTTCCGAGTTTTTCGGAAAGATCCGTTACCCGATTTATTTTCTGGATTTCGAAACGATCAATCCTCCGATTCCAGTGTATCAAAACTCGTATCCGTTCCAGCACGTTCCGTTTTTATTCTCTCTTCACGTAATCAAAGACGATCTTTCAAAGGAACCGGAAAGTTATCATTACATCGAGGACGGAATCGTCGATCCTCGAAAAGGAATATTAGAAAAACTGAAAGAATGGATTTTACCGGGAGGAACGATCGTCTGCTTTAACGATAAGTTCGAAAAGAGATGTTTGGAAGAATCCGCCGCAGCTTTTCCGGAATACAAACCCTGGGTGAAATCCATCCTGGACGACTTCACGGATCTCGCAAAACCGTTCTGGGAATACGACTATTACCATCCCGATCAAAGGGGTTGCACTTCCTTGAAGACCATTCTTCCCGTGATCACCGGCCAGTCTTATAAGAATCTCGGGATTCAATCGGGGCAGACGGCAAATTCGGAATTCCTCCGCGTCAAAACCGAACCGATGCCCGCTTCCGAAAAATCGGAGATCGAAAGAAATCTTATCGAATACTGCAAACTCGACACGTATGCGATGGTTTTGATTCTTCGTAAGATCAAAGAATGGATCGAAACGACGTAAGAACGGGGAAAATCCGGTTGTCCACAGACCCCGATGGATTTTCAGTGTTCTCAGAATGGCGCAAAGCAAACCTGTTAAGAAAATCGTCCTCGCGTATTCCGGTGGATTGGATACGTCCGTAATTCTCACCTGGCTGAAAGAAACATACGGTTGCGAAGTGATCGCTTTTACCGCAGACGTAGGCCAAAAAGAAGAACTTTCCGGTCTGGAAGAAAAAGGAATCAAAACCGGAGCTTCCAAAGTTTATATCCAAGATCTCCGTTTGGAATTTGCGCGCGACTTTATCTTCCCCGCGATTCAAGGAAACGCACTTTATGAAATGCGTTATCTTCTCGGGACGTCTTTAGCAAGACCTCTGATCGCAAAAGCGATGGTGGAAGTCGCCGAAAAAGAAGGCGCGGACGCCTTCGCACACGGAGCGACCGGAAAAGGAAACGATCAGGTTCGTTTCGAACTCGGAGTTAAGTCTCTCGCTCCCGAAAAAACGATCATCGCTCCCTGGAGAATCTGGAATTTCGGCGGTCGATCCGATCTGATCGAATACGCGAAGTCGAAGGGAATTCCCGTTCCGGTCACCGCGGAAAAACCGTATTCCATGGACCGCAATCTCATGCACATCTCTTATGAAGGCGGAATATTAGAAGATCCTTATAGAGAGCCGAACGAGAACATGTTTCTCCTAACGACTTCTCCCGAAAAAGCGCCGGACGCTCCCGAATATCTGGAACTCGATTTTCAGGAAGGAAACTGCGTCGCGGTCAACGGGCAAAAGATGAATCCTCTCGAAGTGATGGATACGCTCAACACGCTCGCAGGCAAACACGGAGTGGGAAGAGTGGACATCGTGGAAAATCGCCTCGTCGGAATCAAGTCCAGGGGAGTTTACGAAACTCCGGGCGGAACCGTGTTATTTGTAGCACACAGAGATTTGGAATCGATTACGATCGATCGGGACACGCAGCATCATAAGGATAAATTGTCCATCGAGTTCGCGGAACTGATCTACAACGGTCATTGGTTCTCCTCAAGAATGAAGGCGGTCCGCGCGTTTATCGCTGAAACCCAGAGATACGTAACCGGAACCGTAAAAGTAAAACTCTACAAAGGAACCTGTTCCGTTGTGGGAAGAAAATCCTCCGTTTCCCTCTACAACCCGGAAATGGCGACCTTTGAAAAAGAGGAATTGTACAATCAGAAAGACGCGGAAGGATTCATCAACATCTACGGATTACCCGCTCAAGAAACGGCTAGGCTACGCAAAAAATGAAACACTTAGCGATTTATCCGGGTTCCTTTGATCCGTTGACAAACGGACATTTGGATATTCTTCAGAGATCCTTGGGACTTTTCGACAAAGTGATCATTGCGATCGCCGTAAATTCGAATAAGTCCACGCTGTTCTCCGTCGAGGAAAGGCTCGGATTTATCCGCGAAGTCACCAAAGGTATCAAGGATCTTGAAATAGATACGTTTCAAGGTCTCACGGTCGATTACTGCACCAAAGTAGGGGCAAAGAGCATCATCCGCGGATTGAGAGCGGTAACCGACTTCGATTACGAATATGCAATTTCTTTAATGAACAAAAAATTAGCCCCGGATGTGGAAACCGTGTTTCTCATGTCCTCAAGCGAATATTCCTTCATTTCTTCCACGATCGTAAAGGAAGTGGCGAGACACGGAAGGGACGTGAGTAACCAAGTTCCCGAGATCGTCAGCAAAGCATTACTTAAAAAACTCTCTCAATAAGGAAAAAAAATGTCCAGAACGTTCATCATGATCAAACCCGACGGAGTAAAAAACAAACACGTCGGAAACATTCTCGCGAGAATCGAAAAAGAAGGATTCAAGATCCTCGGTTTAAAATACCTGAAACTTTCTCTCGAAGACGCGAAACAATTCTATAAAGTGCATGCGGCCCGTCCGTTTTACAACGACCTTTGCAACTATATGTCTTCCGGACCGATCGTAGCGGCGGCTCTTGAAAGAGACAACGCGGTTCTTCATTGGAGAGAAGTGATCGGAGCGACCGATCCGAAAGAAGCGGCTGCGGGAACGATTCGCGCTCTTTATGCGGAAAGCAAAGAAGCGAACGCGGTCCACGGTTCCGATTCGGACGATAACGCGGCTTTGGAAATTTCTTTCTTCTTCAAAGGGAACGAATTGTTCTAAACTTTGAACCTTCCCGGAGCCTCGCGAGCGATTCAGTCTGACGTCCGTTAGGCTCCGATTTCCTTTCTAATTTCAGGATTTTCGATTCATTTTTTCGACTTCGGATTAAAACGAATCAAAAATAAGCGATTTTTTGGTTGTACTTTTTGGAAAGAAATTATTAATTCTTACCGAAATCTGTTATTAAAAGGTTCTTTAAACCGACAATTCTAATATGAACGCAAGCACTCGGGAACAGCTCCAAAAACACAGCGAAATCATGAAACAGTACAGAGCCAACGATCCGTTCGGCGATCCGAACCATGGAACTCCGGATTGGATGGACGACGTAATGGAGCTGATCTACTCCAGAGAAGAATTCTTAGTGGATTCGGAATCGGATTTCGAAATCGAGTGATCGTTCGATATTTTGACTTGCAAACGCTCTCTGATTTTTGTCCTTTAAATTTCCAACCTTAGAATTCGATGTTTCCTTTTTCGTTTTTTTGAACGAATTCTCGTTTTAAGAAAGCGGCTACCCTCTTTTTTTTAAAGTTTATCCCGAAATCGAAGACTGTGGGAACTCCTGCGTTTTTCAATCAGCAGAAAGGTTTTCGAAAATCTAAAGAGCTGATTATAAGCCTATTGTAGAAACTACTAAGATTTATTTCCCGGTTTCGGGACAAGCTCTCAGCGCAAAATCTGCTTTGAAGGAGTTCCCACACCTTCCTAAGAAAAGTTTCCGGTTCTTCGAAATGATTGCGCAGTGATTTTGATGGAGTTCCTACATTTTATCGGGACATTCTTAAGACATGCGACGATCGGTGGTAGTTCCTACATTTCTAAAATGAGAGACACGACTTGAAGGAGTTCCCACACTTCAACCGAAGCTGCAAATCAATGTCCCGACAAACTATCCAACTTCGATTTCACTTGTCAAAACCTCGGCGTTTTCTGCAGGTTCCATTCTTCCCGTTACGGAAGGGAATTGACCGTTGATTCCATTCTCGATCTATTTGAAGTATTAGGAGACGAGAATGTCCGAAAAAACCAAAATCGCAATCGCACACGGAGACGGAATCGGTCCTGAAATCATGGACGCCACTCTCAAAATTCTCAACGCGGCCGGAGCCAAAATCGATCCGATCGAAATCGAGATCGGCGAAAAAGTATATAAGGAAGGACATTCTTCCGGAATCAAACCGCCAGCTTGGGACGTTCTCAGACAAACGAAAGTATTCTTAAAAGCGCCGATCACCACTCCTCAAGGAGGCGGTTACAAAAGTTTAAACGTGACGGTTCGAACCACATTGGGTTTGTTCGCCAACGTTAGACCCTGCTTCTCCCTATATCCGTACGTCGAAACGAAACATCCCTCTCTCGACATCGTAATCATACGTGAAAACGAAGAAGATCTTTATACGGGAATCGAACACAGACAAACGAACGATACGGTTCAATGTCTTAAACTCATTTCGCGTCCAGGTTCCGAAAAAATCATCCGTTACGCGTTCGAATACGCACGCGCCTACGGCCGCAAAAAAGTGACCGCGATGGTAAAAGACAATATCATGAAACAGACGGACGGTTTGTTCCACGATATCTTTAAAGAAGTCGCGAAAGAATATCCGGAACTCGAAGCGAATTCTCAGATCATCGACATCGGCGCGGCCAATCTTGCGGACAGACCGCAGAACTTCGACGTGGTAGTAACGTTAAACCTCTACGGAGATATCATCTCCGACATTGTAGCGCAAATCGCCGGCTCCGTCGGAATGGCCGGATCCTCCAATATCGGAGAGATCGTTTCGATGTTCGAAGCGATCCACGGTTCCGCGCCCGACATCGCAGGAAAAAATCTCGCAAATCCGTCCGGGCTTTTGAATGCGGCAGTGATGATGCTCGTCCATATCGGACAACCTGACATCGCAGCCAAAATCAACAACGCATGGCTTTTGACGATCGAAGAAGGAATTCATACGGGCGATATTTTCAAACCCGGAGTCAGCCGAATCAAAGTCGGAACCAAAGAATTCGCGGAAGCGGTAATCGGAAATCTCGGACATCTTCCCGAAAAATTCAAACCGGTTTCCTTCGGAAAAGCGAAGAAAATTACGATTCCTGAATATAAGAGAACGATTCAAAAGAAGGATCTCGTCGGAGTCGATATCTTCCTGGATTGGATCGGAAACGATCCGGAGGAACTCGGCAAAAAACTCAAGGATCAATCCGACGATCTGACGTTGAAAATCATCACCAATCGCGGAGTGAAGGTTTATCCGGACGGTCAGCCGGAAACGTTTTTGATCGATCACTGGAGATGCAGATTCGTAAGCAAGGAAGCATTGATCAAACAGGAAGATCCTTCCTATCATCCGATCTCTCACAAACAAGTCGCCGAACTTCTTTTGAAACTCGACGCGGCGGGTTTCGATACCGTAAAAACCGAAAACCTCTATTACTTCGACGGTAAACGAGCCTTCTCCTTAGGCCAAGGAGAATGAAAAACCTCCGGGGAAAAACCGTCTGTATCACAGGGATCGGCGGTTTTATAGGAAAACGTCTCGCCGAAATCGCGCGCGAAAGAGGAATCCTAGTCAGAGGCATCGAACTCGATCCGGTCCGCGCGGACGAACTCCGTAAACAAGGTTTCACGGTAATCGTAGGAAGCACTTCCGATTCGAATGCGCTTGCCGCAGCGGTAAAAGGATCGGACTATGTTCTTCATACCGCGGCCATCGTACGCGAAGGCGGTTCTCTGGAAGAATTCAGAAAAGTGAATGTATATTCTTCCGTCGAACTTGCAAAAATCGCGAGAAAGGCCGGTGCCAAGGGAATGGTCCATTATTCTTCCGTAATGGTTTACGGATTCACCTACCCGCCCTTTGTAACCGAACAAGGTCCGTTTCGAGGAGAAGGAAATCCGTATTGTATCACCAAGATCGAAGGAGAATCCGCTTTACTGAAACTCAACGATCCTCCCAAGTTCGGGATTCTTTTTATTCGCCCCGGAGACGTTTACGGCCCCGGTTCCGGTCCTTGGGTAGTACGTCCGATCCAACTGATGAAGAAAAAACTCTTCTCTCTTCCGAACGGAGGCAAAGGAAGAATCAATCTGACTTACGTTGACAATCTTGTGGAAGGAACTCTTCTCGCCTTGGAAAAACAAGCTTGGGGAGAAGCCTTCAACATCACCGATGGAACTACGATGACCTGGCGCGAATACTTTGATCGACTTGCTGAATCCGCCGGTCTCTCCAAACCCTTGTCCGCGCCCGCTTGGTTTTTGAAAGGTTTGATTCTATTGATGGGCGCCACTTACAAGTTAATCGACAAAGAACCTCCCGCAACCAAAGAAGGAGTGAATTTTATTTTAAGAGAGAATCCGGTCTCGATCGAAAAAGCAAAATCGTTGTTAGGGTATCGACCTAAGATTGAAACAGAAACTGCATTGAAAAAAACGTCGGATTGGGTGAGGCTTTACGCCAAATCGCTGTAGAGTTTTTGAATATGATCCTGAGTGAGGGGTTTGGAAAGATAACCTTTTACTTCCGGAAAAGAATTCGCCTTTACGATATCCCTTTCATCCACGGAGGAACTGACCATAAAGATCGTGATTTTTTTCGCGAGGTCGCCTTGAATTTTTTTGAATTCGTCTAAAAACTGCCAACCGTCCATAAACGGCATGTTGATATCCAACAGAATCGCGTCGGGCAGTTCTTCCCGATCGGAACTCAACGTTTGAAGTTCTTGAAGGGCGACTTCCCCGTCTTGAAAATCACGCAGCTTGGAGGCTCTGCCGTCTTTTTCCAGGAATCGCTTTGCAATCATGATATAGATGGAATCATCATCGATCAACCAGAAGTTCATATTACCGTTGTTCAAAATCATTATACTTATTGAAATTGATGATGAAAGTAGTACCTTTACCCGGAGAACTTTCAACCGTTATTTCGCCCCCGAGGGACTCAATTTGATTCTTAGTCATAAATAACCCGATGCCTTGACCCTCTTTTTCGCGATGAAAGGTTTTATTCATCTTAAAGATTTGATGACCATACTTTTTAAGATCGATTCCCAATCCGTTATCTCTAGCGACTAAAAAGACTTTTTTCTCCTCCACAAATGAGACGAACGAAATTTCCGATTTTCGACTCGGATCCGAATATTTCAAAGAATTACTCAGTAAATTCAAGAGAATACTTTCCAAATACACTCGCGGATAAAGAATTTCGGGAGCGGTCGAAAAATCTGCGCTGATCGTGGCGTCCATTTCTTTGATCTGTGCGGATAAAAGACTCTGCACCTTACCGAAAGCGTCTTTGAACGCAACCAGTTGTTTATCGATGTTCCGATTTTTCCGGATTTTGATCACTTCTACGATATCGTTCAATGTCACCATCAGATCTTTGGCGCTTGTTTCCAAGGATTCAAGAAGCTCGTCCTTGTCCGTTCCGTCTTTTTCGCGGAGCATTGTGGATAACGTGAATATGTTTCCGATCGGAGCCCTGAGATTGTGCGACACGATTTGATTGAATTCCTCCAACTGAGAATTTCTCTCCGTTAGGTGATTGCTCAAAGCCTGTAGCGTTTCGTTTTTTTCAATCAATGCCGAAAGCATGTTTTTACGATCCGTGATGTCTTGAATCTGAGAGATAAAAAACATCGGTTTTTTTTGAACATCCCGTACGAGCGAAACAATCAATAAAACCCAGATCGTACTTCCATTCTTATGAAAGTAACGCTTTTCCATTCGATAAGTATCCCGTTTTCCGTCCAACGTTTCCTGAAGCAGACTTAGATCGGCCATAAGATCATCGGGATGTGTGATGTCTTGAAACGTGAGTTTTAAAATCTCTTCGCGAGAATAACCGATGATCTCCAAAAGACTCGGATTTACTTCGAGCCATTTTCCTTCCAGGGAAACGAGAGCCATGCCGACGCCCGAATAATAAAACGCATTGAAGAATTTTTCCTCAGAAAGACGGATGTCGTCGAGAGCCTGTTTTTTTTCCGTCTCATCCGGAATCGTATTCAATCCTTGATATTCTCTGGAAGTCGTAAGAAGAGCGGTCACTTCTCCTTGATCGTCGTAAATCGGTTTTGCAATCGTCTGCAGCCAAACGTATTTTCCGTCTTTTTTCAGGAATTGATATTCGACCATTCCGATCGAATCGCCTTGACGCACCGGTTCATGAGAATTTTTTAAGATTCTCTCCCGATCTAAAGGATTAAAATAATCGTACGGATTTTTTCCGATGAGTTCCGCGGGTTGATAACCTAACATCGATGTTACGGAAGGACTTACGTATCGATAGACCCCGTCTGGTTCGTGGATACAAATCAACTCGGGACTTTTCTCGACGATAAATTTATACATATCGGCCGATTGAATATCAAAGTCGTTCAATGTAACTACCGTAGGTTTTCCTTAAAATAAGTTCCATTTCATAAAAGACAATCCATAACGAATCGGGAAGGGAGAATTTTACCTTTTTTATCGGCAATGGAACGCTCGATTTCAAAGGAAGAAATCGTTATGCGAAGTTTATTGCGGAATAACGGAACGCCGGCCTGCCATTGGTAAGCAGTTCTTTCGAAAGAATTAAACCTTAGAATGAAGGGAAAGGGCTATTTGCGGAAATCTGGAATAAGGATCGAGGAAAAAGAAAGAAAGCGGATGTACTTGTCGGACATAAATCCGACAAGTTTTTGATTTTATTCCCCGTCGTTTCCTAGCGCTTCCACGGGACAGATTTCCATCGCCTTCTTTGCAGCGATTTCTTCTTCCGGATTCGCGGGTTGTCTGTGAAAATAAACCTTGGATTCGTCGTCGGTATATTTGAGAAGCATCGGCGCTTCTTCCAAACAGTCGTTACAAGGAACGCAGCTATTATCGATATAATATTTACCGGGTGCGTTCTGTTTGACTTTATCGTTTTTATCGGCCATGCTTAACAAAGTTTATCGAACGATTGTTTCGTCAACCCCCTTTTCAGAATTGACACCCGTTTCAACACGAGGATACTCACCGAAGTTATGAGTGCATGGACGGAAAAAATATCGAGACGTAAGCTATTCGGTTTCGGGTTGGGCGGATTGTTGAGCATCGGAATCGGAAGTATTTTTCTGAGCCGTTCCAAAAACGACTCCCTTCCTAAGACGTTATTCTTCTCCTCATCGGAAGCCGAATTCATTCTCGCTTACGCACAAACTCTATTACGCGCGGAACCAGGGTTTCCCGATTTGGAAAAGACCGAAGTGATCCGCAGACTCGACGAAGAATTCTTTTTCGTCGATCCGACGATCTCCGACGACTTCAAGTCCCTCATTCTCATTTTGGAATATCTTCCGCTGTTCAGCGGATACTGGAGTCGTTTTTCAAGAATGAATGAAGAAGACAGAAAGGACTTTCTTCGTTCGCAGGAAACGACCGATTCGGATATTGTTCGAGCTGCATTAGTAAATCTTAAACTTCCGATCTTCTTGGTATATTACGGACACGAATCCTCCTTCAAAGCGATTTCGTATGACGGACCGTTCGGTAATCCTCCCGAAAAATTAAGCGAATCCAGAATCTATTATAAAAAAATCCTGGGGGAATTATGAGCGGCCGAGTTTACGAATGGAAAAACCTCGGAGATTCGAGAACCGTAAAGGCGGACGTTGTCATCGTCGGAACGGGGTGCGGAGGAGCTACGCTCGCATACGAACTTTCCAAAAACGGAAAGAAGGTCGTCCTCATCGAAGAAGGCGGTTACTATCACACCGGCACATTCGATAATCATGAACTCAATATGGCCGGAAAAGTTTCCGCCGAAAGAAACATGGCAACGGATGCGACCGGAACCATCAATCTCGTCTATGGAAAAAACGTAGGCGGCGCCTCCGTTCATTATTGGGCCGATAGTTATAGAACGCCCGATGATCGACTCAATCTTTGGAAAGAACAATACGGAGTTCACGCTCATTCTCCGGAGGATCTGAATCCGTATTGGAAAGAATTGGATGAAACCTTAAACGTTCACCCCGCCAAAGAAGAATATCATAATAAGATGAATCAGCTTGTGAGAAAGGCCTGCAAGTCCCTCGGTTGGGAAGGGAATCCGGTTCCTCAAGCAAGAAAGAACTGTCAAAAGTCCGGGCATTGTATGCAAGGATGTATGTACGGAGCGAAACAAAGTCAATTGGTGACGCATATTCCGAGAGCGATGGCTTTGGGAGCGGATGTCTATGCGGATTGTAAAGCGACACGATTGGAACTCAAAGGGAACACGGTGGAATATCTGGAAGCGGTGATGATCGATCGCCCATCAGGAAAAGAATCGGGAATAACTTTAAAATTCGAGGCTCCGATCTTCGCGATCGCCGCCGGAGGATTCGGAAGTTCCACATTCTTACTTAGAAACGGATGGAAGAAAAAACTTCCCGCACTCGGTGAACATCTTGCGATTAACCCTTCTCCCTTTGTTCATGCGTTTTATGACGAACCCATCGTTCAATGGAGAAACATTCCTTCCGCGTTCGGAGTGGAAGAATTTCGTTTAGCCCGGTTTCGAAAAGACGGGAGTTATATCGAAGGCGGATTTTTGATTATGGCAAATCAGCTTCAACCCGGAAGCCTTGCCGCTTTGATTCCCGGATTCGGAACGGAACACAGAGAAATTATGAAACGACTTCCGCAACTGGGAGGAACGATCGGTTGGATCGACGACGTTCCTTCGGAACTTGGAAACATATCCGTAAGTTCTTCCGGAAAACGTACGGTCACGTATAACTTCGGAAAACTTACGAAAGAATTCCTTAAGGATTGCATTCGAAAACAAGTTCAGTTGAATTTTCGAGCGGGAGCGAAGTGGATTCTATTACCGGATCTTAAACGAACAAAACTTCTTTCCGAAAAAGAAATCGATAAAGTAGATCAACTCGAATTAAGTCCCGCTTCCATGATGATGGCCGCTCCTCATCCGGCCGGCGGATGCAGAATGGGTCAGGATCCGTCGCGTTCCGTCGTAGACTGGAAACATAAGGTTCACGGATTGAAGAATCTTTACGTTTCCGACTCAAGCGTGTTTCCGACGGGAGTTTCGGTGGACCCAAGTTACACGATAATGGCTTTCAGCAAACAAGCTGCGAAATTCATTCTCGAAAATTAAACGCGATCGATTTTAAGAAAGAAAGCGGCTTAGTAAAATAATTTCTTGCATTCGAATACGGAAGGCTTAAGATCTTGCTCCGTTATCCGAAAAGAGTTATGAAATTTTTACGCCGCTTTCAACGGACAAAAGTCGCAGTTTTGTTTTTTACCATTTTACTGACCTGGTTCGGAACTCCGAGCCTCTTTGCCAAAGAAGACCTACAACCGATCCTCGCAAAAATCAGGGAGAATTCGAGAAAGTCGATCTCTTCGTTTAAAGGAATCGATTACAAAAGAAATCTTACGATCACCGAGACCGATCCTTCGACCGGAAAAGAAATCTCCGTTTCCAAAGTTTTAACGAGAAAAGTGGAATATTACTACGACCGACCCGTAGTGGTCGTATTAAACTACGTCAAGAATGGAGTGACCTTACCGCCGAAAGATTACGAACCGGAAAAATCCTCTCCGACCTATCCGATCTTTGACGATCAATCCGACGAACATTATCTTTTCAGCATAAGCGGACCCGTTTCGTTTCAAAATCGTCAGAGTTACGTCGTGGAGATCAGTCCGCTTCAACTTTCCACTCGGCATTTTAAGGGAAGAATTTATTACGAAAAGAATTCCCTGCATCCGTTTTACGTGGAAGGAACCACTTCGAAACTGAAATTCGGAGTCAAGGAAATGTATTTTAAGATCTTTATGGAGATGTCCAAAGAAAAAGTCGCAATCGTCCGCTCCGGGGAAGTGTTCGTAAAAACGTATATTCCGTTTCTGCTTCCCGAAAAAGACATTCGAATTCGAATCGAAACGATCGACGCGGTCCCGATTCGTAAATAGAAATCACATCATAAAAGATGCATGCGTTTTGTAACGAACGAATGCTCCTTGACTTCCCGAACTTTAAAATTAGAATCGATAACGTATATGGAAAGTTTCGCGAAACCGTTCCTCGTTTTAGGCGCTTTGTTCTTATTTCTGGGTTTACTATTTCTGTACGGAAGTAAGATTTCTATTTTTGAGTTTTTGGGAAAATTACCGGGAGATATCCGAATCGAACGGGAAAATTTTAAGTTCTACTTTCCTTTCACTACGTCCATCTTGATCAGTGTTCTGATTTCCTTGATTCTATTTCTGATCCAAAAGTTCAAAAGCGGTTCCCCATGAAAGAGCCGTTCTCTTTCAGTTCGCGGTTTTCATTTCAGGAAGGAGAAAACGAATTTGCGGAAGTTCTTTCCCATTATCAGAAAAATCGAATTTCCTATTTCGATCTAACCGCGTCGAATCCTACGCAAGCCGGTTTCCAATATCCTACCGATGCGATTCGACATAGCTTTTATACGGCGGATTTGATCGCCTATCACCCTGATCCGAAGGGAAATCTCGAAGCGAGAAAAAAAATCGTCGACTACTACCGGTCGAAAGGGCTGGAAATCGATCCGGAAGATCTATTTCTAACCTCCTCCTCTTCCGAGGCATATTCTTATTTGTTTAAGTTGTTCTGTGATCCCGGAGATTCGATTCTGATTCCCGCTCCCGGATATCCCCTCTTCGAATTTCTTTCCGTGATGGAAGGTCTTGAAACGATTTCCTATTTTACGAAAAAGGAAAACGCCTGGAAACTTAAGGAAGCCGATCTAAAAGCGCAAGACCTGGCAAAGGCGAAACTTTTACTCGTAGTCAGTCCGAACAATCCCACGGGAGCAATTTTCGGAGAATCCGATTTTGCTTCGATGAAAAACACATTCAAAAATTATAATTTACCGATCGTAATAGACGAAGTTTTTTCGGATTACGTTTACGGCCAAGAATCTCATAAAACGATTTTAGATTCGGAAATTCCCGCGATCAGCGTAAACGGTTTATCCAAAATTCTCGGTTTGCCCGGAATGAAACTTTCCTGGATTCTACTGAGCGGTCCCCCGATTTGGAAACAAAAAGCGAAAGAATATTTGGAATTGATATCGGATACGTATTTGTCCGTAAATACCCCGGTTCAAAACGTCCTTTCCGATTTGCTTCAATGGAAGAATTTGATTCAATCGCAGATCCTAAAACGAATTCAAAGAAATCTCGCGTTTTTAAAACAAACCTTGAGCGATCCTGAACGTTCTTCCAAGATTCGATGCGATTTTCCGAGTTCAGGTTGGTATTGCGTTTTAGAAAGCGAAACATTCTTCCCCGAAGAAAAAGTCTCACTTCGTTTATTAAAAGAAGGAAAAGTTTATGTTCATCCGGGAGAAATGTTCGGTTTTCCGGAAGAAAAGAATAGCGGAAGAATCGTCCTCAGTCTTTTGACCGAAACGGAAACGTTCGAATCCGGAATTCAAAAGATCGTTTCGTTTTGTTCCGCCGGATTCTTCTTGTACGATCCCCGCGCTAAGGATGTGTAGGGTGCAAAGCAGTTGTCTCGCGAGAGACAACCGAAGGCGTTAGCCGAAGCCCGAAACAAGCCTGGTCTGCGCGTCGATCGTAGCACTTTTGTTATACGAAATGTTGGCGCAGAAGCGCCCGAATCAACTTTCCCAATCCTTCGGTCTGGTCAAAGCAAGCCGGACAAAGTCCCGCAAAAATCCTCTATACCTTCCGACCGTCTCGATTTTGTTAAACGAAGCGGGATTGAAAATGCCGCGTTTGCGGAAAAGCTTTGACGGGTCTTCCTTTATGTCCGACCAAGTTCCCACTTCCAAAGTCAAAGGAAGAAGTTTCGATTTCCAGTTGGCTGAATTCTCAGCATGAAAATTTCTATAGTGATCGTAAAACTTATCCCACAAATCTCCGTGAGTCGTATACGTCTCGCTCTGGGGTCCGTATTGAAAATGGATATGACCGCAATGATTTTTGAGATGATCTCCGATCTTTCGATACAAAGCCGTATCGGGACAAGGTTCTTTCGTATAAGCGTACGGCCACCAAACGTTGTCGATGGTTCCGAAACCGGAATGCAAATCTAAAACGGGGATGACCGCGTTCTCGACCCCGAAGAACGATTCTTGAATAAGGCGAAACAACGCTCTCGATTCCGGCTCCAATCCGTTTCCCCGAAAGTAAGGAAGACGTTTGGAAATTTTTTGACCTCCGAAAAAGGGCAACGGTTTTACCGCGTCGATTCCGGAGTTACGCATCAGATCCACTCCCGCCGGATTGGATCTTTGTTTTAAAGCGACGCCGCCGGGATTGACGATCGGAAGAATTACGATTCCTAACTTTCCTTTTTTCAGTTCCGAAAGATAACCCGTGGAATCGGGATGAAGAATGTATTCCAAAAAATCCAGAAGGATCAAGATTCCGATCGTCTCCAAACCGTGAACTCCTGCAACGATCCCGACCGGATGTTCTTTCAGGCCTTTCTCCGTTCCGATTCGCAAGGCTTGTATCGGAAAACGAAAACCCTCCGAGGTTTTTCTGGAAAATCCGATTTGGCTTAAGGACGCGAGTTTGCCTCCCAATTTAAGAATTTTCAGAATCTTCTTATCGTAACGATTGAGCCGTTTAAGACCGCGCAGCATTTTTATTCACGTTTGGATTGTATAATCTGCAATCGATTGCAATTTTCGGAAAGTTTCAAAACGCCTTTTCGAATTCTTTCACAAGATTCGGATGCCGCGGCCTGAAAACAACCGCGGACCGCTTGTTTGATCGTTTCCGGATTTTCGTTCGCGAGCAGATACGCGTTCGACTTGCGGAATTTTTCCGCGCAGTTCGCCGGATTCAATCTTTCCTGAACCAACGATTTTGCAGAATCTTTGAGCTCGGAAGAAGTTTCTTCTGCGCAGGTCGCGATTTTTTGACAATATGCGGAAACAAGTTCGGAAGATTCCTCTCTCCATTTTTCATCCACGATTCCCTCGGGACTGCTTGTTTTTTTGCAAAATGATAGATTCAAAAAAAATAATATTCCAAAAAGTAAGAATGTTATGTTTGTTTTTTTCAGTTTCATATTGGTCCGCTCAATGTTCCGTTTTTTTGCGAATGTAGATTTCGACTCTTTCTCCGGAGGCTTTTCCTTCCGGCGTCGCCGCGGAAGATTCCACCGGTTTAAAACCGCTGGAGGCTTCGATGGAAATTTTTTCCTTAGGGATTTTATAATTCTTAGATAAGGAATCCGCAATCAATTCTGCGCGGAAGGCGTTGTATTCCCATGCGTTTCGGAACCCTTTCTGCGCCGCTTCGTCTCCGTAAGGAATCTGAACCTTCAGAGTGATATCAACATCCATTGCGGCCGACAACTCCGAAATTTTCTGGAAGGCGAAGATCATTTCCTCGTCCGGCTGAAACCGACCTTCTCCCAAAGAAGAACCGAACAGAATGATTTTAATCTCTTCCGTTTCCTGGATTCCGATATTGAGCTTGGCTTTTTCTTTCAGCCGCTTCAAAGCGTAGCTGATTCTTTCCCAAAACCGATACAAAGAAGTTCTGGGTTGAAGAAGAGGATCTTCCTCGATCGTTACATTGCTTCCTTGAAAGAAGGATTCTCCCAAACCGAAGCCGCCTCGAATCACGTCCGCGACCTGCTTCAATTTGAGTTGGTCCACTTGAGAAATGGAATACATGATGATGAATAATCCGAGCAGCAGAGTGATCATGTCGGCGTACGTCAAAAGCCAACGCTCTCGGTTTTCGTGAGATTCTTCCTTGCGGCGACCTCTTTCCAGAAGCTGTCTGCGAAGTCGGCTCATGCTTCCTTACGATTTTCTCCGAGCAAACTATGAATGTACTCCGTTTCCCGTTTTTCCACTTCTTCGTAAAAAGAATTGAAGATGTTCGCGGAAACCGGAAGAGTCGCGTTATACGCTTCTTCCACGCTTTGAAACAAAGCGGAAACTCCGAGCAAAGAGGCCATAAAACGGGCCGGCTTGATCAGATAAGCGCTGATGGGCTTGTGCGCGAGCTCGTAAAATACTTTCAAATTTCTTAATACGATTTCGAGCTGTCTCATTCTTTCATGATAATGACCCATTTGACTGTAGTAAAGATCGTATTCTTCCCTGCTGAGTTTTTTTCCGTCCCAACCTCCGTCTACGAGATGTTTTGCGAGAATCGTGTCCATCTCTTCGGTAAGATTGTTGAGTTCGATCAAATATTCGATATTCTCGCGGGAAGTTTCCTTCATCATTCCTTTTACTTTTTGGTATGTATCCATCGCGAGCTGAAGCCAAACTTCCCTTCCTTCGAGATTGTAGATCTTCTCGAAAAAATATTCCACCATAGGAATGGTTTCTTCCAAATGAAAGTAACTCGCGTAAAAAACGCGGAATCGTTCCACTTGCGCTCGGACGACTTCGGCTCGGGCCGCTTTTAGTTTTTTACCCGCGAGATCGCTCATTCTTTTTTCGAAACCAGTTCCAATTTGTAGGAAACGAATCCTTGTTGATCGGTTTGTTTTTGAATCGATCCGAATTGATTCGGAAGATTGACGACATCTCTTCCCATTCGAGTCGAGGATCGAAACAGGACGCTCGGAGTTCCGTCCTTATCCGGCGTTAAAGTAAATCGAATTCCGTATTTATGATTCCTTCCCCAACCTTCTTTCGTGATTTCAACGAGAGGAACGGAGGAATTGATATATTTTCCGGTCGAAGAAAAAACGCTCGAACCCGGAGAATAAATTCTTTGTCCTTCCTTAGTCGTATCGATGCCAACCTTTCCTCCGTCCGGAAACGAAAGGGAAAGATACGTGACTCCCGCGTAAGAGCCCCGATTTTTAAACCAAAGAACCGCTTCTCCCGGAACTCCCTTTTTCCATTCGTTCGGAGCTTCCAAAGAAAGAAGAGAAGGAACCGCGACTCTCGGAATATCGGGAACCATTTCCCAGCCGTTGAAGATGAAGTTCTGCGCATAACTTCGGTTTGACGGAAAAATGGTGATATTCTTTTCGCCCTTGTTATAATCGAAATCGATCCGTTTGGATTTAATTAGAAATTCATGATCTTTTAATGAAACCAAGCCGTCCAAAATCTTTTGTCCCTTTCGGATCGTATACGGAACGGAAAATAGTCCGAGAGGAGGTTCTTCGCTCAACACCTCCAAAAAGAGGGAATTGAATCCGTCGCCGGGAAGTTCGTCCATTAGAATTCTCTTAACTACGTAACCCGCCTCTCTCGTCTGAGTGTCGCCTTCTCCGGGGAGCCAAGCCGATTTGGAAGCGTCGTAGTGAAGCGGTCCGATATTCAAAAGCGCAAAGGAGAATTTACCGAGCAAGGACCATTCCCCTCCTTTCCTTTTAAAAACTCCGAGAACCTCTTCGGTTCCGTTGCGGACCAAGGCAAAGGATTCCAATTCGGGATCTTCGTCCAAGTTCCCTACTTTTTTTAAAACGACATCCGGATTCTTTCGATCACCGGCAGGCAATAACAGATCTAGGATTTGAGAATCGGAAGGGGTCTTTGCAGAACAGCCCACGGCTAACACGAGCGCGATTAGACCGAAAAGAATTTTCCGAAAACGAGATGAGATTGGATTCATGTTCGATTACAGAATCCGGGAGGGAAAACGGCCTGTCTATGATTTTCCGAGGAGCCTAACTTAGGTTCAAGACCTGCCGAGCGATCCTTAGAGAGCGAAGGCGCTGAGTTTTTTAAGGATAGGTTCTATCCAAGACTTCCTTTAAGATCCGTGAATTGACTCGTCCGGTATATTCGTCTTCGTAAAGTTCCAATTTCGTTACAAATTCTTGGGAAAAACCGGCCTCAATCCTGGTCTCGGGAAAGTAATGATACCCCTTTGCCCTTCTTGGAGTAAACGGAAACTCGATCAACGAAAGGTAGTGGTCCCATTCGTTTTCGGAATCAGACATTCTTTTTTTGATATAACGAACCCCGCGCCGAACGTGTTTGATTTCGTCTTCGTAGACTTTCCTCATAATGTCCGCCTTTTCGAAATCTCCGAATCGTTCAAAGGCCATCGTATAAATTTTTGAAAAATCAAGATTGGCTCCTTCAAAGGAAATCGCCATGATCGCGTAAAACTTTTCGAGCGTCTGCATTCTTGGAATCTGTTTCCAAAAGATATAATTCAGCGGTCGGTCTCCGAGTTCCATTCCTCCTTTTTTCATTTCGGAAAGATAGAGCCTCAGATGGGTTTGTTCTTCCAAAAGGGTTCGATACAATCCGAAACGCACGCCGGACGACGCGTCTTGAAATTTTAGAAGGGCGTATGCGAAGAGTTCGATCGCCATGAGCTCGTGATTGGCAAAATGATGGAGGGTAACGATTCGATTCTCTTCGTTAAACAACTGCTCGAGTCTCGGAATCTTGCTTTTATGATCGGAGATCGCGATCTTTTGTCCGCGGACCGGCAATGACGGTAAATCAGTATATTCTAAAGAACGAATATCGATCGGAGGAACGGAAGGTGAAAAAAGTTTATCTTCGAGGCTCGGGCCGAGAAGCACCTGTCTGGCGAACTCGTTTAAGGTCATGGTCAAGCGGGATGTTTGGAAGCGTCGAACCCGAGTTCAATGATCGAACCTTGAATGTTCTTCTCGTCGGGATTCGAAGAAATTTTACCTTCTCCGCAGTGATACATGATTTTAAAAGTGTCCATCAACGACTGGATGATCTGAAGTCCTCTTCCGATATTTCTGTGAGGGATTTGAGATCCTTTCCAAGGGAGAATCTCGCACTTCTTTTCTTGATGTTGTTTGATACAGTTGAGATAGTCTTTGAGATTTGAAATTCGTGAATCGTTCATGATGGATTCTAACTTTTCGGATTTGAGACCGGAACCGTAGTCCATGATCCACATCGTAAATTTACTATCTTTGATTACCCAACGACAAATGATCGTTTCATCCGAACTGACTTTGACGTTAGCGGAAATGGAGTTGGTGAGAGCCTCGTCGGCGGCCAATTCTATATTGGTAATGTCTTTGGTTGAGAAACGGTTTTCCGACAGGGAGTTTCTCAAAGCGAACCTAAGTTCTTTGATGCTGGTTAAATCGGTGGGAAGAAACATAACGTACGACCCGCCATTGTGTTTTACCAGTAATGATTCGTCAGAATCTCTCATCTCCGTTCCAGCGCCCACTTTCAAAAATAACAGCCTAAAGCAGGCGATTTGAGCAAAATATACCGGTTTTTTTCAGGACGACAACGAAATTCCTGCTTCTCCGGCTGTTTTTTCAATTCTCTGTAGGAGTTTTTCTTTCCCTAAAAGGGGGAATAATATCGGTAACTCCAGCCCAGCTGACTTTCCGGTGGTTGTAGCCCGAATCGGCATAAAGAGAGTTTTTCCTTTCTGTCCGGTTGTTTCTCCGACCTTGGACATTAGGTTCTTATAGTCCTCATCGGTCTTCGGATTTCCATTCTTCAGCATTCCGTAGAATTCTCGGACCACTTTCGGCCCGTCCCCGTCCTTCATAAATCCGGCCGCTTCCGGCGACTGAATCCTTAGGTCCGTTACGAAGAATTCCGCGATGTAATCCGGAGCCTGGGTCAGGTTGTCCAGATATACTCTTACAGATTCGACGATCGAAGTAAGCACGGGGTTACCTACATTTTTCACTTCTTCCGGAATATCCTTTCTGTCTTTTAGAAAAGGGAGAAGGTTTTCTACGACTTTCGGTAAGTCTAATTCTCTAATCGTTCGATTGGATAACCAATTGAGTTTGGATTTCGGGTTCATCGCTTCGGCGATTTGCGCGAGGTCGGAAAAGTTCGTTACAACCTCGTCTTCCGCTTTCGGTTTTTTGAATACGTCGAACGTGGACGGAGATTTGGAACAACGATGTACGTCGAAGATTCTTTCCAACTCGTCGCCGGGAAGAAATTCTCTTCCGTCCGCGGAAGTCCATCCGAGAAGCGCCATATAATTTCGGAACGTTTCCGGAAGATAACCCAAGTCCCGGAACGCAAGAATGGAAGTCGCGCCCGCACGCTTGGAAAGTTTTTTTCCGTCCATCCCGACGATCTCGGAGGCATGCGCAAACTCGGGAACCTCGTAGCCGAGCGCTTCGTATAACAGGATTTGTCTCGGTGTATTGGAAAGATGTCCTACGCCTCGAATGACGTGCGTAATCTTCATCAACGCGTCGTCTACAACGACCGCGTAGTTGTAGGAGGGAAATCCATCCGACTTTACGATGATAAAATCGCCGATCAGTTTCGTTTCGAACTTCACTTTTCCCTGAATGATGTCGTTGACGATCAGAGTTTTGGCGGGAGTTTTAAAACGGACCGAATAAGGACTTCCCTGTTTGAGTTTTTCCTCCACTTCTTCGTCGGACATGTTCGCGTGAAGTCCGTCGTAGACGTACGGAACTCCCATCGCCTCGGCTTGTTTTTTCTTGGCCTCTAATTCTTCCTGAGTACAAAAACAACGGTAGGCTTTTTTTTCCTTCAGAAGTTTTTCGGTGTATTCTTTATAGATGTTTAAACGTTGGCTTTGGATGTAAGGTCCGTATTCTCCCCCGGCCTCCGGACCCTCGTCCCAATGAACGCCCAACCATTTCAAAGATTCTAATATGATTTTGAAAGAATCCTCCGTGGATCGGTTCTGATCCGTGTCTTCGATTCTTAAGATGAACTTGCCGCCTTGGGCTTTCGCGTACAGATAATTGAAAAGAGCGGTTCTCGCTCCGCCTACGTGTAAAAATCCGCTGGGAGACGGAGCAAATCGTGTGCGAACTTCTCTATTTTGATTCATGGGGATTGATTCTTCTCGTTCGAAATTCTTATGATAGGATAATTTTTGAAATTAGCCGTTGTGGTAAATGGTTTATTTGCGATCAGATCGTAAAATGAAACGGATTTTTTGACATCGTTCTTTCTAAGCGCGGTTAAGTCGATCTCGGACGGAAGATCCAGACAATAGTATTCGACATAAGAATCGGTTTTTCGAAGAGGAAGAATCGGAATCGTTCCGCTGAGTCCGATCGCGGGAGGATATTCCAAGGATTCATAATCGTAATCTCTGGATAAGGAAACGACTCCGCTTGCGGAAACGAATTCGGTCTGCATCACCTTCGTTAAAATTCCGCGGAGACTGTGTCTCCATTTTAGAATTCCGATTCCCGGAACTCGGCGGATTTCTTCGACTTCCCGCAAGCCGCCCTCGTCATTGATCAAAAATTCTTTTTTGAAATCTTCAAAGACTTCGCTTTTCGGTTGAGGAGGAATTTCGGGCAACGCTTTTGTGTTCGATATTTCGGATCGTTTGTTTACCGACTTCGCGACGAATTCGATTCTCCGGTTGTCGTTCGGATTTCTAAGAATCGGGCCTCTCCATTCCGAAACTTCCAGAAGAATTCTTTCGGAGCGTTCCGTCTTTTCACCGAGCTCCAAGTATTTTAGAATTCCTTGAATCATTTCGTCCTTTCCCGATCGGTTGCGGAGAATCACGTACCGAACTTGAAGGCTGGACGGTTCGTAATACGGAGAGTGGAGCGCGGAAGAAGCGAAGAAGATTTGTGATGCGTAGTTTTCGGAAATCGGTTTGGAACCGAAATGCAAAACCTCTTGAATACTTCCGCATTGAAACAGAATGAAAAAGAAACTAAGAATTCCAGCTTTCTTGAAAAGAGAATTCCGTTGAATCGAAAGCGTCTGCATAGGTTTGAAATCGGTTTTCATGGAATTGTTCTTCTTGATTTTCGAAAAAACCTGCAAGGAAAATCCCAAAAATTAAACTTTCTTTACAAAAACAAGGCGTGGATTAGCAAAGTGCGCGAAAGCGAATTGTTCAAAGATTCGCTTCAAAAACACTGTATTCAATCCGGTCAACTTTTTTCATTTGACAGGATAGTCTTCTAGAATTTCGTTGGCCAAAACCGTATGAAGAATTCCAATCCACCAAAATCGAAAGAATCGTTTCCAAAACGTCCTTTTGAAGATCAAGTCAATGACGATCAGAGAAAATATTCTCGCTATGTATGTGATTCTCGGGCAATTCCGCACGAAATCGACGGTCTGAAACCCGTCCAGAGAAGAATTCTCTGGGCCATGTGGAACTCGGACGCAAGAAACCGTTATACAAAAACGGTAAAAGTCGCCGGTCTTGCGATGGGATATCACCCGCACGGCGATAAATCCATTCAGGACGCACTTTCTCAAATGGCTCAGGATTTTACCTTTGCCAATAATATTCCTCTCGTTTCCGGGGAAGGAACCTTCGGAGACGTTTTGGATCCGAGCGCGATCGCTTCCCCGCGTTACACCGAAGTAAAACTATCCGACTTTGTAAAAGATTTGGGATTCTTTGAAAGTTTGCCGGATATCGATTACGTTAAGAACTACGACGAAACCGAGGACGAACCGATTCATTTTGTCGGAAAAGTTCCGATCGTTCTTTTGAACAACATTCAAGGAATCGCGACCGGATTTCGTTGTTTTATTCCGGGTCATAGACTTGCCGACATCGTTAAGTCTCAAGTCAATTATCTCAAAACCAAAAAACCTCTTCCGTTAAAACCTTGGTACAAGGACTTCAACGGGGAAGTGAAGATGGCCGAAACCGAGACCGGAAATATCACGATGTCCACAACGTTCGCGTTCAAATGGGACGGAGATACTTTGTATCTTACCGATTCGCCGATGAACTGGAACCGTGAGAAGGTGATTTCCCTCTTGGACGATATTCTTGAAAAGAAGGATTCGTGGCTGAAGGATTATGTGGATTATTCCAGCCAAACGTTTAAGATCGAACTTCAGTATAAGAAGGGAGAAAAGCCGAGCCAAAAAGAAATCATGGCCCTCTTCAACAAAGAGGACGTGCAAACTCTGGCGACAAACGTCATTACTTACGACGGTAAACTGAAGAATTTAAAGCCCGAAGAAATCATCAAACGCTTCTGCGACTTCCGTAAAACGCATTTGATCCGAAGATTCAAACGACTCGCCGGTTTGGAAGAGGAGAAAATCGAAAGAAACTCCGAATTGATCCGTTTTATTAAAGAGAAATGGAACGAGAAGGTCGTCGGAATCAAATCGAAAAAGGATTTTGAGGAAAAACTCAAAGTTTCCAAGTTCAAATACTTCGAATGGTTGTCCACGATTCCCGTCTATAGAATGACGATCGAGGAAGTGCGTAAATGCGAAGAAGCGATCGTGGAAGCGAAAACCACTCTGGCCCGTTATCAAGGTCTGGTCAAAGAAGATAAAAAACTGACCGACTATATGATCACCGAGCTGGACGAACTCCAAAATAAATGGGATAAAGTATGAGCGCCGATAAGAACAAAGTAAAAGAAAAAACATCCCAAGAAAGAAATTTTAAAAAGTTATCCAACGTGGAACACGTTCGGATGAGAACGGGTATGTGGTTGGGACAAAACTCCGCTTCCACGTTCGAACAACACTTTTTCCGTAAGAACAACGAAGGAAAATACGAGATCGTTCACGAAGAACTCGAAGACGTTCCGGCAAAACTGAAATGTCTGGACGAAGCTTGTATGAACGCGGTGGACGAATACCGCAAAAATCAAAAGGACAAAACGATTCCTGAAAAGGATAAGATGTCCAAACTGATCATTCAACTTTCTTCCGATCGCAAATGTGTGACGATCACAGATAACGGACGCGGAATCCCCGCCGCCAACGCGGAAGGGGTTTATCTCCATTTGATGTACGGGGAGAATTTCGATGATCACGTAAAACAGGATCACGTAGCCGGTCAAAACGGCGTGGGGATTTCCCTCGTGAGAATGGTTTCGAGCTACTTCAAAGTTAAAACCGTAAACAACGGAAATTCCTTTAAGAAGCTGTTCACCGTTCACGACGACGTAAAAAAACAAATCCGTTCCTATAAACTTTCCAAAGAGGATACGGACCGCGTTTTTCTTTACTTCGACGAACACGGAAAGTTCACCGATTGCAATCTTCTTACCAAAGATCAAATCGATAAGCTCGGTCCTTTATTAAAAAAAACGAATATGCAGGAATTAATCGAAAAGGCTCCCAAAGAGGATCACGGGACTTCCGTGGAGTTCGAACTCAATCCGCAATATTTCAACAAACTGGACATTTCCTTCAACGTGGATCTGATGAAACAATATCTTCAGGATATTGCGATGACGAACCCGGGATTGGAGGTTCAGTTCGTTTTCAAAGGGAAAAAGGAAAAGTATAAGTTCAAGAAAGGTTTGGACGAAATCTTTTCCCATTCCGATCTCGTTTACTACAAGATGGATTACGTCGCTCCGAATTCACCTTCTCAGCTTCATCTGGAAACGTATCTCGTCATCGGTCAGAATAAGAACCTGGCTTGGGTCAATTCCATCTTCGCACCGCAAGGCGGGTCCGCGATCGAATATCTGGAAAACAGAATCTGCGACGAGGTTCGTAAAAAAAGTCAGATCGTAGCGCTTGAGAAAAAACTCAAGACAAGTTCGACTCGTAACGACGTGAGAAACTGTTTTCACATGTATGTAAACGCGAGGCTTTTGAATCCTCGTTTTAAATCCCAGGATAAATCGTATCTGATCAACGACCTAAATGAAGAGATTCGGAATGCGGTCGATAAACATCTCGAGAAGTTCATCAAAAAAACCGGACTGATAGAAGAGATCAAACTTCAGATGGAAAAGAGAACCCAACTCAAAGCGTTTGAAGACGCGCAGAAGGGTTTGAAAAAAGCGAGCCGGATGAACATTCCGAAGCTCATGCCTCCTACCGGAAAAGCGGGAGATCCGGGCCGAGTTCTGTTCGTAGCGGAAGGGGATTCAGCAATCGCGGGTCTTCGTCCCGCGAGAAATCCAAAACTTCACGGTTTATTTCCGTTAAGAGGAAAACCGTTGAACTGCAAAGGTTTGAGCATCGCCAAGGCGATCGCAAACGAAGAACTAAAAAACATCGTAGCGATCGTGGGACTTCCTTTGGATCAAAAGGTAAAATCTTTGGACGAATTGAATTACGAAAAAGTCAGCATTATCACGGATGCGGACTTTGACGGTTACGCGATTCGATCCTTGATGCTTTCTTTCTTTTACGAGTATTGGCCCGAACTTTTCGAACTGGGTTTTATTCATATCTCCAGCGCCCCGCTTTACGAAGTGGATGTGAAGTTCGGAGATAAGAAGAAGGAAACCGTATTCTGCATCGACGATAAGGATTATGAAGACTTAATCAAACGCGTCGAAAAAAGCGGAGGCGAGATCACCCGTAAAAAACGAAACAAAGGACTCGGTGAAACCGGTAAAGAAGCGATGAAGTTCGCGGTCGAAGAATGTATGACGAAGATTACGATCGGAAACAAGAAAGAAGCTTCTAAAGTTCAGAATCTCTGGTTTCACAAAGATTTCGCGGAACAAAGAAGGGACGCAATCTCCGAATATGCGATGAGCGTGATCGAAGACTGATTTTCGTTCAATAGAAAATTAGAATATTCTGTTTTTGGAAAAGGGGCTTCGGCCCCTTTTTTATTTTGTCGGAGTTCCGACAAAATTTTGCGTTTAAGATTGGATTGACTTTTTTCGATTTTTCTGTTATAAGCGGATTTGGTAAAAGTTCCCGCCACCTCTCCTCCTCCACCCAAACAGGGCGGGGCCGTCGCGTTTCACGATAAAATCGTAGGACCTACAACAAAATTTTAACTTCGAATTCCTTCTTGAAGCATCTTGAGAATTTTTCCAATCTCCGCATCGTCGTCGAATCGGTCGTCTTTGGTTAAAACGAACCGATATACGAGATAGGATATATTGATGCTGTACGAAGTTTTTGCGAACGTTTCCGGATCGAGATCCTTTCGAATCTCACCCTTCTCCTGGAAATAACGAATCGCTTCCAGCGCGGGTTTGAAAAGATTCTCTTTCCAGACGTCTCCGAAAAAATCCGCAAAACTCGAATCGTGTAAAATCGCGGAGAAAAGGATTCGAATTTTCGAATGATTCTCTTTAGCCGCTTGGATCCGGTTTTTCATCATAGAAAGATACCACTGTTCAAAAGAAACATTCCTTGTTTCGAGGAATTTGCGAAGTTCCGGCATCTGGGAACCGAAAGCGGTTTCATAAACGATCGCGGATAGGATTCTTATATAAAGATCTTTTTTTGTCGGAAAGTATTTGAACAGCGTCCGTTCCGTGACGTTCGCTTTTTTCGCGATCTGGGCGGTGGTCGCTCCTTCAAAACCGAATTCTCCGAAAATGGATTCACCGGCCTTTACGATATCGATTTCCTTTTCCGAAACCGGATTCGCGTATCGTTCGTATTCCGAAATCAGTTTTTTACGATTGAGCTTCAAACGGTTCCTCTTCGATCGATCTTGAAATTCGAACATAAAAAGAAAACCGATTTCGAACGATGAATGCCTCTTTTCGCGGAGTTTTTTTTCGAAAGGTTCCCGAAAAGTTGTTGTATAGTGCGTACTTTACCGTCTATTGTTTTAGTATAGTATTTACTATATTTGGAGAATTTATGAAAAACGTAGATACAAAACTTCCCCTTTCTCTTCCGGTTTCATGGCTCAAGAAGAACGTAAACACGGCCGAATCGGGCATGGAAATTTTACCCGATGGAAGAGTGAAATTCTGGATCCGCCATTCTCCCTTAAAAGGTGTTACTCCGAAAATGCTGGTCTGGTGGTTTTCCCATTTGGAAGGCACGATTGAATACGACGGCGGCGTATTCAATCGATACCGCATTTGGCATCCCGAAGATCACGTTCACGCGAGTTACGAAAGACGTTTGCCAGACGGTTCGATCGGGCCGGGTGCTTCCATTCGGTTGGTGGAATATCTGGGTAGAAATAAAAACTACATCGTCAATATCGTTACGGAAATCGAAAAGCTGGACGAAACCGGTTACATTCACAATCCAAAATTGGAAGGGAAATACAAGGTCGCGAGAATGGAATACGAATTCTCCGCGATCGGCAACGATACGTTTTATACGAACTGCCTCATCATAGGTTGGAAAGGATGGACTTGGAACTGGATTCGTCCCTTGTTCCTAAAGTTCGTGTTTAACAAGGAAAGAGGTTTCGCTTGGATCAAACACAACGTGGAAGAAGTCGGTCAGTTCGAAAGATTCTTACCCGAATTGTATCGAAAAGAAACCGCTTCATCGAAGGAAAGTCGACTTGCTGAATCCGTGTCGCTTTAAAAAACGATTTCGATTTCAACGTTGCAGTCGTTTAAAAAACGGATGAATCGAAAAAACGAGGAGACACGAATTGATCACCGGTTTCGCCACGGTTTGACGGTTTGAAATGCGATTCTATTCTAAACCTGATTCACAGCGCGGATCGCGGAGGTGAGAGCGCCTTCCACCGTTCCGTTGATTTCCGCGGTGTGTTCTCCGGCAAA
Source organism: Leptospira sanjuanensis (assembly GCF_022267325.1). Taxonomy (NCBI): domain Bacteria; kingdom Pseudomonadati; phylum Spirochaetota; class Leptospiria; order Leptospirales; family Leptospiraceae; genus Leptospira; species Leptospira sanjuanensis. The sequence continues at coordinate 3,805,652 of NZ_JAIZBG010000001.1, forward strand.
GAAAATTCGATCCATCGGTTTTAACAAAGATATGATCGAACCGTAACTTCCCGGAGGAAAGGTCGCAATTCCGGTCGGAACGAACTTCGACTGCGATATTTCGCTGCTTTGAATTCTTAATACCTGCAAATCCTTTTTCTGTCCCAAACGTTCGAGCGCAAGACGGATATATTCCACTTTCATCGCGTCCGTGGAAGAAGCAAATACGTCGTATCGATCCCCCGTCGCGATCATGCCGAGAACCTTGTCTTCGGAACCGGCCTTGGTTCCCGCGTCGTATATGAAACCAGCGGCAGAATCCGAATACGCGGAAAAATTCTCCCGATTCCAAGGAGCTTCGCGAAGCATTAGAAAAGTCTTATAGATTCTCGAATAACGGATTCTCAACGCGGATAATTTCTTTTCCTTGTCCAATTCCGGGTCCCATTGAATCGACGTTAATTGATTTGCGGGAAGCGTGGAAATACAAGCGCTGCCTTCGAGCTTCTTTCCGGACGCGGTCGTTACCGCGACCTTTCCTTCTCCCTGTGTAACGGAAACGACCGGATCGGCAAAGACGGTTTCGGTATTCTCCAACGAGAAAACGAGCGCCTTTGCCAACGCTTCCATCCCGCCTTCGACGCGTGTGTTGTATTTAGGAAAGTTGACGAGATCGGACAAAACCTTCTGTGCGGATAAGGAACGAAGAGAATCTCCGTAATATAAGGAATATTTAAAGTTCAATACGTTCAAATCTTCCGGAGTCATTCCTTGATACGTCAGAAAATTATAAAAACTGATTCGATCCAATTCCTGTTGCTGCGTGGAATTGATTTTAGAATTCATCTGAATGAGTTTGTTCAAAATCTCCTGCGACTTCGGAGAAATGTCCCAAGTTCCGAACTTCTGATACGATCCGAAAAACAAATCCGATTGAACTTCGAAATCGGTCGTCTTTAAACCCAGCTCGCGGAGTAAACTTCTTGCGGTTCTATGTTCATTCTGAATCCACTCGGCGCCCAAATCCAAAACGTTGCCGCTCCCATCGGCGACCGTCCGGATTCTCCCCCCCAAACGATCCGTCGCTTCAATGAGTTTTACCTTGATTCCGGTTTTGCCCAAAAGGTAGGAAGCGTAAAGCCCTGAAATTCCGCCGCCAAGCACGATCACGGTCTTCTGCGGGGATGACGTCCCTTGCGCCCGTAAATTCATCCCAGGAAGGCCGGAAATGCCTGCTGCGGTCAAAATTCCTAGTTTGATAAACTCCGATCTGCTTAGTTTCATTGGGTTGTCCGAATTGAATTTGGAAGGTTAGATTCCTTTTCCTTTATTTTCGGTCAAAATCTTGCATTTTAAGAATCATTTTGATCGTACTTTTTGAATTTGTCGAAGTGTGGGAACTCCCACGAAGTTCAAGATCTTTCCGTAAAGTAAAGTGTGGGAACTCATACGAATTAGAATTCACGGTGAAATTTACGAACAACGGACGATTTTCCATTCTTAAAAAAAGAAGAAAGGGCCGTCTTTCTTTGCTCAAAAAAAATCTTGCCCGTACAAGCTTCCGATTTTCCCCTGTCCATAAGCTTTCAGGGAGGAAGTTGGGTGAAATTCCCACGCTGACCCGCAACTGTGAATTCGATTTTAGTTTTAGAATCGGACAGCCAGATCTTCCCCGCGAACAACGTCCTCGAGGTAGGGACAGTTCGAAACTCGCCTTTGCATTTTTCATGCGTCCGCGATGGGGTCCCGAAAGACGAACGTCGGGGGACCCGAGTGGAAAATTCAAACTTTTCAATCCATTCGTTAGAACGGATTCTAAATCGAATTCTATACGTTTGCAATTTAGAATCTTTTCTACCCTGACAAAGGAAAACTTTTGCAGGTAACAACATGAAAAAACTTTCAATCCATTGGAAACTCTTTGCGGTAACCTTTCTGATTCTCGGATTGGTGAATTGTTTTGAAACGAAGAAGGAAGAGGATAACAACGATAATAATCTTCTTCTTGCGGCGATCATCGCGAACAACTTCGAGATTACGGGTTCTTGGACCTTTTACAACGGAACTCCCGATTACGCAGGAGCGGCGTTCACAGAAAAAGGAACGATTTCTCAAGGAACCTATACGATCACTAATTCTAGAATTTCTCGAAACGACAAGGATGCCGGTTTCGGAGCAAGTCAATTGATCGGAGACATTATGGAAATCGATCTTTCTAGAAAAGTCGTTTATGTTCAGTTCACTCAAGATTCCTCTTTTTCCAAAGGAAAATTCGCGTGGTTTCGTTGGACATACAATGGCGGCTACTTCTATATATGCCCAGATCTTTCCGGAGTAAACAACCAAAACACGCTCGCGCAGGCAAAGGCGGATAATCTTGATACGTATTCCAACACTGCAAGCATCAACGCCGGTTGCGGTTTGAACAGCGGATTCGACCCGTCTCCCTGGAGCCGTTTAGAAGTTAAAACGAATTAAGAATTTTGAATATAACGGGTGAGTAAAATCACTCGTTATAGAACCTTTTCCCGAAACGGAACAGGTTCTTGCGGTTTGTATTTCTATCGAAGTAAAATTAAGTTTTGGGACAAGCTGTAAATCGAATTCTTCAGACTCGGATATTTTTATGAAAAAAACAATTCTCATTCCAGTATATTCAATTCTCCTTATGGTTCTCATTGTATGTAAGGAGAATGCTACCGATAGTACGGAATCGGTCGTCGGGCTTTTTGCTTTAATTCAGGTTCAGCAATCCGGTTCCACTTCCAGACCTTGCAAGGATAGAATTGCCATCGATCAAACCGGCGTTTACCACGCGAAAGAAATCGTAAGCGCCCCGGCAAATACGAACTCCGGTTTTCAGGATTCGCTCTGCGCCGTTGACGGCGTTTTGGGATTAGGAAGTTTTAACGGTTCTCTCGACGTTTTTACGTTGGATACGAACGGCGCCGGAGCTTCCTTGATTCTCGGATGGAACGGTAAAAAAGTCGAAAATGCGACCGGTGCGGATTTTATCGTGTTCGAAAATCCGTTTCAAGTGAGCGGAAACGTAAACACTGTCTTTTTAGAACCGGTAATCGTCGAAGTCGGTAACGACCAAACCAATTGGTGCGGCTGGAATCCAACGTACACCGGCGGCGGAACGTTCTCGAATAACCCTACCAATTGGCTTCGATTCGCCGGATTGAAATACGTAGATTACAATCAAATCACGAATTCGATGAATTCGACCACTTTATTTGCCTCAGGCGGAGGGGATTCCTTTGATCTCGGGGATGCGAATTTCGGAAATTCGGGAACTGGTTGTAGCGGGGCTTTAAAAACCGAACTTCAAACAAACGGGTTTCTTTATATCAAACTTACGTCCGCAAAAGCGATTCTTACTTCCCTTCCGATTCCTGGTTCCAACGAAAATCCGGACATCGACGGCGTAATCGCCAAACAAGTCAGTCCATAATATTAGGAGAATTGAATGCAACTGTTCGATAACACTTTACGAAATCTGAAATCAACATTAGCGGCAAAAGATACGATTTCCGTACTCGGGGTGATTCTTTCGGGGATTTCCCGTTTTTTACCGCATCCGTCCAACTTCACTTCGGTGGAAGCCATGACCGTTTACTCGGGGGCAAGAGTGCAAGGTTGGAAGGCGTTTGCCTATCCGATGTTCATGATGCTTGTTACCGATTTTGTTCTATCCAAGATCCACGGCTTCGAATGGTTTTACGAAGGACTTCCTGTTGTATACTGTTCGCTTCTTGTGAACGTTTTCTTGGGGAGAATCTTTTTAAGGAACGACGATAAATTCGTTTCCGTAGCGGCGGTTTCCCTTTTAGCCAGCGTTCAATTTTTTATTCTTTCGAATTTTTCAGTCTGGGCGTTTTCCTCTCTCTATCCTAAAACGTCCGTCGGTTTATTGACTTGCTATATCGCGGCTATCCCTTATTTTGGTGGGACTCTGCTCGGAAACATGATCTACACTCCCGTGCTTTTCGGAATTTTGGATCGTGTTGAATTGAAAGTGAAAGCGAATTTTACGAACCCCGAGGTCGAGACAGAGAAGGAACTTTCTGTTTGAACTTGAATGAACTGCTTACGAAATTACAAAGTAAAATCGATCTAAAAACCAAACCTCCCGGTTCTCTGGGAGCTTTGGAATCTCTTGCACTTCAAATCGGTTTGATTCAAAACACCGATTCTCCCGAACTCAAAGATCCTCATATTCTCGTTTTTGCCGGCGATCACGGTCTCGCGAATTCCGGCGTCAGCGCGTATCCGAAAGAAGTCACATATCAAATGGTATTCAATTTTTTGAATGGAGGCGCTGCGATCAACTCGTTCTGCAAACAGAATTCCATTCGACTGAAAGTCGTAGACGCCGGAGTGGATTTCGCATTCCCTCACGATTCGGTTTCCATAAATCCGGATTTTATCGGAGCCAAAGTAGGTTTCGGAACAAAAAACATTCTGATGGAACCCGCAATGACAAAAGAAGAATGTGAACAGGCGATCGAAAGAGGAACCTGGGTTTCCACCGAAGCGGTATCAAAGAACTGTAATATTATCGGATTCGGTGAAATGGGGATCGGAAACACTTCCTCCGCAAGCCTGATCACCGCGAGCGTGCTCAACAAGGACTTAAAGGAAGTTACGGGAAGGGGAACGGGACTCAACGACCAAGGTTTTCAAAAGAAGATCGTGATTTTGGAGGAATGTCTCCGCAAATACCAATCCTCTCTCGAAACTCCTTTTGCCGTCTTACGGACGTTCGGCGGTTTTGAAATCGCGATGATGGTCGGGGCTATGATCGATTCGGCCAAAAAAGGAAGAATTCTTTTGATCGACGGTTTCATCGCGACATCGGCGTTTTTAATCGCACAAAGAATGGAACCCGTAATCGTAAAGAACGCAGTATTCTGTCATAAATCCGTCGAACCCGGCCACACATATCTATTAGAAGAATGGAATGCAAAGCCGATTCTCGATCTGGGACTCAGACTCGGAGAAGGAACTGGTTGTGCGATTGCGTATCCGATCGTCGTTTCGGCCGTAACCTTTCTCAAAGACATGGCCTCGTTTGAATCCGCAAAAGTGGATCAAAAACATTGATATCTATGATTCGAGAAGAGTGGAATCGTTTCTGCGCTTCTTGGATGTTCAATACAAGACTTCCCGTTCCTCCGTTTTACGTTTATTCCGAGGCGACGGTTTCCCGTTCTTCTCGTTATTTTCCGCTCATCGGCTGGATCGTTTCCGGAGGAGCGTCTTTTACCACCTTTTTTCTTTCCTGGATCCTACCCGTTGAAATCTCTGTGATCCTCGGAATGATCGCGAGCGTTTTGATAACGGGCGGATTTCACGAAGACGGACTCGCAGATGTTTGCGACGCATTCGGAGGAGGATGGAGTAAGGAAAAAATTTTAGATATCATGAAGGACAGCCGAATCGGAACCTTCGGCTCCTTGGGATTGATCCTTTCATTGGGTTTGAAATATCTTCTTCTGGTGAAATTGTTTCAAATGTCGCCCTGGATTTTTTTATTCGTTTCTTGGTTCGCGCACGCAGCAAGCCGATGGTTCGCATTGGTCATGATGATGTTGATTCCATACGCGAGAGACAACGATCTCTCTAAATCAAAACCGATGGTCAAACGACTTCCCGTTTCGGACTTTATTCTTTCCATTTTTTTCGGATGTTTTCCCGCGATCTATTTCGCGTATCAATATCAGGAAAAGATCATGAATGTTCTCTTCGGATTTTTCCTTTCGTTTTTGTTCGTTCTCTATTTTAGAAGTTACTTTAAAAAATGGATCGAAGGATTTACGGGAGATTGTCTCGGTTTTACGCAGCAAGGAACCGAAGTTCTTCTTTATATCGGAATGACGATCGTTTGGAACTTTATTTAATCCGACATACGACCCCGGATGTTCCGGCCGGAACTTGTTACGGAAGGACGGACGTTCCGCTCCGATCCGATTTTCTCTCCGAATTTTCAAACGTCCTTGAAAAGCTCCCGGCGCTTCCGCAAACTTTTTATTCCAGTCCCAGTTCCCGTTGTAAAAAACTCGCCGAATTCTTAACGGAAAACCGATTCTGTAATTTGGAATATTCTAATTCTTTAATGGAGTTGAATTTCGGAATTTGGGAGGGAAAACTCTGGTCGGCGATTCCTCGATCCGAATCGGAAGTCTGGACCAAGGATTTCGTCAAAGCGCGTCCTCCCGGCGGCGAAAGCTATCTCGATTTGAACGAAAGGGTTTCCGACTACCTGGCCGAAATTTTAAACACTTCCGAAAATTCTCCGATCGGCATCGTGACCCACGCGGGCGTGATCCGAGCCGCTTTGTGCAGATTGCTGAACATCCCCTTGGAACAAAGTTTTTCCTTCGAGTTGAACTACGGATCGGTCAGCAAAATCGATATTACGAAGAATGGGACAGAATTTTTTTCCAAATTGATCTTTTGGAATCGCTGATTCTTACGCGGCTTTAACGTTACGAAAAGACGAAGTTTTTTTGTCGAAAACCGAACACGCGATAGATAGATTTTTTCGGATTCGCCGATACAATTCTTAGTATGCGAACTTTACTCAAATCCGTTCTTATTTTATATTCTGTATTCTTATTTACGGGAACGGAAATCTCTTCGGAAAACCAAGAGCGGTCCAAATTGTTCATCATCGACGCGTCCGGATCGATGAACGAATATCTCGGAATCTATCAAAAAATCCATCTTGCCAAAAAACACGTTAGTCGCTATGTGTCCGCTCTTCCGACCGAAACCGAGGTCGGTTTTATGGCGTATGGAAATCGAGTTCCGGGTTGTTCCTCTTCGAGATTGTATCATCCTTTAGAAGCGGGAAGCCACGACGCGTTTAAGAATCGTCTCTTCGGTTTAACGCCGTCGGGCGCGACTCCTCTGGCGGAATCGATTCGAATCGCGGGAAGCCTGATCTCTCAGAGAAAAAAAGGCACGGAGATCATTTTGGTAACGGACGGCGTCGAAAGTTGTTACGGCGATCCGAAAAAAGAACTTCAGGCTCTGAAACAAAAAGGAATTCCTTTTAAATTTCATATTCTCGGTCTCGGATTAAAACCGAACGAAGAACATCAGATGAAAATTCTAACGGAGGAAGGAGACGGAAAATATTTCGGAATCGAAGACGATTCTTCTTTTTATTCCGCTTTGGATTCTTTAAGAAATCAAAACGTTTCAGCGCCCCCAGGACATCAAACCGATCCGATTCCGGAATCGAACGAAGACCGGATCGTATGGTTCGAAAAAATTCATAGAAACCGGGAATCGGATTCAAAGACTACTTATACGATCGACTTCGGTTTTAAAACACAACCCAATCCTTCAAACTGCGTTGTGTTCAATCTAAAACAAAAGAGCGATTCTTCCAATCGAAACTTGGGTCCGAAACGAATCGTTGCTCCGGAGAGTTTGTTTTTAAGCAAAAGCGAGTGTTTCGATCTCCCTCAAGGAAAAGGAACGATCACGATCGAAATTCCCAATCAGACTTCCTTAATCGGAGTTTTGGAACTATGGGATATGACGGGAGTTCCCGCTTCTCTTGGAATTTCCAAGGAAGAAGAACTCCGCTAAACACGTTAGACGTCACAGATTCAAGTCGTATTCGGAAGGAAAGCTGACCTTATACTTCAAACGGATTTCCTGTTTCTGATTCGGTTTCAGATCGAGTTTCCATTCTAAGATTCCGGAATCTTTTCTGACTTCGTTATAACCGGGCGTCGTATTCGAATCGATGGAGATCTTTACGCTTTCCACGCCGGAAACCGGAATCGATTCCTGAAACGAAATCGTTCTGGATTCTTTCGCGAAATTTTCTAGTTCGACTCGGATCAACTTTTCGATGACCTTCGTTCCCGAAAGAATTCCTTCTTTGGTTTGATTGGATTCTTTTCGATAGATCGCTCGGACTTCGTTTTCGGAACCGAAAGAAATTTCAGCCTTTTCACCGGGACTGATATAACCGAAACTCGAAGTTCCCACCATTCCCGCCTGACGAAATACCGCGGCTTCTCCCGGAAGAATCGGAAACTCCGAAAGATTTTTAAAACTTCCTCGAATGAGCGGATAACGCTTTAACGCGGGGACATACAGGGCCCCGAACGTCGCATCGCTCGTAAACGAAGCCAAGGATAATTTTTTGGACTCTTTTCGGGAAAGAAGCGTTACCGGTTTCGCATAACGGAATAAGAAACCGCTTCCCGATTCCTCGCTTTTTCCGGTCGTCGGCTCCGTACTCGCCTCGGGAGCTTCCGCTTCGGGAGCCACGTTGGCCTCGCCCGCGGTGCTCTGACTTTGGAACGTAATCAAATTATCCTTGTTCGTTTGTTTCTTTTGATCGTATAACTTCTGACTGGAAAGACGAGGTCTTCTACCGCTTACGTCCGGGCTGGAAGTAGATAACAAAAGATTAATATTGTTCCAATCCTCTCCGCTTTCCTGATTGATTTCGGCGAGATATTCCAGTTCGATCTTTTCCCTTCCTTCCATACGGACCGAATAGAACGGTTTCCAGGAAACTCCTCCGGTTTGATAGGTCAGGTTCAATTTGACTTCCTTCTTTTCCGTTCCGTTAAAACTTACGAGAACCTTCGTAATTCGCGAAGATTTTTCGGATAAGGAAAGAATCACTCCCAACTTGTCCCGTAGTTCGGAAAGTTTTTTTCGAAGATCCTTGATCGAACGGCTGACTTCCTGATTGGAACCGAGCGCGGCATGTATCGCTTGTCGATTTCCGGTAAGGCTTTGAAACCATCGTTTGGAATCGGTTTCGTTCTTTTTATAAAACAGATTTTTCGAGATCATCTCCGTCAGTTTCAATCTCGTGTCCGTCAGAATTCTTCTTAAGTTTCTAAGATTGGAATCTTTGCCTTCGTGCCCTTCGATCTCCTTTTCCAAGGCTCGGATTTTCTTTTGAAGTTCCAGAGCTTCTTCGTTATGAATGATCGCTCCGGTTTCGATCCAAGTGCTGGAACCGACAACGGAGGCACCGGAAGCGTCCACGGAAGCGACCAGAGATTCGTCCTGAAGTTGAACCGGAAGATTTCGAATGATGAGTTCGTTCACACCCGGTTCCAAATTGATCCTTCCGCTCCTCAAAACACCGGCCGAGGATTCGTATAAGGTCACGTCTTGAACCTTGAGTTCGACTTCCCTTGCGCTCGTTTCGGAAACAGCAAAAATTCCCGCCAAGAAGAAGATTGCAATCAGCGGATAACGTTTTTCGTTCCGCAGCTTTCTCGAAAAACTCGGAACAAGCTTCTTTACGGAAGAATTCTCCCGTTTGTCCGCGAAAACTCCACACGCATCGGATGCTTGTTTCAACATTGAGAATATTCTAAAATTAGAATGTTTCATTTTAATATCCTCCCGAACCCGGAGTGCGGATCAGACGATTTTCCGCGGGATGACTGACCGAATATTCGAACTCGATCGTTTTCTTCCCGCCGGCCGGAAGTTCCATTTTGTAGGTAAGAATTCCTTCCTCGTTTTTAACGGGAACGTCTTTGCCGAATTCGAATTTGATTTCCACGCTGTCGTCCACGGTATAAGGAACGCGATCGATCAAGGTAAGGTTCGCGTTTCGTTTTTTACGGTTCTTGATTTCGATGCTGACCTTGTATTTGATTTTTGTTCGCGATGAAATCACTCCTTCTTTTTGTTCGAAAGAGGTTTCTCTTCGATTCACGAGAATGTCGCGATCTTGGCCGAGTTCCATACGGATCGCTTCGCCCGGTTTACTCACGCTCACGATCGTGTTTCCTAAAAGAGTATTTCCCGAAAAAACTTCCATCGGTCCCGCAAGCAAAGGTTCTCCTTCCGAGTTCGAAGCCTCGACGGTAAGATAAGCTCCCGATCCCGCCAACGGAGAAGAGGAATATCCCGGCGTCAAAGAAAGAGACTTCTTCTTTAGAAAAACCTTATTGAGGGAACGATCGGATGGAATCGTTTCCGAAATTCCGGATGCGTATTGATAATCGAAACCTTCCAAAGGAGAAGGAGGAATCAAACCGCCGGGAACTTTTTGCGAGGAAAGAATCAAACTTCCTTTGCGCAGCAGTTCTTCCGTGTAAGTTTCGATCGAGTTCAATTCCTTACGGGAGAAGTCCGAAAGTTTCGAAAACTTTTTGAGAGCTTCCTGTCCGTAATAGTTCGCCTGATCGTATTGACCGTTGTTGAAGTTGTATTGCTGATTCGCTAAATCGGTTTTCAACTGATTGAGATTGTCTTCGGTGCGGAGAGAATTCGCTCGATTGGAATAATTCTGCTGAATGATCTGACGCGATTGTTCCATAGGAGCCGGTGCGTTTTTCGCCCGCTCGTTGTTTTGTGCATAACCGTCGGCTTTGGAAGGAGCGCGTTTGCTTAATTTGCCCGTGGCCTTGAGTTCTTCCTTTTTCTTTTCGCGTGCCACTGCTCCTGCACTCGGTGCGACATCCGCACGATCATAGGCGGCTATCTCTTCATTGTCATTGTAAACTTGTTGTTTCGTTTCATCAACGGAAGATTGCGTTTGAATTCTCCACTCGCGAACGATCGGAAGATCGATGTCCAAGTCCGGATTGGAAGCGGTAAAAAAAAGTTTCACCTTATCCCAATCTTCTCCCGTATCGTTGCGAACGAGAGCGAACCAGCTCAGATCTCCGCTTCTCGATTCGTCCGTAAGCTGTAGCGAATACCGCGGAAACCAGCTCGCCCCGGGAATCAGATATTTGTATTCGATCAAAGCTTCCGCGTCTTCGGAAGTTTCGGTTTCGAGATAAATTTCCTTTTTTTGTTTCGCTTCCAGTCTTCCCAGATGATCCAAACGAGCGTCCACGACCAAACCTTCTTCGCGGACCTGATCCAAGGTTTCCAATTTTTTTTGGCGGACTGCGGACAACTGGTTTAGATGTTCTTGATATTGTTTTTGAAAGCCGGATAAAAATTCGGGATCTGCGATTTCTTCCTGAGGCGCCGGATCTTTTTTTACGACCGGAGAAATTTTTACGATCGCCTTTTCCTCTTCGATCAATTCCTGAATTTCGGAACTCAAAAGTTCGATCTGATCGTTAAGGATCTCTTGTCGCTTTAATAAAGATGCGATTTCCTTCGTTCTCGCCTTTCGTTCCACGCGGATCTTGCCGCGAATTCCGCGGATCTTGATCTTCTTGGAAGAATCCGGAAAACGAACCGAGATCGTTCTTTCGGAAACCATCTCGGGAATTTCTCCGAGATAAATTTCGGAACTTCCCGCTTTGATTTTGGCGCGAAGATTTCTCGTAACGTACGCAAAGCTGGAATACAGAACGACGGATTGAATTTTGGAAGGATCGGGTTTATCAACGGTCGCCGTCGCAACTCTTTCCCCCGCTACGGGGTCGACGTCTTCGGTTTCATCCTGACCGCGAGCGGGCGGTGTCGTTAGAACGATTATGGTAAGAATTAAGATTGGAAATAACTTTTTTTCGATCCGCAACGATCGAAAGGGATGTCTTCGCATACGGGTTTTCTCCAGGAAACCGGATTTCTTCTTCACGAAAAGAAACACCGGCTCCCGGAAAGGGTCAACCGTTTTCCCTAAGGGTAGAAAGCGGATTTCAGAAAGTACTTTGTGTTTGGGGCTTTTGACCTCGAATCGAAAAGAATCGTTTCTGACTGATTAAAAAACCGCCGAAGATCGCAAGCGATACGATCGATCCTATCTGAAGAATTCTAGGCAAAGCGAGAATCCATTCGTTGCTCAAAAACAATGTCAGCTTTTCAACACCGGTAAAATCCATCGGAAAAAGGAATGAAATAGCCGCTATGGAACTCATCCTTACGATTTCGGAAATCAAACCGCTCGTCTTGGTTTCAAAGATAGCGCTGATATTCCAGAACGTCCAAAGAATATAAAACCCGAGAATCAACATCTCCAGTAAAGGAAGTTCTTTCTTAAATTCGATATAAATCATCGATGCGCCGATTCCCAACGCGAATTGAACCGCGGAATACGTCATCAATGTCGCGGGAATTTCCGTATTAAATTTTTTGTATGTTTTCCGATCGATTTCGGGAGGTGTGAGAAATTCGCCCAGATCGGAGGGCTGCCAGCCCGGAGGTTTGAACCAAACCAGAAATTTGTCCTTCCAATTTTTCGTTTTCCAAGCCATCCTCGCGAGATCCTCGAATTGATGAATTTGTGCGTGAACGGGACTCCAAGTCTGAAGCGGTTTTACGATTCCGTAAATCGGCTCGTCCTCCTCTTCGATATACGTTCCGAGCATTCTATCCCAGATTGCGAACGTGCCCGCATAATTCTTGTCGATGTATTTCGGATTCCGCGCGTGGTGAACCCTGTGTTGAGAAGGTGTGTTCAGGATATACTCTATAATTCCGAGTTTGCCGATCAAACGAGTATGAATCCAAAATTGATAAGCGAAATTGATCTGGATACAAAGCACGAACATCAAAGGGGAAAATCCGATGATCGCCAGCGGAAGATAAAACGGAAGGGAGAAAATATTCTGAAAGATCCCTTGTCTTAACGCGGCTGTGTAATTGTAGTCCTCGCTTTGATGATGAGCAACGTGCGAAGCCCAGAGTATGTTGACCTCGTGACCCAGACGATGGTACCAATAATAACAAAAATCCGCCAGAACGTAACAAGCGATCCATCCCCAAATGGAGGTATCGGAAATTCGAAATATTCCAAAATTCTTATACACCCAAGCGTAAATCGCGACTAACCCCACGGTTATGAAAACCGTAAAGACCTGCATATAAATTCCGGCGGTTAAATTGCTGACGGAATCCTTAAAACGATAAACCGGTTTCTTAACCGCGTATCCTACGATTAGCTCCACGACCAGCAGCACAAAAAAAACGGGAGTAATCAGCTCGATGAGATTCTTTTCCATTAGAGTTCGCTTCCTTTCCTCTTCACTCGAGAATTTACGTTGTTAAGGTCCATAGATTCCTTAAGGAATCCATGGACAACGAGCGCAAAATCCTAACTCAAAGTGGCTCTGTAGCGAACGCTACTGTCAACAAAAAAGGCGAACTATAAAAATACAATCGGCCAGGATAACCTAACGTACGTTATGGATAAAATATTAAAAACGAATGGATTCTCTTTTTTTAGAAGAAAAGAGTCATAGAAACTCCAATCGTCCAGATATAACCCCCGTATGAATAATTCGGATTTCTTTCCGTTGGAACGTATTTATTGACTTCCATCGCTTTCAACTGGTGATTTTCGATCACGACGTCGAAGACGATCGGTTTACGGAGGCGGTTCATAAACCGGAACGTTGTCGGACTAAATATATAGGAAAACCCTAAGCTGAAAATATTCCGATCCGAATCCATCCAGTTGTTGGCTCCGGGCATCGCAGGAAGAGGGGTGGGTTTGGTCGCGAAACCTACCCTTGTTTTTAAGAATTTAAACAGTGAGTATTCCGCCCCGATCCGAAAGTTCGTCGTATCATGGAGGTAAAACGCTTCCGAATATTTTTCCTTAATGCGCGACATTTTGAACTGACTCCAGATTTCGCGGTTCGCATCGAAACTAAGAACCAAACGATCGTTCGGGCGAAATGCAATCCCGTACGAGAAAACTCTCGGGTTGAATCCGTCCAAGATTGCGAGATCGAAGTCCAATTGGATTCCGAGCAAGGTGGTTTGAGCTCTTGCGGGAACCGGATCGATTTGTGCGACTGTTTCCCGTTTGTAAGAAGCTCCTAAACTGAATTTACCATACGTAAACTGTAGACCGTATGTCGGATTGACGAGAGGTTTTACGGTAAGAATCACCTGTGAGTTTGCCGAAACGGGATCAGGGGAAATCGGAACGTCCTTCATCAAAATACTACCCGTACCTCCGGCGGTTGCGGTAAAACCGACTCCTGCAAAAAGACGATCCTTCCAAAGTTCAAGGCCGAGACCTCCCATAATGGTCGGCCTTTCGTTGCTGATCCCCTGTTGCAGATAACGTGGAACGGTTGGATTCTGATCGTTGAGAGTCATCAGATTTCCGCTGCCCGGAACAAGAGCGTTGATCCCGAAACGAAGACCTCTCCCGAGATCGAACATATCGTTCAAGTTGAGAGTCAATCCGAGACCGACAAAACTATCTCTGATTTTCGTAATATTCTGATTTCGTGGGGCATTCGTGTGCGAGGTCGGATTCGCATAGTGATATTGAAAACTGACTTCGTGAACGTTTCGTTCCGGACGACTGAGCGGCTTATACTTTAAAACGTCTTTTGTAAAACCTTCCTTTGTATCTGTCCAAAGGCGTTTGTACCAAGGTCCGGTTGCAACGATCGGTTGGGTAGCCGGGTCGACCGCAGCGGGATCTGCGTTGGGCGGAGTCAGCGGAGGAGCATCCTTGTTTTCAGGATTTTCCGCACCGCTGGTTCGGGCTTCTTTTTCGATCGAGGCAAGAATCAAATCCCCTTCGGAAAGCCTTCCGAGTCCGGCTGGATTGTAAAACACAGCGGACGAGTTATTGACGATCGCCGTAACCGCGCTTCCCATCCCCGCGGCGCCCGGATGCGCGCCGTAAATGTCCCCGTAACTTCCGGCTTTGATTTCTCTCGCAAAGCCGATTCCTAAAAGTAAACCTATCCCGAACGTTCTTTTTAACTTGAGAATTTTCAATTTCGCCTGCCCTCTTCATCCCTCTCAAAGGAACCAAAGATACATTTTGACTTCTATGTTTCGCTGATATTATTATTAAATATCAGTTATTTTTAAAAAGTTCTGATTATCTTATAGGTCGATACTTAAAAAGTCGAGAAAAAAATTGGAGCGTACGTTACAGTCAACGAGTTATGTTTCATTTTTCAGGAACGAAGGAAGCGATTTCGCGCTTTTGGGAAATGTGTTTTCGAAATAGATTTTCATTAAATCGGCAAAACGCAGATAACCGATAAAACGAGCCTCATCAACGATCGCAATTTTATCCAAGTCCTGATCGATTAGATTCTTCAGTAAACTCGCCAAAGAATCGTCCAGAGTTCCGCAAGGAGCCGAAGTGTCCGTAACGTCCCCGACCGTAATCAAATTCCCGGCGACGTTTCTGGATTCGAGGGTATGCCTTGCCTTCCGAAGAGAAAGAATTCCCAGATAGCGATTGTCACGATCCACGATCACGTAATCGCTCGCTTGAATTTTGAGCGCTTCTTCTTCGAGTTCCGAAAGCAATCGATTTTCCTGCGCGACCGCAATCGTGCGGAGTCGGTTCCTGCAACTTCTCACTTGAATCTCTTCCAAAAAATCCCGATTCATATCCCAGAAATGAGCGGGCGATTGAAATCTCGTTTCTTTCTGAGCGCGGTATAAACTCAGCTTATGACTCAACACGAAGGTCAAAATCGAAACGACCATCAACGGAGGAAGCAGGGTATAACTTCCGATCATCTCGCAGATCATAATCATTCCCGCGATCGGCGCACTCGCAACTCCCGCGTAAAACGCTCCCATCCCGACTAAGATAAACGAAGCGACGGAAAGATCGGGATATACAAGAACCTTTGCAAGAGTTCCGACTCCTCCTCCGAGCATCCCTCCGATGAACAACGAAGGACCGAACATTCCCGCGGATCCTCCCGTTCCGATCGTAAACGAAGTGGTAAGAATTTTCATTCCCGCTAAGATGAAAAATAAAGCGACCAGCCGAAGGCCGGTCGTTTGAAACATCGATGAAAAAATTCCCTGCGTTCCGACAGGATCCTTTCCGTCTAACGCGACTTGTAAAACGCCCGCTCCGGTTCCGATCGTCTCCGGCAGAAAAAGTCCGACGGTTCCGATCGCAATTCCACCTAACGCAGGTTTGATGATCGGAGAAATTTTTAGACGGATCGAAAAGCTCTGCACCTTTCTAAAAAATCGAATGAAAGCGTCGCCGCATAAAAAACAAAGAACCCCGAGTCCCAAGTAAAAGATCAAATCGGTATATCTTGAAAATTCCGTGTCCGCTACTCGATACACCGTATTAAATCCGTTGAGAGCGCAGTAAACCAAATACGCGGAAACAGAAGAGATAATACAGGGGATCAAAGAATCGCTTTCGATGTCCTCGCGATAGATCATTTCGACCGAAGTCAACGCTCCGCCGAGCGGGGCATGAAAGATCGCTCCGAGCCCTCCGGCGGTTCCCGCAAGAAGCAAGGTTCTTCTTGCCCGTGCTCCTGCCTTCAACAGAGTCGCAAGCAAAGATCCGAATCCTGCTCCGATCTGCGAAATCGGACCTTCTTTTCCTCCGCTACCGCCGCTCGCAAGAGTAAAGACCGTAGCAACGGATTTAATCAGTGAAACGACGGGATTCATTCTTCCTTCCTGATTGTGAAAGGAATCAATCATCGCATCCGATCCCGTCCCTCCCGATTCGGGTGAGAATCGATTTACGATCCAACCGGTCAACAAACCGCCGATGATCGGAAGAAAGAACAAAAGCCAAGGACGATATTCGTTCGAAAAAGGAATTCCCCCGTGAAGCACGTCGTTTGAGTCGATCAAAAATTCTCCCGAAGCGTGAGGCAGAGAAAGTCCGGCGGCGCGCTCCAGAAATAGATATTCCGAGACCGCGAGAATTCTCGAGAAGACAAAAGCGCCCAAACCGGAAACGATTCCGGTAAGAATACAATAAAAGTATAACGATCGTCTTCCGCTGATTCGAAAAATCGGTTGTTTCACTGTATCCGTATTCATATTCATGGCGATCGTCTTTATAAACGAAAAGGGCGATCTTATTTTCGAAAAAGAAATTCTAAAAACTTAATATTTATACGTGTAGGACAATTCCACCAAACGGTTATGCGTCGTCGTATCCTCGATCGCTCCCGTCATCCGATACAATCTCGGAACCACAAGGGCCGCGACGAAAATCCCTCCGTACGGGGAATCGAATACGTTTCCGCTCGGGCCTTCTTTGTTAAGAAGATTGTCCATCATGCTCTTTTTCGGAATGCTGTTCATCGCAAAGTAATACGCAAGACCGCCGATCAACAAATCGGAAAGCAGGTAAAAGGAAGTCCTTGAAAACGTTTCGCCGGAAGTATAAACGGGGGATTTTCGAGAGTTATATAAAACGGAAAACGCGGGTGAAATCAAATTCAAACCTTGGGAAACGATATGGGACTTTTTTTCCAGCTTTTCGATCTTCTCATCCGGATTCGTTCCGGAAGAAGGAGTGCCGATTCCGGCGGCATCCTTTCTCTGTAATTCTTCCTTAAAGTAATTCCGAAACACCTTTTCCATTCCGCTTTTAGGAGCCTCGATCCGCATAATGCTGACGTTGTCGCGCTTTGCAAATTCTCCCAAATAAACGTTAAACGAATACCGGGAATACCAAGGGTTCGTATAATGATATTTAAATCCTTTCGTCTTCTTGCTGAACTTTACCGAACCTTCCGCGAACTTGTTCAACGCCGCGGAAACTCTCATGTTGTTTTCTTCCACGTTTCCTTCGAGTTCGATCACCTCGGAGGCGCCGAGAGAATAAGCCGTCAAAAGATAAACGATTCCGATCGGAAGGAGTTTGTATAAACGACTCACTGAATCTCCCCTCCTTTGATATAAGCGATCAACAACATGATGGAATTGTAACTAACGTGCGCGGAAATGGAATACCAAATATTTCCGGTTCTCAGATAAAAAAGTCCGAAAAACATTCCCACAAAGCTGAGAAGAATCGGAACGCTCACGGATGTTTGTCCGCTGTAATGAACCAAACCGAAAACGACGGACGTAAATAAAAGACCGGGCATTTCCAAACCGCGGGCTTGGAATTGTTTCAGACAAAATCCGCGGAAGAAAACCTCCTCCACGATTCCGGTGATCAAACCTACGCTGTAAAGCGACCAGAGCAATAAGGCGCGATTCCCTTTCATTTCTTTGAAAAGCGCCTCTTGAAATTCGTTCGGAGTCTGTTTGCCGAAAACTTTGGTAAGAAAAAAACCGAATACGATTACGAACAAAAAGACCAAAGCGCCGAGTCCGGCTCCGGTAAACATAGTCTTGAAATCGAAAGGATCGCTGAGGTTGGCGTATTCCGCTTTAAAGAATCTCACCAAAATAAAATACGCGGGAAGAATAAAACAAAGGGCCCAGATCAATCTGTCCACGATCAAAAGCCAGGGTTTTTCCTTAACCATCACATCGACATAACGATGATAGATTTGTTTCGTATCGGTTTGGATTTCTTTCTGAAATTTTTCGGCGGTCTGTTTATAAATTTCCGCTCTTGTTTCCCCGTCGAGATACGGGAAGTCGCTCGGAAGTTCTTTCGAAATCAAAACGGTAAGAACGATCGAAGTCGCGATCAAAGGAAGAAGGATATATGTTCCAAGAATCAAAACGAGAAGCTGTTGAAAGGCGATAAAAACCGGTTCAAAGGGTTTCTTTTGCGGATTGCCGATATTTTCTAAGGATTCCATTGGATCGGGAGTCTCGGTTACAAGCATTTCTGTCTCTTTTTTTGCGTCATTGTTTTTTTAGAATCGGCCGATTCTACACGTATAAGACCATGAAACGTTCTCTTCGGTATCCAATCGGATTCATAACCGCGGCCGTTGCGCTGCTTTTTTTAGAGGGTCCGATCGATTCCCGTCAAAAACCGGAACTTCTAAAAAACTTGGATTACAACAACCAATCCGTAAAACGACTCAGAGAAGACGTAAAAAACAATCTGAGAATCTCCGTTTCCAATCTGGAACGATCCGAACTCACATCCCTCGAATTTTATCGATACGTAGTAAAGAAAGAGGACAACTTCTTCAAGATCATGACGCGAACCGGAATGGACATCGATACGATCTCTTCGGTGAACAGCTTGTCTTCTCCGTATGACATTTATCCCGGAATGGAACTTCTGATTCCTAACATGAGGGGAGTTTACGATTCGGACGAACGGGAGAATTCTTCCGCCGCTCGGAAAAAACTTTCCAAGAAATACAATCTCTCCGAGAAATTTATTTCCTTTGATGAAGGAAAGGAACTTTGGTTCATTCCCGGAAAAGGACTCCCGAAAGAAGAACGATCATTTTTCTACGGAGTCGCTTTTTACAGACCTTTAGGGGAAGAAGGAATCGTTTCCTCCCGTTTCGGAAAACGGAAGGATCCGTTTACGAGAAAGGAAACGTTTCACGGCGGATTGGACATCGCGGCGGAAGAGGGAACTCCCGTTTACGCTTCTGCGGACGGAGAAGTTTCCTTTTCGGATAAGAAGGGCGGCTACGGAAATCTGATCGTACTCAATCATCGACTCGGCTATGAGACGTTATACGGACATCTCAGTTCCATTTCGGTAAAGCCGGGAGAGAGAGTCCGCAAAGGTCAAAAGATAGGAGAAGTCGGTCAAACCGGAAGGGCGACGGGAAATCACCTTCACTTCGAAGTCAGAAGATTCAATCAAAGACAAAGACCCGTCTTTAGAGATCATGCTTAAACGAATTCTACTTTTTATCGGCGTATTTTTACTCACGTCTTTCGCATTTACGACATTTCTGTTTTTCAGATCGCATAAAAACACGGAAGAATATCTGGTCGATTCTCCCTTTGACCCGGGTAAGAACAATTATCTTTTGGAATCGGAATGGATTCATAAGGAATCCTTAAACCGTCCTTACGGAATCGCGATCGACACATCGGGCTACGTTTATACGGGAACCGCGGACAATAAAATCATGCGCGTCCGCACGAACGAAAAGGTGGAAATCTTTGCGGTCGTGAATGGAAGACCTTTGGGAATGGTTTTCGATTCTTTCGGAAATCTTTTGGTCTGCGTCGAAGAAACGGGAATCGTGGAAATCAAAAAGGACGGCTCTCAAAGAACGTTGATTTCCAAAATGCCGGACGGCTCGGCGCTTCGTTTTCCGCACGGGATCGACGTTTCCAAAAACGGGAGAATTTATTTTACAGTTTCAAGCAGATCGCATTCTTGGAACGAATCCTTTTTAGAAGAACTCTCCTCGCTTCCGGACGGAATGATTCTCGTCGCGGATAAGAGCTCGAACACATTAGAAATATTGAATAAAGAATTGTTTTATCCAACGGGAATCGCATTGTCTTCCAACGAACAATTTCTGCTCGTTACCGAACCGTTCCGTCACAGGGTTTCTTCGGTTCCTTTGTACGGTCCGAAAAAAGGGGTGGAGAAGTTTTTTCTTACCAATATTCCCGGAATTCCAGGTTTGATTTCAGGAAACGGCGGTTCGTTTTGGGTCGGAATTCCGTATTATCGAAACGAAGTTTTGGATCGGGCTCAAGAATATCCTGAAATCAAAAATCTGTTATCCGGTCTCCCTACGTTACTTTTTGCGAGAAACGCGCCGAGAGGATTGGTCTTCGCGTTGAACGACTTCGGGGATATTACGGCGAATTATCAGGATTTTTCGGGTTCTTCGATCAACGGAGTGACGGCCGTTTTGAACCACGGCGGAAGCATCTACTTGGTTTCTTCAAGCATCGGTAAAATCGCGAGAATGAAACCGATCATCGAAGAAATTCAGTTTTTCTAATATTCAAGAAACTTACAACTCAAAACGGCCCCTTCGATCGGGATCTCGGCTTTATGCCGAAATCCCTCGATAAGACTTCGTCGTCTTCGGCCGCGACACTTTCCACGGATCGTGTCGCGGATTCTTACATAGATCCTAAGGTTTCTCTGAATCTTTCCAACGGAAAACGGTTTACGAAGTCGCCGAACTTTTCTCCGGGATTTCCTTCGTTCTTCCAAAGCGTGAACACTTTTTCGAGTTGATTCGGAATCTCGGCAAGAGGAACTTTTTTCGCTACGTATTCCCCTACTTTGGTTCCTTCCGAATCCGCTCCGAGGAAGATGGAATATTTTCCTCCGGCCATCTGACCGACAATTCCCACTTCGGCGGAATACGGTCTTGCGCATCCGTTCGGACAACCGGTCATACGAACCACGGGAGCTCTGTCGCTCAATCCGAGTTTGTCCAAAACCTTTTGAATTCCGTTCAGAAGTTCCGGAAAGGAACGCTCGGATTCGGTCAACGCAAGCGCGCACGTCGGAAGCGCAGGGCAAGCGAGTGCGCGATCAAAAAGCGGAGAAGGGCTTTCCCAAGCTACATTCAATTCTTTTAATCTTGTTTCGATTTTTGCACGGTCGGATTTTTGAATTCCGAGAAGAATCAAGTCCTGATCCGCGGTGATCTGAACGCCGAGTTTGTAGTTTCCTATGATTTCTTTCAAAGCCGACTTCAACGGTTTTCCCGGGAAATCCTTGATTCTTCCGGCAAGGGTATGGAACCCGAGAGACAGAGTTCCGTCTTCTCTTTCGTGCCATCCTAAATAAGAAGGGGTCGTCCATGTCGGAAGCGACTTATTCGTATCGAGTTTTACGTTGGAACGGGATTCCACTTCGGTTCTGAACCATTCCACTCCCTTTTCAGCAAGAACGTATTTTAAACGAGCGTGTTTACGATTCGTTCTATCTCCGAAATCCCTGTGAGCGGTTACGATCGCTTCCGCAACGGGAATCAACGCGTTTTCAGGAATCCAACCGAGCAAACTTGCGGCACGCGCAAACGTTTCCGGTTTGTTGTGGGTCATTCCGAAACCGCCACCCGCAAACACGAAATAGCCGTCGATCTTTCCGTCCGAGGATAAAGTCGCTGCAAATCCCATGTCGTTCGCGTAGATGTCCACGGTATTGTTTCCAGCGAGAGTTACGGCGATCTTAAACTTTCTAGGAAGATAGGTTTTTCCGTAGATCGGATCCTCTTCGTCCTTGTTGAGTTGTTTGTCGCCTAACCATACTTCGGCGTAAGCGTTCGTCTTATATTTAAAATGATCGGATAAAAGCTGAGCGACTCCGTCCAACAGTTGGAGATCTTTTTTACCGAGAGGATTTACGGCTTGAGTCACGTTACGCACAACGTCTCCGCATGCACCCATACTCGAAAGATTCACTTCGTGGATCGCTTTCATCACGTCGCGGAGATGAAAAATTCTCAGCGTATGAAGCTGAACCGATTGCCTCGTTGTTAAACGAATCGCCCCCCCTCCGAATTTATCTCCCAGTTCGTCCCAAACCAAGTATTGCTCGGAAGAGAGTCTTCCGCCGGGAATTCTACCCCGAATCATAAAGCTGGTAGGAGCTTCGATATCGTTTCCGTTTTCGTCTTTTTTACGATCTCTGTCTTTCTGTTGATATAGTCCGTGAAACTTAAGAAGCTGCTTCTCGTCCTCTTCGTAGGTATCGATGTTCTGGTCTATGCCTTCAGCGATTTTTCCTCTTAGATTTCTAGAGTTCAGCTTAATCTCTTCTACGGGTGATAATTCTTTTGTTTCTGACATGGCTTGGATCTTTTTCCTTTTTCGGGTTTATGATTTCGTTATATACGTTTGGGTTCCGCGGGAATTTTGAAATAATCCTCTTTCAGAGTCTGTAACAGATCTTTCAAAACTTTTTTTCTTTTTTCGGGATCGGGAAGAATCGACTTCAATTCTTTTCTAAGTCGTATCAACTCTTGCAGTTCATCTTCGTGTTCGTCGGGGATAAGCTCTTCCAATGTCGTCTTAACGACTCCGGACAAACCCGCAAAATTTCCCTCGGTGGAAATTGCCACGCGTAGCGGACCGCGATCCAATACGGCGGCGGAATAAAAATCGCAGTTCGAAGGATCGTCCGCACAGTTGATCCAAATCTTCCAAGAATGCGCATAATCGCTGAGTCTTCGATTCAAATCGGAATCGTTGGTCGCGGAAAAAACCAAGGCACGTCCTTGAAGATCGGAAAATTCGACGGATCTGTATTCTACTTTGATCTCGGGATGTTTTTCCAAAATCTGAGCGACTTCGCGGCAAGTTTCCAAGGCGATCAACGTGATCTTAGCTCCCGCATCCAAGAGATGCGGTAATTTTTCGAGAGCGACCTTGCCGCCCCCGATCAAAAGAACATTCTTGTTTTCTAAATTAAGGAACGCTGGATATTTACGGCTCATTCTTCTTCGCCTCCCAGCGTTTCGGAGACAAATTGTGCGAAACGGGTTCTTTCCAAAAATTGAACGACCTTTCCGATATAGATGATACCCGGACCTTTCGTCTTTTTTTCAAAGTAAGAATCGGCCGCTTCCCGAAGTGTGCACGTTTGAACGTTGCAGGTTTCGAGCGACGCATTTTCCACAAGGGCGACGGGCAAGGACGGATCGCTCCCGTGCCGCAAAAGAAGATTTGCGATTTTAGGAAGAGAAGTCGTTCCCATAAAAAGCGCAATCGTTCCTTTGAACTTGGCAAACCATTCCCAATCGGTTTCCTCGTTCAGAACGGTATGTCCGTCCATGATCAAAACCTGGCGGGACAAACCCCTGTGAGTCAGAGGAAATCCCGCAAAGGACGAACCCGCGTTCAAAGAACTGACTCCCGGAACGATTTCGTATTCTATATTATGATTGAGTAATGTGATGAGTTCTTCGCCGCCTCTTCCGAAAACGAAAGGATCTCCGCCTTTCAGACGAACCACATTCTTTCCATGCAAAGCGTAGAAAAGAAGAAGTTCGTTGATTTCTTCCTGTGTAGCGGAATGAGCGCCGGAACGTTTGCCCACGTAGTGAACGACCGCGTCCTTCGGAAAAATCTCCAAAAAAGAAGGATCCAAAAGCGCGTCATATAAAATTACCTCGGCCTTGGTTAGAATCCGATACGCGCGCAAAGTAAGATCTTCCGGATTTCCCGGGCCCGCGCCGACAAGATACACTTTGCCGGTTCGACGGAGATCAGCGTTTGCGTCGGCGTTTAACATCGATTAGGCTCCGACTCCGGTGATCATTCCCGCCCCGACTGTGGAATTGGTTCCTTCATCCACGAGAATAAAACTTCCCGTGGAACGATTGATTCTATATTCGTCGAAACTGACCGGCTTTGCGGTGCGGATTTTGATCTTACCGATTTCGTTCAGCGTAAGACCTTTCGACGCATCTTGTTTTTCATGAGTGTCGGGAGCGACCTTGAATTCGATTTCTTTTACGATGGCCTTCACCGAATTCGTGGTTTGGCGAAGAAGATATTTATTTCCGGATAACAAAGACTTGGAATCCATCCAGCAGATATTCGCTTCCAAATCCTGAGAAACGACCGGCTGGTTATCGGACTTAACGATCATATCTCCGCGCGAAATATCGATCTCGTCCTTCAAACGAATCGTGACGGACATCGGAGGAAACGCCTCTTCCACTTCTCCGTCAAACGTATCGATCGCTTCGATCGTACTCGTAAATCCGCTCGGAAGAACGGTGATCGAATCGCCTTTTCTGAAAATTCCGCTGCGGACCTGTCCGGCGTATCCTCTGTAATCGTGGTGTTCGTCGGAAAGAGGCCGGATCACGTATTGAACCGGAAAACGAGCGTCTTCAATGTTCTCGTCGCTTTCGATATACACTTCTTCCAGATGATTGAGAAGAGTACGTCCGTCGTACCAGGAAAGATTTTCGGATTTATCGACTACGTTGTCTCCGTTGAGCGCGCTGATCGGAATAAATTCAATATCCTTAATGTCCAATCGGGAAGCGAAGTTCAAATACTCCGCTTTGATTTCTTCGTAACGAGCTTGGGAAAATTCCACCAAGTCCATCTTGTTGATACAAACGACGAGATGAGGAATTCTCAGCAACGAAGCGATATAAGAATGACGATAAGTTTGTTCGATCACACCTTTCCGCGCGTCGATCAGAATGATCGCCAAATTGGAATTAGATGCACCCGTAACCATGTTTCGAGTGTATTGAACGTGACCGGGAGCGTCGGCGATGATGAACTTTCGTTTCGGAGTCGAAAAATACTTATAGGCTACGTCGATCGTGATCCCTTGTTCTCTTTCCGCTTTGAGACCGTCGGTAAGAAGAGCCAAGTTGATCTGACCGTTGTTGCCTCGCGCGGTTTTTTCGATCGCTTCGAGCTGATCCTCAAAGATCGATTTGCTGTCGTAGAGAAGTCTTCCGATCAAAGTGGACTTACCGTCGTCCACGCTTCCCGCAGTAATAAAACGTAATAAATCCATCAGAAGTATCCTCCTCTTTTTCTGTCTTCCATAGCCGCTTCGGAACGTTTGTCGTCGAGTCTGGAACCTCGTTCTGTCGTCCGAGTCGTTTGGATTTCGAGGATGATGTCGTCGATGTTATCCGCTTGAGAATCTACGGCCGCGGTGCAAGTCATATCACCCACCGTGCGGAAACGAACGATCTTGTCTTCCACACGATCGTTTCCGTCGATCGTAATGAACTTCGAAACGGGGAAGAGAAGATTCTCGCGATAGATCACTTGTCGTTTATGAGAAAAATATAATGAAGGAAGAGCGATGTTTTCTTTGCGGATGTATTCCCAAACGTCCAGCTCGGTCCAGTTGGAAATCGGAAAAACGCGTACATTCTCCCCCGGACTGATTTTACCGTTGTAGATATTCCAGAGTTCTGGTCTTTGCAGTTTCGGGTCCCATTGACCGAATTCGTCGCGAACGGAAAAAACCCGTTCTTTCGCTCTCGCCTTTTCTTCGTCCCTGCGAGCGCCTCCGATACAAGCGTCGAATTTAAATTCGGCGATCGTATCCAAAAGAGTCACGGTTTGAATTCCGTTTCTGCTCGGGAACTTTCCTTTTTCTTCGACCGCTTTTCCCTGGTCGATGGAATCTTGAACATAACGAACGATCAGCTTCTCGCCGATTTTGGATGCGAGCTCGTCTCTGAAATCAAGAGCTTCTTGAAAGTTATGACCGGTGTCGATGTGAACCAAAGGAAACGGAAACTTCCCGGGACGAAACGCTTTCAACGCGAGATGCGCAAGCGTGATCGAATCCTTTCCGCCTGAAAAAAGAAGGGCGGGTCTTTCAAACTGAGATGCGGTTTCCCGAAGAATGTAAATCGATTCCGCTTCGAGTTGTTCGAGATGTGTAAGTCTGGATCTATTCATAGTTGAATTCATATTGCTCTTTTGGGGCCGGATTTTTGACGGACCAACTTGCCGTCGACGACGTGAAGTCCGCATTCTTGATTGGATTCTTCCCACCACCATCTTCCGGCGCGGATATCTTCTCCCGATTGAACCGCTCTCGTGCAAGGGGCGCAACCGATCGAAGGAAATCCTTTTTTATGAAGCACGTTAGTCGGAATCCGATACGTATCGATAAAGTCCTGCGTGCGTTCCAAAGACCAATCGAGAAGCGGATGATACTTTAAAATGTTACGCGAAGAATCAAGTTCCACTTTCGTGAGCGAATGTCTGGAATCGGATTGTTCCGACCGAATTCCGGTGATCCAAAGTTTTGTTCCGACAAGCGCTCGATTGAGGGGTTCGACTTTTCGAATATAACAACATTCTTTTCTGTTATCCACCGAATCGTAAAAACTGTCGGGTCCTTTCGTATTGATGAGATTTTGAACCGCGGTCGTGTCGGGAAAATACGTTTCTATCCTTTTGTTATAACTTGCGTTCGTAAGTTTGTGAAGGTCGTACGTTTCGTTGAAAAGGCGGCCCGTATCCAAAGTAAAAACTCTGATTTTCAGATTTCGGGAGAATATAACGTGAGTGATAACTTGGTCCTCAAGACCTAAGCTCGTGGAAAAGGCCGCAGTTTCCCCATACTCGTTGCTGATCCATTCTAAGGCGTCTTCCAGGCTCAAAGGCGCAAGTTTTTGTTCCAACTCTTGCGGGTTCATGTTCGTGATAATCTAAGTCTTGAATTGGAGGCTCACGCATCCAGCTTGATTTTATAATTGATCCAAGAAATAGTCCAGATTTAAGAAAAAATGGACCTATTTATTTGCCAAAGTTCTATATATTGGATTTTTTGTAAACTATATTTGATATAGCGTATCTTAGAGCGGCAATTTCTCAGTCTTACTGGAAATCTGGAAGTATTCAAAAGAATTTTTCTGTAGGACCTACGATCCACCGTGAAAACGCGCGCCCCACCCTAAAATTGGGCGGTGGTGGCGGGTTGGCGGGAAAAAACCGCGAAACTCCCCTCTATCACAAAACCTTCGTTCCTGCAAAATCAATTCTCTCTTCCTGTCGGAACTCTTGCGAAATTCGGCGGCCGCGTTTCCCTTCCCAATAACGAAAATAATTTGCAAAAACCAAAAACGAAAGTATTGGAAAGAATCCTCCCCTTTACTTCAATCGATTCCTAATGGAAATCCTCTCGATCCTCAAGGGATTCTTTCGAAAGAACCGAACGATTTACGTTCTGTTATTCGGAGTTTACGGAAGCCTTTTCCTCCTCCTCTTTCTCAACGAAGAATTCGGATTTCCCCTTCTTGGCGCCAAGAACCCAGCTCTAAAAATAATCGCCACGCTCTGCATCTACGGAATGCTGATGGTCTTCTTCTACTTTCACATTTCCCCAAAAAGAAGGAACCGATTTGCAAAACGAAAACTCGCCGGTTTTCTATTCGTATTTTGGATTTGTATGATCGTGCTGGAATTTTTAGATCTTTCGCATGAGAAATTTCTAATGTATCTCCCCAGAGAATGGATCTATTGGTCTTGGAAGGTCGCGAAACAATTCGTTCATTTTGTTCCCTTGCTCGCGATTCCGTTGTTGTACGATTTTTACAGACACAAAACCGATCCGGTTCCGTTCGAAAAAAAGAAAAACCCCCGTTACTATCCGATTTTGATTCTCGGATTGTTGATTGCCGCGATCGGATCTTTGGTTCCCGGCTTCCGCGAATTTTATCCGCGAGCGCCTTTGAGCAACGAACAACTTTTGTATCACGCAACTTGGTTCACGACTTTGGGTTTTGAAATCGTTTATCTTTCCACGTTTTATTTTACGGAATTCTTTTTTAGAAAATTCATCATTCGTTATTTGAGTTTTGCGGGACGGTATCACGCGGTCGGAATGGGCGCTTTGATTTACGGAATGGTTCATTTCGAAAAACCGAGAGGAGAAATTCTCAGTTCCTTTTTCGGAGGTTTATTGATGGGAGCCTTGAGCATAAGAACGCATTCGATCCGAGGAGGACTTTACGCTCATATCGCTCTCGCGGCGGGAATGGAATTTTTTGCGGGGATATACGTTTGGGAGAAGTTGTTTTGAATGAATCGGAAAAGAGACTTTTTCTAAAAATCGGGGCGACTCCCGCGGAAACGATCCGTGGAGAAGGACGCGCCGAGTTTTCGCAGGACCGGGCTCTCGCTTCAATCTGCAAAGCGCCGTACGGCCTTTTTTAAAACGAAAAACGAATTGAAAACGACGGCGCATTGCAGTATTTCCGCTCGATCCCTGTCGCAAAATACATTCTAAAAAGTGAATTCTTTTGAATCTCAACGAAGCTTTACTAAAGTGTAGTTATTTCAATTATTGGATCGTTTCGTTCGAACGATACAAGCCCCTCGAATCGGCGTTTGTATCGTATTCTTTGCGAACTTCAATTCTTTCGTCAAGATCTCGGTAAGACCTCCCTCGATCTCTTCACAAGACTTTGCAACGATAAACCAATCTTCTTTGGAAACCGGAAAGGAGGTCGTCGGTATCGACTCGGAAGAGCGAGCTTTCAAAAATTCCGCTTCTTCTTTTTTTCTCTTTTCACGGACCATTTGGCGATTCAAAAAACCGGCTCGATAAAAAGACAATGTAATATCCGGGCGATTGTGATGTTCCAGTGGAAGCAAATTCCATAAAACGGAAGAACGGTTTACTTCTTTTAGGAAATATTCCTCAGCGTCGTCGGCGGTATAAAACAAAGAACGGTCCACCCCCGAAAAACAAAGATTGGTTCTCTCCCAAACCGAATCATTCTTCCAACTCCAATACCCGAGCGTAAACATAATAAATAAGGAATATACGGCCGCGGCAAAAATTTTGATGAATCCTTCTTTCGAAAACTCTTCGCGGCAAAAAATCCCGATCGCGATCAACAAAGCCGGATACAAATGATAAATATGCCGCGGTTGATGATTGGGCGTCATCAGTGTAAGTCCCAAAATCGAAACGAAGATCGATAAAAACAAAAAGAACGAAGCGCTGACCTCCCCCTTCTCGCGATAACGAAAGATTCCGAATCCGATCCCGAACAACAAGCCCGCAAACAAAATCCATCCGCCATACGGAGCATAAAACGAATTCTCGACGATCTCTCGAAAGTAAGTAAGACTAAAAATCGATTCGTCGCCTTGTCCTGGCAATAAACCCGCGCCTTGCGCGTGCCCGATCGTGCTGCTCGAACTGGAAAATCGGTCCGGATGCAATAAAACCCAAGAACCGATCGGAAGAATCACGTACGTCCAGAAATATTTCCAAAGAAAAAATTCCTCGCGTTTGAAAAGATTCTTATCGGAAGAAATTTCCGTATTTCCCCTTTTGATTGCAGAACCGTAAAATATGTTCCAAAGTGAAATGCTGGCGCTGATCCAAAACACGAGCGCGCCCGCGTAACGCAAAAGCGCTTTGGTTTTTCCCGGAAACGTTTCCTTGGAAAAAAGGATCAATGTAAAAATCAACACGATCGACAGAACGATCGGAAGCAAAGCGCCCCATTTGACTCTTTTAAAAAAATTCTTTTCCGAAGTTCGTCGATAAGAATGCAACAGATCGAATAGGAACGTTCTGGTTTCTTGAAAACGAAACACGGTTAAAAACAAACAACCGAAAAAAACGAAGATATAACCGTACGGATATTTCGTATGAAACAAAAGGTTCGAGCTGATCAATAAAAACCAGGGTGAATTCGGTTTTTGATTTTCGATCGAGTTTCGGTACAAATTCCAAAAGGCAAGAATCGCAGGCAGAAAGAAAAGTCCGCCTTGCACTTCCAACATTCCCGAAAAAGAATAATGCATAAATCCCGGATTCTGCAAAAGCCCGGCCCAAACGATCGGAAACAAAATCGCGGCTGCGATCCAACTTCTATTTTTGTTAAACGACGTCAAGATCCAAGGAACGATCGCAAAAAGAAGAATCAATTCTACGAACGTAAACAACGAAACGGGAGTTCCACCCGGACCGAACATCAAAACGATCAAAGCCTCGGGAATATTTCGAAGAACCGGCCAAGTCGGCGAATCAAAGATCAACTTCAGAACGGTGATCGCGTCGAAGGAACGCACGGCTTCCGCGATTCGAATCGAAGTAACTAATCTCGCGTCCGGGTCCCACGTTAAAAAATTCTGATTCGGACAAAACGTTATAAATTTAAGATACAGTTTTCGGAAATAGATTCCTAAAATAACGAACTGAGGTAAAAAAAGTCCCAGAGATAAAAATGCGGACGCGCGGATGTTCTTCAAAAACTGCATGATCGATTTCAGGAATCATCACAACTTCTTTCGGATTACGGTCAATCGACTAATCGGAATCTATTTTTTATTCCCTATTTTTTTTACGCTTCACGCGGACGATCGGCCCTTCGTCTTTCCCAAGGATCATTCCTTTCATCCTTCGTATAAAGTGGAATGGTGTTATTTCGTGGGAATTATCCGTTCTTCGGACGGAAAACGATACGGATACGAGCTGAGTTTTTTCAAAGGGATTTTCGGCAAGAATAGGGAAGCGTTTCCCGTTCACTTTGCGATCTCCGATCTGGAAAACAAAAAACACGAAACCGCGCAAATCGTTGAACGAAAGTTAGGCGGTATGGCGGGTTACGACGGAAAACGGATTTTTAGCGGTGACTTCGTTCTCGAAATTCGAGGAAAAACGGAATTTCACTTGATCGCAAAACCGAAAAACGTCCCCGGACTTTCGCTGGATCTGCATCTCAGCGCAAAGGATTCAAATATTCTAATACACGGAGACAATGGGAAATCGATCAAGAGCAGAAAAAATCCCGATTTCTATTCGTATTATTACAGCATCCCCGGACTTTCCACACAAGGAGAACTCGTTTTCAACGGGAAAAAGATTCGGATCGAAAGCGGCAGTTCTTGGATGGACCATGAATGGAGCAGTCCGATGGATTCCACAAGACAAGCGGAACTCTCGGACAAATCCAATTCTTGGGATTGGATCTGCATCCAACTCGAGGACGGAACCGATCTGATGGCGTTTAACTTTCGGGAAACTCCCGGCTCCGCTTCGGAAAGTTTCGGAACGCTCCGATTGAAGTCCGGACAAAAAACGAAATTCGAAAGAGAAGGCGAAATACTTTTCTTACACGATTCTTCCGTTTGGAAAAGTCGGCGCACCGATAAAAAATATCCTCTTCTATGGAATCTGACCACTCGAGCGACACAAGAAGATTCGACTCTCCAGCTTATAATAGAACCATTCTTTGAAGATCAAGAATTCGATTCCAGACCTACAACCGGATTCAGTTATTGGGAAGGAGCGGTAAAAGTTCGAGGAACGAGAGCCGGAAAATCCGTTCAAGGTTTCGGATACTTGGAGCTTAAAGGAAATCGCGATTGAAACCGAATAAAATCGGAACGTAACGTTCAAACGATTTCTCTTAACAATTAAAACTCTTTTTTGAAAAAGACTTTGTCTTAGAATCAAATTCCTCGAAACTGTTTTTCCGGGAACCGGAAACGAAATGAAAAAATATTTCCTGAAACGATTTCTTCTCATCATCCCGACTTTGTTGGGAATGACGTTTATCGTTTTTTTGATTTCTCATTTTGCGCCCGGCGGTCCGCTTGAAACCGAAATCGCAAAGATCCGAGGATATGCGAACGCGCAAGGCGGGAGCGCAAAAACGATCTCCGAAGAAGAAATAGACATCATCAAAAAAAGATTACATTTAGATAAACCCGTCGGCATCGCTTATCTTTACTGGCTCAAAGAAATTCTTAGCTTTAACCTGGGAGAATCCAGACTACATACGCGGCAAGTGACGGATTTGATTTTGGAAAAACTTCCCGTTTCGCTTACGTTCGGTCTTTCTGGTTTTTTTCTTTCCTATTTGATTTGTATTCCGCTCGGAATCGCAAAGGCTCTTCAGAACGGAGAACGATTCGATATCGCTTCCAGCGGAATCATCCTAATCACGTATTCGATTCCTGTGTTCGCACTTTCCGTGTTACTGCTTTACACGTTCGCTTCGGGAGAATTATTGTCGATCTTCCCGCTCGGTCACGAGGTTTCGGACGAATACGAATCCTTATCCTCTTGGGAAAAGATCGTCGATCGAATCCAACATATGTTCCTCCCGGTGATTTGTTACGTTTCCGGTTCGTTCGCGGTTCTCACATTGTTGATGAAGAATTCCCTCTTGGAACAAATCTCGAAAGAATACGTTCGCACCGCTCTTTCCAAGGGATTCAGTTTTAAGGAAGCGATCTTCAAACACGCGTTTCGAAATTCTTTGATTCCGATCGCGACCGGCTTCGGAAGCAATCTCAGTTTGATTTTCGCGGGCTCGCTCGTCATCGAACTCGTATTCAACATCGACGGAATGGGACTTTTAAGTTTCCAAGCCGTCACGGAAAGAGACACCGATCTGATGATGGGACTTTTATTGGTTCAAAGTCTTCTTTCATTGATCGGAAATATTCTTTCCGATTTCTGTTACGTCCTTATCGATCCGAGGATTCAATTCGAATGATTCTGAGTCCGATCTTAAAAAAACGATTTCAGAAATTCCAGGCGAACAAACGGGCCTGGTACGCCTTAAACATATTATTGATTTCTTATGTGATTTCCTTGTTCGCGCCTTTCATCGCGAACAATCAACCTTTGATCGTAAGTTATCAGGGGAAATGGCATTTCCCGATTTTTGCGTTTTATCCCGAGTCGCAATTCGGAGGGGAAAATCTAACCCCCCCGAACTACAAAAAACTCGCGAAACGAGACGACTTCCTCACCGGTTCCAATTGGATCCTATTCGCTCCCGTTCCTTACGGTTACAACGAGGACAACTTGGAAAGTTTGGAAGAAGGGGAAACCCCTCCCTCTTCCCCCAATCGGAAACACTGGCTTGGGACGGACGATCGAGGGCGCGACGTTTTTACGAGAGTCTTTTACGCTTACAGAAACGCTCTGAGCTTCGGACTTATATTAGTATTTCTTGAACTAGCGATGGGAACTTTGATCGGCGGAATGCAGGGTTACTTCGGAGGAAAAACGGATATTCTCCTGCAGAGAATCATTGAAATTCTTTCCGCGATCCCCTTCTTATATTTGATTCTGATCGTGGGCGCGTTTTTCGGAAGAGGGTTTACGGTTTTATTGATCACGTACGGCGCGTTGAGTTGGATCGGCATTTCGTATTATATGCGCGGAGAATTCTACAAACTCAAACAGCTGACCTATGTGGACTCCGCAAAAGCGTTGGGAGTCAGTTCGTTTCGAATCATGCTGCGACACATACTTCCGAATGCGATCACGCCCCTCGTAACGTTCTTGCCGTTTACGCTGATCGGATCGATTTCCATTCTAAGCGCATTGGACTTTCTCGGTTACGGAATTCCAGCGCCGAATCCGTCTTGGGGAGAAATGATCGGGCAAGGAAGAGAACGATTGAGTGCATGGTGGCTCATCACGTTTCCGTCGTCAGCGCTCTTTTTCACGATTTTATTGACTTCGTTTATCGGAGAAGGACTGAGAGACTCTTTCGATTCCAGAGAAAAGGCGGTGTATGAATGAACGCTTCTTCTTTGCTTCAGGTTAGGAATTTTTCACTCGATCTCTATTCGGAAAACCGCTGGCTTCCCGTTCTTCAAAATTTAAGTTTCGACGTACGACCCGGTGAAATTCTTTCTTTGATCGGGGAATCGGGCTGCGGCAAGTCTTTGACAGCGCTCGCACTGACGCGTTTGATTCCTTCCAATATTTCTAAGGTTCGCTCGGGTGAAATTTTATACCAAGGAAACGATCTTTTAAAACTTTCCGCCGAGGAAATGAGAAAGATCCGAGGAAAAGAAATCGCTTATATCTTTCAAGAACCGTTTGCCGCTCTCAATCCTTTGTTGAAAATCGAAGAACAAATGATCGAAGCGTATCTGATGCACATTTCGGATAACCGCAAAGAGGCGATTGAAAAAGCGAAGTATCTTTTGTCTTCGGTCGGAATCACGGACATTCAACAAAGATTATATTCCTATCCGAATCAGATGAGCGGAGGAATTCTCCAGCGAATCAGCATCGCGATGGCGTTGATGTGCGATCCGACTCTTCTCATCGCCGACGAGCCGACGAGCGCGATCGACGTAACGATCCAAGCACAGCTTGTGGAACTTCTTCTCCGCCTTCAAAAACAAAACGGAATGTCGATTCTCTTTATCTCGCACGACTTCGGTTTAGTCGGAACGATCGCGCATCGAATCGCTGTTATGTATGCGGGAAGAATCGCGGAGATCGGAGACACGGATTCCGTCATCGATTCGCCGAATCATCCTTATACGAAGGATTTGCTCGCGTCGATTCCGTCGCTCGCCAAATCGGTAGAGGACTTGCAACCGATTCAAGGAATCGTTCCTTCGCCCGATCAGTACCCGATCGGTTGTCATTATTCCACGCGTTGTAAAGCTGTGATGAATTCGTGCAAAGAAACCAAACCGGAATTGTTTACAGTACGCTCCGAAAAAGAACCGCATCTGGCCGCTTGTTTTTTAACGAAAGAATAGGATCCTATCGAAGAAGAAATCATGATCTCCATCAAAGACCTATCCATCAGTTTTTATACGAAATCCGGATTCGGATTCAAAAAGAATCGAATCGCCGCGGTCGACGGGGTAAGTCTTGAAATCGCAAGTAATGAAATTCTCGGATTAGTGGGAGAATCCGGCTGCGGTAAGTCCACGTTAGGAAGAGGTCTTGTAAAACTTTTAAAACCCGAATCGGGTACGATTCATTTTGAAGATACGGAGATTTCTTCCCTTTCTTCTTCCGAATTTTTTCCGCTTCGAAAAAATCTTCAGATCATCTTCCAAGATCCGTATTCTTCCCTGAACCCGAGGATGACGATTGCGGAAATTCTTAGGGAAGGTTTGGAAATTCACGAGAAACTTTCCACCGAAGAAGCCGAATCCAAAATCAAAGACATTCTGCAAAGAGTGAATCTATCATCCGATATTCTTTCGAGATTTCCCCACGAGTTTTCCGGCGGTCAAAGACAAAGGATCGCGATCGCAAGAGCGCTCGTTTTAAAACCGAAGTTTGTCATCTGTGACGAATCGGTTTCCGCACTGGACGTCTCCACGGGAACTCAAGTTTTAAAACTTTTGGTCGAATTAAAAAACGAATTCGGACTTTCGTATTTGTTTATCTCTCACGATCTGGGTGTGGTAAAATCGATCTCGGACAGGATTGCGGTCATGTATTTGGGGAAAATCGTCGAGCTCGGAAAAACGAAGGACATCGTTTCTTCTCCCGCTCATCCTTATACGAAAGCGTTATTTCAGTCGACGTTCGACGTTTATGATCGAAAGAAAATTCGTATTCCGCTCCAGGGAGAAATACCGAGCGTGGTTCATAAACCTTCCGGTTGTCACTTTCACACGCGATGTCCGATCGCACAGGATCTCTGTAAAAAGGAAATTCCCGTTTGGAAAGAAAACGAAAACGGACAAAAGGTTTTGTGTCACTTTCCGTTGGGAAAAGGAAAATGAAACTCCTAAAGCGCATTCAAGAATTCTTATATAGCAATCGAATCAAATTCCTTGCGATTCTTTTGTTTCAGGTTCTTGCATTGGCGCTTTTCACACTGCTGCCGATTCTTTCCCGTCAGGATTTTTATAAGGACTTTATATTAACCGAAATCGAAAAGGAAACGGGATTGGAAGTGAAGGTAGAATCTTCCGATTTGATTCTCTTTCCGTTTCCCGGAATCGAATTGAATTCCGTGCAAGTTCGAAAAGGCGATTTGATTATCGGAATCAGCGATCAGATCAAGATAGACATCTCCTGGTTCGGTCTTTTAGGGCAAAAGGTCGAGATCCGGGACGTTTCGATTTCAGGCGGTCAAATCAATCTTCACAAACTG
The DNA here is from genome assembly GCF_022267325.1 of Leptospira sanjuanensis. Taxonomy (NCBI): domain Bacteria; kingdom Pseudomonadati; phylum Spirochaetota; class Leptospiria; order Leptospirales; family Leptospiraceae; genus Leptospira; species Leptospira sanjuanensis. The sequence goes on from NZ_JAIZBG010000001.1 coordinate 3,841,513, forward strand.
AAAGACGGATCGATCGATCTGATCGAATTTCTTCAAAATGGAAAGGAAGCGCCCAAAGAAGATCGTGAAACTCATACCATCAAAATCTTCGATCCGACTTCATCGAACGCGGGCGCTCCTCTGAATCCGAAGGAAGTTCTCAAGATCGGATTAAAGAACATTCAGATCGAAAATTTCTACGTTCATTATCAGGACGATACTCATAATAGAACCTATGGAATCTATCTTTGGAAATCCTCTTTCGGTATTTCCTTTTACGGAGACACGCTCGACATAACTCTGCAAGGAAAATTGGACGAGCAGAGTTTTCAAATTTATGGAAGCGCCGGGCTGGAAGAATTTCCTACAACTCTCGAAAAACTTCAATTCCAAGCAACGATCATATTCGACAACTGTTCCCTTTCCATCTTTCGCGATTTACTTTCAATTTTTCCCAACGCCGATTTTTCCAAGACGATCTATAACGGAACGATTAAAATCAGCAAAGCGGCCAACGAAACCATCAATTTCAACGTAATCGCTCAAGCGAAAAACTTCGCATACAAAGGCGGGAATCCGTTCGGTGATCTTAAGGTGAATTTGGAATTACGTTTGGACATTCCGAATAAAAAATTAGAATTTCCTTATATAACGGCGGTTTGGCCCGGAGTGGCGGAAGGAACTGCGAGAGGAACGGTTCTGTGGAACTATAAGACAAATTCGTCATTTCAAATTTCCGCAAGCTATCTGGATTATCAGAGTTTACTTCGTCTCGGAAAGTTATTCGAATTTACGAAGAAGTTCGACGATCCTAAACGTCCGGACGGTGTTTTTTATTTCAGCGCTGATCTGAAAAACGTGTACGCCTTAAAACATAGATTCCCTGTTTTAAAAGCCGAGATCAAATACGCATATCCCTGGATTCACATTTCCAGTTTCCACGCATATATTTACAACGGAGAAATATTAGGAAAATCTAAAATAAATCCTTTCAAATCCAGATTCGAGGTTCAAGGAGAAGCATATCGAATTCAAACGGATCGGATTCTCATGCCATATATAAACGACCGGATCATCAACGGAAATCTGTTCAGCAAATTCAGTTTTGTAACGGAGGTGCACGATCGATCTCCGGATTTTGTGGGAGATTTTTTTAGGAACATGGAAGGCTCCGGAAATTTGCAAATCTTGAACGGAGAACTTTTGGGTTACGCGAACTTTATGATTCCGGTTTTAAACACGCTCGGAAAAATCATTTCCTTCAACGGGATCGACGGAAGAAAGGTGGAATTCTCCACTTTAAAATCGGATTTCAAAATCGAAAATAATCGATTCTATTTCCAAAATCTAAAACTGCAAGGCAACGGTTTGGAAGCGGACGTAAAGGGAAACATCGGCTTCGATAAGAACGTGGACGTTCTTCTGAATTTAAGAATGGGGGGAAACATCGTCGGTAAGGCTCTGAAAATTCCGATCATTTATAAAGGAGTCTTTAAACAATCGATTCCTTATATAGATCCGATTTGGCTGGGATCGGTCTTTGCAGGAAGCACGATTCTAGCGCCATTCTTTACGCCCGTGGGTGGACCTTACGGTGGAGGTATTGCAGGATCCGTCGTATCGGAATATGTGCGGGACGCATGGGAAGGCTTTAAAGGTTTATTCTCATCCAAAGAAGAAAACAAGAAAAAATAAAATCGAAATCGTAAGGAGAATTTATGAAACCAAAATTATTGATTCGGATCGCCGCCATCATGTTGCTTATCTTTGCAATTGGTCATTCGATCGGTCATTTTACTCGATACAACACGACCGATCCGCAAGCGCTTACCGTTATTTCCGCAATGCAGCAAACAAAAATTCCAATGGAAGGCGTTACAAAATCATACGATCAATTCTATTCGGGAATGAGTTTGAACCTGAGCATCGTTTTGTTTTCGTTGACGATCCTTCTTTGGTTCCTATCGAATCTTGCAGAGTCTGATCCAGGTGCGACTTTGAAACTTTTGCTTCCGATTTTCTTTTGTGTCGCCGCTTTTTCAGTTACGGGTTTTTTGTATTTCTTTGCGGCGCCGACACTGATTTCATCGTTGGGTGCGATTTCACTTTTGGCGAGCATCGCGATCTTGCAGAAGAAGTCATAGTAAGAATTGAGATTCGATAATCTTTCGAAGGGATCGTTTCCGTTCGGCAATTGACTATGAAAGATTATGTTGTCGGAAATACCGCGATTACACCGTGAACTTCAAATGGCTTCCGCCCGTTCAGGTAAAATCCAGATCCATTCCTTCTTGAATCAAAATTCGAAGCGCATTGCTCGTTTCCACCAGCCCGTCTCGAATCTTATAATCGAAGTGCATGGTTCCGTTTAGGATTTCCTCTTGAAAATGTTTTAATACGACACCGTCAACTTTTGCAAGTTCGAGATCGTGGCTTGTGACCAAACCGACCACTCGATTCTTTTTGAGTTCCTTTAAGATTCCTTTGCACGCAAGAGAACGTTCTCTCGTATTGGTTCCTTTCAAAATTTCATCGAGTAAAACAAGATGCGGTTTGCTACCGTCTTTGATCTTTTTAACGATCTCTGAAAGCCTTCTTACTTCCGCATAAAAGAAAGAGATTCCTTCTTCCAGGTTGTCCTCGTTTCTCATACTTGTATGAACTTTCAACACGGGCAGCGAAAATTCTTTTGCAGGAGCCGGACCTCCGGCCAAAGAAAGAATGGAGGCGACACCGATCGTGCGTAAATAAGTCGTTTTGCCGGACATGTTGGAGCCCGTGATTAAAACGACATTTCCTTCTTCAATCGCTTCCAAAGGATTCGAAACTCTCGACTCGGAAGGAAGCAAAGGGTGAAAAAGTTCCTTACCTGCTATTCCTCTGTTGGAAGCTTCCGGAAGAATTTCCGGAAAACAATAATCGGGAAACATCCGCTTCAGATTCGCAAAAGGAAAGAGAGAATCGAATACGGTCAAATCCTCAATCGAATGTTCCAAAAGAGCCGAATGTTTTTCTCGCCATTTCGAAATTCTTTGCAGGATCCAAAGATCGTATAAGAACAGATTGTTTAAAATCAAATGAAGTAGAGGCGCTTCGGTTAAAGCAACCCGTTTCAAAATCCGATCCAAATCCTCATACGCGGATTTTAATTCTTTCTTTGAAGTTTCACTTAAAAGCGTCCTCTCGTTTTTGTCGCGAACGTTCAGACCTTTCAAATAAATTAGAATTTTCTGAAGTCCTCCGATGCTTCCTGAAAGATCATAATACTGCCTGAAAATTTCGAGGGAGCGGGAGCGATACAACCCGAATAAAATCAGATTGAGGAAAAGAACCGATGCGGGAAACGGAACGCCTAAAAGGACGTTTGCAGGAATAAAAGCCAACACGAGAATCGTAACCGGTTTATAAATTTTCCGGAGCCAAGGATACTGATCCCAGAATTTCGAATCGGAATCGTTCCGTATCAGTTTCAATTCCGCCTTGGCAACTGCGGGCGCAGCATCCTGATTCTCCCGAAGATACGAAGCCAGTCTCAATACTTTAGGAATCGCGAATGTTTTTTCGGAAATCGATTTTACGATCGATTGACGTAATAGAACATTCTCCCTTTTAAAATCATCGGAAAGATCGTCGATCGGATCCAAAAGCGAAACCAATCTCTGTTCCGCGTTCCGAGTGAATGTCGTATCGAGCCACGGAAAAAGTCCGTTCTCCCGAAACAAATCCAAATCTCTTGCCAACGGAGAAACCGTTTCCGAAGAAAGTTTCGTTCCGTATTTTTTACCGTAACCGCGAATCTCGATTCTTGCGATTTCCCGGTTCAATACGAAACTCCAAAGTCGAATTCTTTCCCTGGATAAAAGAGTCTTTTTGTATCTCCTTACAAAAACGAAAAAGATCAAAAGAAGAATCAAAGACGGAAGATAATAAACATACGAAGAACGAAGATAATAGAAAACGGAAATCCAAACCGCAAAGGCGGAAAAGAAGCTTAAGCGAAACAAGGAAAGTCTGGATAAAAGCGAGGAGACACGATCCTGATGGCGGTCTACTATTTCAGCTCTACGTTGAAGCCGATCGATCTGAAGAGAGGGTATCATCCGGTAAGGGAATTGATGTTTTCGTAGTGTTCGTTTTCGCGTTTATAAAGTTCAAAATCCAGCAAACGAACCAAAGATCCGAGGTCCGGCATCACCCAGCGTGAAACCAATTTCCCGCGGTCCTTGCCTTTGATCTTGTCCACGTACGCGTATCCGAACAGATCCGTTCCGTACTCGTAGGCGACGAATCTTCCCGTCCTTTTACCCGTATTGTTGATCAACCGAATCTGCATTTTTTTGCAATTTTACCGTTTTGGGAAAATTCGTACAAGAAAAAAAATACTCAAGGATTTTCCAATTTCATCGATAGGTAGTTCAGGGAGTCAATTGCTTTCTCACGGATGAGATCGGCCGGAATTCCCAATAAAAAGATCACCAACCAAACCAGAAGTCGCATGGAGGCGCAAAATGTTTTACCCGGAAATGGATCCAGATTTAAAAAGTTCCTTTCTTTCGATCGACAAAACCGTCGCAAATCTCGTAAACAATACGATTCTTCCTCAATCCGGATTAAAAGCCGGTAACCTTCTGAACGCGGATCAAATGAAAAAATTAAAGGAAATCCGCAAACGCAGATTCAGATCCAATGAGTGGAAACAATTCTTAAAGGACTAAATTCAAACTTCGCTTAACAAACGGCGGATTCGATTCTAAGGAGCTTCGCGTAAAAGCGAAACTTCCATGCGAATACGAATTCATAGAGAATCGAACCTATAAAATAAAAAAGCCTGCTAAAATAGCAGGCTTTTTCGTGTTAAACCCAAATACGTTTTTAGTATTTGGTTTTGGTCGAAGGCATCTTAACGTTTAGAATTACGTCCACCTTCGTCACGTCCCCTTCTCTCACGTTGATCATCGAATTGTTGAGATTCAAATCCTCCGCAAAAGAAGCCTTGATTTCGTAATCACCCGGCTTGAGGTTTGTGAACCAGAAATTTCCTTCGCTGTCCGTATTCAATTTTTGAATTCCGGTTACGCTGGAAATCGTAGGCATAAAGATCGGTTGGTTGATTACAGGGTTATCCAATGTTTTGTAAAAAACCTTTCCTTGAATCGCACCGAAACCGCTCATAGAAACGTTGATCGGAAGTTCGTTCTTTTTATTCGGAAGAACCGCAAACGTTTCCTGAATCTCAGGATAATCGTCGGCCTTGATCGTAATTTTATGAACGCCGGCGGGCACCTTGCTCAAAGTGATCGTGTAGATATTTCCCGGAATCAGTTGTCCTTGCCGTTTCACCGCTCCCCAAAAATTGGAAGAAGTCGCCGTAACGGAAGAAGTGAATTCTTGATCGTCGATATAAACCTTTACGTTCCTATTTCCTTTTCTTTTCTTTTTAGCAAAGATAAGAATATCGGGAGGAAGATCGGAAAGTCCGTAAGCACGGTCTTGAATGATCGTCGTCTTTAATACCAAATCCCCTCTTTCGTTCGTAGGAACGACAGGAGGTTCTTGCGGTGTTACCACGGGTTCGGTCGGATTCGGTTTTACCGGATCGGGTTCCGGTTCCACGGAAGGCGCGGGAGGTTTCGGAGGATCGACTGGCTTAGGAGGTTCTGGAGTTTTTTTACCAGAAAGAAAAATCCCGGATGCGTTTCCGGAAATTTGCGGTACCTGTTCGTGCTGAAACTTCTTTGCCATCTGAACGGTTTCTTCTCTGGATTTAAAAAAAGCTTCCAAGGCCGTAACCACGTTATCCTTATTCAAGTCGGCCGTGCTGAGCGCCTTACCGAAGTTATACGTAAAGATTCCGTGATTGATGCTGCCGCCCACTTCGATCGCGGTTTGATTATCATCCGCTGATGAAATGATCGCTTTGTCTTGAAAGAAAAAATCCTCCGAGTCTTGTTTCACGGTTCCGTCGCTTCCCTCGGGAATCGGAACGTCCGCCGAACCTCGAGTCGCTTTTCCTTTCTTAGCGATACCGCCTGAAAAACAGCAGTCGAAGATGAAGACCGTTTTCGGAGATTTAACTTTTTCCAAATACTTATTGAGTTCGTCGTCCGGAAGATGCGGGCGATCGTAGCAGATGATTAAGTTTCTCATCCCGTTCTTTGCGGATGCGTCCCTTTGAAATGCTCCGTGACCGGAAAAGTAAAGAAGAACGGTATCGTTGTCGCCGGCTTTCTTCGCTAAGGCCTTAATCTCTTTTTCTATATTATCTTTCGTGACTTCCTTACCGAGAACGATCTTCACTTCGTCGAAGTTTCCCACTCTCCGAATCTCGTCGTTTAAATAAGTGGCGTCCGCTTCACAAAGATTGAGTTCCGGAATTCCGGCTTTGTTTCCGGTATAATTGGAACCGAAAATAAGCCCGTATCTTTTTTGTGCAAAAGCGTCGGTCGCAAAAAATAAAATCAAACAGACGCTGATTGCCGATAGCTTGGATTTCAAACCTGGCCTCCTGGGATGATTTGGAATGGAATCAGGGTAGCAAAAGAAATCCTTTTGTCATTATTTTTTTAGGGAAAGAATCGATGCTTCTAAATTTAGGAAAGAATTTTCCAAAATTTATTTGGCCGGAATGGAGCGAAAAAGGATACAATTTACAATCGAATTTACGGCGTATCTTGAAACGAAACTCGATCGAATTGTTTTTGATTAAAAACGGTTCTTAAGAAACTCTTCCGAGAATTATAAAACGAAAAAAGAAATCGGAAGGGGTCTTTTCATATTCGACAAAGACCGCTTCTTAAAAATAAAATCTTGAAAATTAGAGTTCGTGTTTGTAACCGACTCGGTATTGTGTTCCGCCTAGTACAACCGGATACGCCGGTGACGGCGATAATCCGAGAATTCCCCCTGCAGATTGAGTGTGACCCGTGCCTAACTTATAAGAATAAAGTGTTTCCGCTTCTAAGTAGAGAAACCCCTTTTCGGTAAGTCTGGATTGAGCTCCCACGATCCAGTTTGGTGCGACACCGGAAACGCTGAAACGAACATCTTCCCAAATCGCCGCGGGGTTGGTTCCGTCGGAAATCAAACCTGCAACCGCGGGACTCAAAGGCATCACGGCATCGTGCACCAAATTGGAAAGACTGGAACCGGATAAACTCCATCCGCCTTTAAAATAATGAATTCCGCCGCCGATGTAAATTGCGTTGTCTTCCGAAACGGTAACCTTCATCCCTACGTTGATCGGAATTTGAATCGCGTTATAATCCCAAGTAATATCATAAAATTTGAATCCTAATGCCTTCGCTTCCGTGTCCCCGCCGAAGTATTTTCTCGTATAATTTGCAGCAATCCTTGCAAAATAGAATTTCCCGAATTCCTTCTCATAGCCCGCCGAAAAAACGAGACCTGACATAGCGCCGTTCGCTTTCACATTGATCAATCCGGCCGTCGTATTCTCCAGGGTTTGCAGACGATTTTCAGGAATTACCGCCCTTCTGGGTGCGACTCCTGCATTCGCATTTCCACCCGTTCCACCGGAAGCGATGTCGTAATAATTTGCCGAATCTAAACCGTCTTTCGTAATCGTTCCGCCCAATTGAGCAAGATCAAACTGAAGACCGAGACTTCCGAATACATACGACTTTGCGCTGATTGAATTCAACGAAAGCAATATTGATGCGGCAACAAATACAACCGTAAGCGATTTTCGAAACATGATTAACCTCTAATTTTCGATTTAGTTTCCGGATTTAGAGTGAGAAACACTCACTCTAAATCGAATGTGAACGAATCGTATATAGAGTAGAAAAGAATGTCAAACGACATTCAACGGAAACCGTTCAGGAAGCATTATTTCTCAAGCAACTACATTAAAATTTAATTATATTATAATGCTCATTAGATAACGTTTGTTTTGCTAAATCGAACTTTTTTCTTCATTTTTTCGATATCATTATAATCTGACCGGACGAAAGGATAAGCTCGCAAAACTCGAAAGCATTCTTTCCTTAAAAAAGTTTTCGTTAAGACGAAAAGGGCAAACGCCAATAAAAAAAACCCGGAAGACTTTAAAGTCCGCCGGGTTTTGTCTGCAAGAAAAGCGAAGTGAAAATTACTTAGACAACCACTTCATCATACTTCTCAGTTTTTTACCGACCGATTCGATCGGGTGAGCCGCATTCTTCTCTCTCATATTCTTAAAGTTAGGATATCCCGCTTTTGTTTCGGCCATCCAATTGTTTGCAAATTTTGCTCCCTTATCTTTTTGAATATCGTTCAGAACTTCCTTCATTCTTTGTTTAACGCCTGCGTCGATCACGCGAGGTCCGCTAACGTAGTCACCGTATTCTGCGGTGTCGGAAATGGAGAATCTCATTCTCGCCAATCCACCTTCGTAGATCAAATCGGTGATGAGTTTCACTTCGTGAAGACACTCGAAGTAAGCGATTTCAGGATCGTATCCTGCTTCGGTCAGAGTTTCAAAACCCGCCATAATCAAGTTGGAAAGACCGCCGCAAAGAACGACTTGTTCTCCGAAAAGATCGGTTTCCGTTTCTTCACGGAAAGAAGTTTCCAGAATTCCCGCGCGTCCCCCGCCTACTCCGGCCGCATGCGCCAACGCTCTTTTCTTAGCCTCGCCGGTGGAATCTTGATAAATCGCGATCAAACAAGGAACTCCGCCGCCTTCCGTATAAACTCGGCGAACTAAATGACCCGGTCCTTTCGGAGCGACCATATATACGTCCACGTCTTTCGGAGGTTGGATGAAATCGTAATGAATGTTAAACCCGTGAGAAAAAACGAGCGCGTCGCCTTTTTTCAAATTCGGTTCGATATCTTTTTTGTAAAGATCCGCTTGAATCGTATCGGGTGCAAGAATTTGAATGATGTCTGCTTTTTGAGAAGCCTCAGCGACGCTGTACACTTCGAAACCCGCATTCTTAGCGTCTTGAACTGATTTGGATCCTTCTTTCAAACCGATAATAACTTTGAGTCCGGAATCCTTCATGTTTTGAGCCTGGGCATGTCCCTGGCTTCCGTAGCCGATCACTGCTATGGTCTTACCTTTGAGCGAGTTTAAATCACAGTCGGCGTCGTAATAGATATTTGCCATTTTCCCTTTCCTCGAGTGTTCCTTTTTACTAAACATTTGAAAAAGGGTAGAATGACAACTGAAATAACAAACCTGAGTCCGAGACGATTCCATCCCTTTCTACAATCGCTGAAGTAGAAGAAACCTTCTTTGTAAGGACGGAAGACCGAATTCTAAGCGTGTAAATTATGTATCATTGAAATTCGAATTAAACCGATCTTCTATAGAACGAAGCCTATTCCCCGTCGACCTTGGTCAACCGATTCGACTGGAGATCCAGTTCGAGAATGATATTCGCAAGATTCTCGCTTTTTTCCGTCAGCGATTCCATAGAATTCTGAAGACTCGCGATCGCGTTTACGATTCCGGTAAGACCAATTCTTTGTTCGGAAGAAGCAAGTTCGATTTCGGAAGACAAAGACCGCAAATGGTCCAGTGAAGAAAAAAATTGAGAATTGATCGTTCTCTGTTGTTCGAATAATTTTAAGAACTCGTTAAACCTGGAAAAGAGATCCTGAAATAAAATATCCTGTTCCTTCACATGGCTGGCGGTCGTTTCCGCGGACTTCCGACCCGTAACCACGTGATTGGAAGAATCGCGAATGATCTTGGAAATCAAATCCGCGTTGCCAGCGCTGCTTTCCGCAAGTTTGGAAACCTCCTGAGCGACTACCGCAAAACCCTTTCCGGCCTCTCCCGCACGAGCGGCTTCGATCGAAGCATTTAAAGAAAGAAGATTGGTTCGATCCGCAACCTCCGACATGATCCGATTCACTTCGCCCACGCTTCGGAAAGAATCTCCTAAAGAAGATAAAGATTTGGCAAGTTCTTCCACGAAACCGGTCACCATCGAACCGGACTTACGGACCTTATCCATACTCTGATCGAGTATTTCGTTGAACTGCGAAATTCTTTCGATGATCGATTTTAAATTATCCGTATGATCCAAAAGACTTGCAATTTGTTTAAACTGTTTCTGGACCGTATCGGAAGAATTCTCCGTTTGCGATTGGAATTCCTCGACCGTCGAGCTGATCTCCTCGAAAGAAGAAGCATGATCCGAAACCAACGCGGAAAAATCGTTCATAAATTCCTTCAGATTTCGCGAGGAACTTTTCAGATATTGAGCGGACTCGTTCATTCTTTGCGTTCTATCGTTCATAAATCGATATGACTCTTCTAATTTCTTTTGTCTGATCTTGGAATTGTCCCTGAGTTTTAAGAATAGTTTTACAAGAAATTGCAGAATCAGGGAAGAAGTGAACATAAACAAGATCTTCAAAAACTGTTCCGAAGGAGAAGCGCTTCCGATCGAAGTTGAAAGAATCGGATCGATCACAAAGTTAAGTCCGTTTAATCCCGAAAGCAAGATTACGATCGATTGGGTCAAAGCGGAAATAAAACCGATCAAAACGATAAAGTTAGGCGAAAGTAAAAGAGTGGAACAGATGATATATACGAATCCGATCGCCGTCAAAACTTGATTGCGAACGACACCCGCCGAAAGTTCGGGCTTATCAACCGCGACAACCGCCATAGAAGAAAAGAAAATAAGAACGTCGGCCACAAGCAGAACCTTGCTTTGAATTTCCGTAAAACCGTTCCGAAATTTGATTTTATAATAACCGTAAAGCGCGTAGGCGAATATGGTGCTGATACCTACGAGATAAGAAGCGTTTTGTCCCGAACTATTTTGTTTCCAATTTACGATGACGGAAAAATAAAAAAGAAAAACCAAAATCAATCGTATATGGTTGATATAGATCGAACCGGAAGCGATAATCTCTTGGTCGGATTGTTTGATTTCATTGTCGATAACTTGCATCGACCCTGAATATTTGCTTTTAGTTAGTTTCTCAAATCATTTTTAATACGTTATGCGAAACAGAACTATCAAATTATAAAAACTTTGGGATTGTGGATTCAATCCTCAGAAATCTCCGATTCGTGTTAAAGAATTCGATTGAGTTTCCAGTTCCCGCACGATCAAGCTTAGATTCTCGCTTTTTTCAACAAGAGTTTCCATAGAATTCTGAAGACTCGCGATCGCTTCCACGATTCCTCTCAAACCCGTTTTTTGCTCGGAGGATGCGATCTCAATTTCGGAGGATAAAACTCTCAGTCGATCCAAGGTGGAAAAAAACTGAGCATTGATTCTCTTTTGTTCTTCGAACATCTTTGAAAATTCTTCAAACCTGCCGAACAAATCCTGAAATAAAGATTCCTGTTCTTTTACATGGCCCGCCGTAGTCTCCGCAGATTTTTGCCCCGTAACCACGTGATTGGAAGAATCGCGAATGATCTTGGAAATCAAATCCGCGTTGCCAGCGCTGCTTTCCGCAAGTTTGGAAACTTCCTGAGCGACTACCGCAAAACCCTTTCCGGCCTCTCCCGCACGAGCGGCTTCGATCGAAGCATTTAATGAAAGAAGATTGGTTCGATCCGCAACCTCGGACATGATCCGATTCACTTCGCCCACGCTACGGAAAGAATCGCCTAAAGAAGATAAAGATTTGGCAAGTTCTTCCACGAAACCGGTCACCATCGAACCGGACTTACGGACCTTATCCATACTCTGATCGAGCACTTCGTTGAACTGCGAAATCCTTTCGATGATCGATTTTAAATTGCTACTATGTCCGATCAAATTTTCAATATTGCTAAACTGATTTTTTACGTTATCGGAAGAATTCTCCGTTTGCGATTGAAATTCCTCCATCGTCGAGCTGATCTCCTCGAAAGAAGAAGCATGATCCGAAACCAACGTGGAAAAATCGTTCATAAAGTTCTTTAAGTTTAAGGAAGATTCTTTTAGAGCGCGAGCGGATTCTCTCATTTTATCGCTTCTTTCGGCGATCAATCTATGAGAGTCTTCCAATTCTTTTTGCCTAAATTCGGAGTTTTCTCGAAGCCGCATAAACAGTTTCACGAGAATTCTCACGATAAACGTGCATGCAAAAATGAACAAAATCTTAGTGATTTGTTCGGAGGTCGCCGCGTGCCCCAAAGAATTGGCAAGTTTCGGTTCCTCGGTAAGAACCAAACCGTGTTGTGTGGCCGTGTAAACGACGACAATATGGGCGAGCGCAGACGAGAATCCGACCACAAGAATAAAGTTAGGCGCAAGTAGCAAACCGGCATAAATGATGTAAAGATAACTGATTCCGTATAGAACGGAACTTTTAACCATTCCGGACGTATAATCAGGGTGATCCATCGCAGCGCCGAACATCGCACAAAATAGAGCGCCGACATCCGCCAAAATGAACACCTTACTTAAGGTATGGGAAAGAGTTCCGGTGGTTTTAATTTTATAAAGACTATAAAAGAAATACAGGAGCATCGTCGTAGTTCCACTTAGATACAAAGTGTTTTGAACTACGTTGCTCCGGTTCCAACCGATCGCGATCGAAGAATAATACAGTAGAATCAATCCGAGCCGAATCCAGTTGATGTAAGCGGGGCCCGAGGCAATGATTTCCTCGTCCGTTTTTCGCGAGGATTCTTTCTTGGATGTCATGATACTAATGACGAGAATTTACTTCGAAAAATCAATGGTTTTTCTAAAATGGAAATTTATAATTTACGAGTTCGGATTTACAATTCGAAAAAACGTTAAGTGACTTGTATCCTGATAACTTGCCGTTCTGAAAATCGAATTTTAGGAAACATTGATTCACTTTTTTCGAAATGTTTTCCGCGAATTCACGTTCGTTCTGAAATGAGCGCATATCGCAAAAGGGCTTACTCTAAATTCCGCCCCATTGGGGACGGATTTTTGTTTGTTTCCATCCGCAATTTGATTCCGGTTCGTTCATTTTGCCGCTTTCTTTTTTTGAACGAACATCGAATAAAAAATTTCTTTTTGAATTTTATCTGATTCATTTGGACTTTTATAATTAGAGGGATGATCATGTCTGAACATAAAATCGGCATCTATTGGAAAAAAGGACCGGAAGAATTCAAATATGACTCGTATGACCGAACACATTCGATTCAATACGACGGCGGTCAGAAATTATTCGGATCTTCCACAGTAGAGACCTTCGGAAAAGCGGAGCACGCCAACCCGGAAGAATTGTTGGCGTCTTCCGTCTGCAGCTGTCATTTTTTAACCTTTCTTGCGGTTGCCGCAAAGAGCAGATATGTCGTGTCCGAATATCAGGACCACGCAATCGCCACATTGGAAAAGAACGCGGAAGGAAAGATGGTCGTAACGAAAATCGATCTTTATCCGAAGGTAACATTCGAAGGCGAAAAAATTCCCGATTCGGAGGCATTAGCGGATCTTCATGCGAAATCTCATCGGAATTGTTTTATTTCGAATTCGATCAAATCGGAAGTGACGATCCATCCTCAATGAAGGAGGATGATCGTCCTTTTTAATTTACAGCGTGTCCCAAAACCTAATTTTACTTTACCAGAAAGATCAGCTGCAAGGTTCCGTCCCGGTTTTGGGACAGGTTCTTATTCGGTTTCGGCCATCGTATGCGAATACTTTCTGAGCACGTCTTGAATCTTTAAGATCACTTCGTGGTGCGGATCCACCGAAAGTGCGATCTCCACCATTTCCATCGCTCGTTTATAATTCTTCAATGCGATGTAAATTTGCGCAAGATTCACGAGATTTTTCATGTGAGTCGGTTCTCTCAGTTTCAATCGTTCTCCGAAATCCAACGCCTTCTGAAGACTTCCCGCTTTGCGGGCGGCCGTCGAAGCGATATAAAGAATTTCCTTATCCACCGGTTTCAAATTCAGATAATCTTCCGCGTAGAGCGCCGCATTTCTGTAGTCCTTCTTTTTCAAAAAAAGACTTACGAATAACTTTTTGACTTCGGGAACTTGGTTGTTCAAAGATTCGGCTTGTTCGAGATACGAAATCGCTTCTTCGATCTCTTTGTTGCCCGCGCCTTCTTTTGCTTTTTTGAGAAGTTCCCTAATTTGTTCCCTCTCGTGAGCTTGCGCGATTTTCGACTGTGTTAGATTTTCCTTAAATGAAACTCGAACCAAAGAAAGGTCGTCCGTTAAACTTCCTTGTTTTTGAATACCTTCATAAATCGATTGAAGTTCTCCGTTCGCCTCTTCGACCTTTCTCAAAAATAATTTCTCGTCGTCGTTGATGATCCTTCCGCCCTCGCGATCGGTTCCGATCAACAGATCGTCGCGCCCGTCCGAACCCGCGATGATGATATCGCCCGGTTCCATTTGGAACGTTTTGATAAAGACACTTCCTTCCATACCGGTCGTTCCGAGTTTTCGGAACATCAGATCGTCTTCGATAAAGCTTGCGATTCCGTCCCGATACAACACGGTCCAAGGATGTTCCGCGTTGATAAAGTAAAGAAGTCCCGCTTCATCGTCCACAACGCCTAACACGAGTGAAACGAGCATCGATCCGTCGAAACTTTCAAAGACCTTGTGCAATTCTAAGAACGCGTTTTTCAGCCAGCGTTCGGGGGATTGCTCCTTCATCGTTGCTGCCATTTTCGTTCTTTCGATGATCGATTCAAAAACGGCTCCGAGTACGAGCGCCCCGCCCGCGCCTTGCATCGATTTTCCCATCGCGTCTGCGTTTAAGAAAACGGTATAATACCGATCCTGCAATTCGATTCCGTTGGAGATATTGATGTCCCCTCCGATCTCGTCGTTGAACCTTCTAAAGGAGAATTTCTTTTTTTGTTCGATCAGAAAATCCACTTTTACGTTTTCCTGACGAGCTTTGTTCGAGCCGAGCGGTTTGATTAAGAGGGAAGTTAAGAAATAATCTCCATCCTGTTGTTGTTTCAATTCCTGAACTTCTTCGAGAGTTTGCTGAAGTTCTTTGGTTCTTTCTTTTACCTTCTCTTCAAGTTCTTCCGCGTACTGTTGCAGACGTTTTCTTGCGGCTTGAATCGACCTCGCCATTCTGTTAAACGAACGAGCGATAAAACCGATCTCGTCCTCGACTTTCACTTGAAGACGATATTCTAAGTTGCCCGAATTCGCTTCTCTCAAACCGATCACGACTTCTTCCAATGGGTTGAGAAGGGCGCCTTGAAAGAAAAAACGGAATCCGAAAAGAACTAAAACCAAAATGCAAAGCGCGGATATATAAAGAATCTTACCCGTTGAATGGAGATATTCGCGGAGCGATTCGTATCGAAACCCGACCTCGTATATTTTGGAACCGGCTTCGGAAACGTAAAAATAAGAGATATAGTGCTTCGGAACATGGCCTCCTAACTCGTATATGCGTTCGCCTTTGTACGTTCTTTCATCCTGTTTTCTTACTTGAGTCAGGAGAGTTTGAATGATCTTATCTCTTTTCGCGGAATCGGTCACGTTCGAATTCAACGCGGCCTTTTTTAGTTCCTTTAAATACGCGTCGATACCCGGAACGCTCGATTGAAATAACTTCTCAAGCGCGACAGGGTCGTTTTTTTCCTTCGGAGGAAGATGAAAGTATTTATTTCTAAGAACAACCAGCTTCTTTTCCAAGTCGTCAAAGAAAGATTCCACGTCCTTTCCCGAAAGGTTTTTGAAATCCTTTTTCGAGGAAAGATATTCCTTCACGCCTGCCTTATACGCTTCAAACCCGGGAGGAGAATTCTTTAAAATGGAATCCGATCTTTCGATCAATTCTTCGTTTGCCAGGACCGGAAGTTCGAAAAGGGTATGTGCAATTTTAAAAAAACGGAATTCCCGCAAAACCGATTCGTTCGGTTGAAGAGAATTTTTGATCGAACTGGATTTCGCGGAATCCGATTCCGAATCATACTCGAAAACGTATTCGATGTCTTTTGAAACCTCCAAACCCGATACGGATAAGCGGACTTCTTTTCGTTTGATCAGATCGTAGGATTCTTCGTATTTATTGAAGATGAACAAACTGACGATTTGTAAAATTAAAAAGAAAGTCGCGAGCGTGATTCCGGTAATTCTGGAAAGAATCGAAGTCTTTTCACTCGTATAGTTGATATAACCTACGAGAATTACGAACAGTCCGATCACGAGAGAAATATCCAAAACGGTTTGATACAATTCTCTCGAAACCGCTCCGTCTCGACTCATTGCATTCAGAATTCCCGGGAAAAGAGTGACTAACGTCAAAGGAATGAGAATAATACCCGTGATGATTCTTTCCTTACCCTTGAGTTTCACCATTCTCCAGACGCCGATTCCCATAAAGATGAAGGTATAAAGAATGATGACCGCCGAATAAATTTTATAAAAGTAATTGATCTGAAAATCCCAGTAATGCCCCGAAAAGTAGAACACTCTTTTGGCGGGAAAGGATTCATACAAATACCACGCGCAAATGAAAAGAACTCCCACTAATGCGATGGAAAAAACCGGAATCACGATCTTCCTGGAAACCGGTTCCGGATAGTGAAGAAAGAACATGATCAAAAATAGAAATCCGAAAAACGGAGAAGGAATTACGATCCACCGATGGAACACGGACCATGGTCCGTAAAAAGGAAATCCCACCATGTAGCCGAGATGAAATATCCCGAGACAAAGCAAACCGATGCTGACATATATCGTGCCCGATGCCTTTTCCTGGATGGAGAAGAAAAAGAAGGTTGTGAACCCGATAAAGAGGACTCCGATCAACGAAGCCAATGAAAAGTAATTTAAATAAATCAGATCCATAAGACAGGCACTCTAAAAATCGCTTAAAATTATTATCGTCAAGCAAAAAGGAAATTTGAACTCGTATATCGTACGTTATAGATTCCGAATCATCAAAAACTTCTGTACAAAAACGAAAGTTCGGAAGGAAATCATCGAAATCGAATGTTGCTCTGCATAAAGAGATGCCTCACAAACGAACTGTGATTGTTTGCTACTCAAAAACCACCGATACAGACATATTTGACGTTAAGATATTCATGAATTCCGTATTTTGATCCTTCCCTACCGAAACCCGATTCCTTAACTCCTCCGAAAGGAACTTGTTCGCTGGAAATCAACCCTTCGTTGATCCCCAACATACCCGATTCGATCCTTTCCGAGAGAAGACGAATCTTTTTGTAATCGTTCGAATACGCGTATGCAGCTAGCCCGGAAGGTGTAGAATTCGCGATTCGAATCGCTTCTTCTAAGGAATCAAAACGATATACCGGCGCGATGGGACCGAAAATCTCTTCCCGCATCGAAAGAGAATCTTTACTCACATCGGAGATAACCGTTGGAGAGAAAAATAATTTACCCGATTCGATTCTATTCCCGCCTAGCAGAAGTTTTGCGCCGGTCGCCTTTGCATGCTCAACGTGATGTTCCATTTTAAGAACCGCCGCTTCGTTGATGAGCGGTCCAACGTTTACGTCCTTTTCCAACCCACTGCCGGTCTTTAATTGTAATACGGCTTCTGAAAACAAACTTATAAACTCGTTATAAATTCCTTTCTGAACCAGAAATCGATTCGCACAAACGCAGGTTTGACCCGAGTTTCTAAATTTGGAAAGAATCGCACCTTTGACCGCCGCTTCCAAATCGGCGTCGTCGAAAATCAAAAACGGGGCATTCCCTCCCAATTCGAGGGATAAACGTTTCAAAGTTTTGGAACTTCTTTCCATGATCAATTTTCCCACTCGAGTCGAGCCGGTAAAACTGATCTTCTTCACATCGGGATGATCGATCAGAGTGTTCGCGATTTCTTCCGGATAACCCGTGAGAACTTGAAAGGCGCCTTCCGGAATTCCGGCTTCCTGCGCAAGCGCCGCTAAAGCTAAAGCGGAGAATGGCGTGAGTTCGGAAGGTTTGCTGATCACCGTACAACCCGCGGCCAACGCCGCCCCGGCTTTGCGCGTGATCATCGAGGAAGGAAAATTCCAAGGAGTTAAAATTCCGCAAACTCCAACGGGAAGTTTTAAGACTTCGATCTTCGTATCGGTTCTATGACTCGGAATAATATCGCCGTATGTTCTCTTCGCTTCTTCGGCAAACCATTCCAAAAAGGAAGAAGCGTAATCGATTTCACCTCTGGATTCGCTCAAAGGTTTTCCCTGTTCCAGAGTCATGAGAAGCGCGAGATCTTCCCGATTCTTTTTCATCTTATCGGCCCAGTTCCGAATCAGAACCGCACGTTCCTTTGCCGGTCGCGCGGACCAATCGGAAAAAGCCTCCTTGGAAGTTTCGATCGCTTCCAACGTTTCCTTTTGTCCCAAAGAAGGAACGGCGCCTAACATTTCTAAGCTGGCGGGATTTTGGACCTGAATTTTCAGATTCGGATTTCCCTCGTTCCAAGAACCGCGCCAATACGCTTCCTGTTTGAATAATTCTTGTCTATGCAGAAATTCTAAACTCAAAATCGGACCTCGTCTTCATCTTCGTTCTGAAAACGAGGAAATGAAAGAAGAATATACCGCGCATTCGGAATTTTTTGAAACGAACTCGCGATCTTCGAATTGGGTTATTTACGTATCTTGTTTCCTTTCACGCCGTTTGAATTCCGTTTTTGTTTGGCCGTCGATTTCGATTTAGAATTTGGATCGGACCGCGACGCGGTTTGTTTTTTCGAAGCGGACTTCTTTTCGCGAGTACTTAGAATCGAAGAGATTCCGAATTCTTTCTCGAAACGATATTCTATCGGTTGAAATCCTTCCTTCGGAGGAATTAAGGACATCGCTCGTTCGGTGATCGCCGTAATCGAAAGACTCGGATTGACTCCGAGATTGACGGTGATCATCGAGCTGTCGCAGATTCTTAAATTTTGATAACCGAAGACCCTGTTTTGAAAATCGATCACTCCTTCCTTTTCGGAATCTCCCATAATACAACCGCCCATGATATGCCCTGTAATCGGAGCGTTTAACAGAACGTCGTTGATCGAACTTCTCGGAACTCCTCCGGTCTTTTGTGCGATTTTTCGTGCGGTATCGTTCGCGATCGGAATGTAAGAAGGCGTTTTTTCTCCTTCGGTCAAAGCGGAACTCATCGTCTTTTCAAACGGCCAAGCGAATCGTCTGGTCCGAACCAAACGAATCTTGTTATCCAACGTCTGCATCACCAAAAGAATCAAGGATCGTTTTGCAAAACCGAAAGGCCAGGAAGCTTGAAAGAAATACAACGGATTCGTAAATAAGGTGAGAAAGTATTTAAGTGGCCTGGGAAATTTTCCGCCGCCGTCGGTAAGTACGGATGCGATCGTTCCGAAAAAATCCGAACCTTTCGGATAGCGGACCGGCTCCATGTGGGTATGTTCGTCCGGGTGAATGGAAGAAGTGATCGCAACCCCTTTTGAATAATCCACTTCCTTTGTAAAATTAGTAATCGCTAATACGGTTTCGCTATTCGTTCTCACGCTGTCGCCTAAGACATCGGAAATCCTCGGCATCTTTCCCATTTGTTTCATCTTTAAAAGCAGACCGACCGTTCCCATCACGGCCGCGGAAAGAATTACGTTTTTTGCATAGAATTTCTTTTTCGGAAATCCGAAAAGACCCGTCGTAGATCTGGTTTGAATTTGATATCCGAATTCCCCCGTGGCTGCCGGGTCGGGAACGCCGAATCCGTTCAGAGGAATCAGAGAATCGACTTTGGTTTCCGGAAAAATTTTTGCTCCCATCTTTTCGGCAAAGTAGAGATAATTCTTATCGAGCGTATTCTTTGAATTGAATCTGCAGCCCACCATACAACCGCCGCAGTGATTGCAGGTCACACGATCCGGACCCTCTCCTAAGAAATACGGATCTTTCGTAAGCTTACCCGGCTTTTCTCCAAAAAATACTCCGACGGGCGTTGGACGGAATGTTTCCCCTCTTCCCATCTCCTCCGCGATTTCCTTTAAAATAAAATCGGATTCGTAAAGCTGAGGATTTTGAGTGACGCCTAACATGCGTGATGCGACCGAATAAAACGGGAGCATTCCTGACTTTCCGCCCATTTTTTTAAAAGCGGGAGAATCTAGAACCTTATCCCCCGGCACATAAAGAGTATTCGCATATACTAAACTACCGCCGCCGACTCCCGCACCGCTAACAAGAAAGAAATCCTTCAAAAGATTCAAACGTTGAATTCCGTAAAAACCGATACGGGGCATCCAAAGATATTTGTTAAGCGACCAGTTTGATTTCGGAAAATCCTCGGATCTCCATCGTTTTCCCGATTCAATTACAGCAACGGAATAACCTTTCTGACTCAAACGCATCGCCGATACGCTTCCGCCGAATCCGCTGCCTACGATCACATAATCGAAATCATAGTGAACATTTGTTCTCTTCTTCTGTTCCATAAGGATTCCTTCCTATTTCCGCGAATTATAAATTCAAAACATTTTTTAATTGACTGCGTTATAATTTAAAAGCTGTATCATAATTCCTAACGTATCATCCGTAAAAAGAGGAGAAGGATATGTCTTCATTGCCGAGTGTTTGTGTGATCGGAGCGGGTTCAAGCGGTATAGCCGTTTGCAAGGCTCTCAAAGAGAAAGGGATTCCATTTGATTGTTACGAGGCAGGAAGCGAAGTAGGAGGCAACTGGAGATTCAACAACGACAACAAGATGAGCAACATCTACAAATCTCTGCATATCAATACGCATCGTGATCGTATGGAATACAGAGATTATCCGATGCCACGCACATATCCGGATTATCCGGGTCACCAAAAGATTCTGGAATACTTTATCGATTACGTGAATCATTTCGGATTTCGTAAGAACATTCACTTCAAAACTCCCGTTGTTCACGTCGAACGTCAAGAAGACGGGACGTGGTTGGTTCAAACAGGAGACGGAAAACAAAAGTATTACGACGCGCTCGTAGTATCGAACGGCCATCACTGGTCGCAACGATGGCCCAGTCCTCCATTCCCAGGCAAGTTTACAGGAAAGATCATTCACTCGCATTCTTACGTTGATCCGGATAATCCGATTAAATTAACCGGAAAACGAGTCGTCGTTCTCGGTATGGGAAACAGTGCGATGGATATCGCCGTGGAGCTTTGTCGTCCCGGCGTCGCATCGAAGGTTTTCTTAGCGGCGAGAAGAGGCGCTTATATTATTCCGAATTACCTTTTTGGAAAACCGCTAGACAAGTCCACCGAACTGATTCCGGTTCATACGCCGTTCTGGTTGAAGAGTTTTATCATGGGACTCGTATTACGTTTCGGAGTAGGAAACGTGCAGGACTTCGGTTTACAAAAACCGGATCACAAGCCGGGAGCGGCCCATCCTACGATTTCCCAGGATATTCTCGTTCGATTGGGGAGAGGAGACGTGACTCCGAAACCGAATATAGAATCGTATAACGGCAATAAGGTTCGTTTTGTCGACGGAAGCGAAGAGGAAGTCGACGCGGTCATTTATTGCACAGGATACGACGTGAAGTTTCCTTTCTTCGACGAAAAATTCCTTTCCGCAAAGGACAACCACATTCCGCTCTTTCACAGAATGATAAAACCGGAATACAACAATCTTTTCTTTGTCGGCCTGTATCAGCCTCTGGGTGCGATTATGCCTCTCGCGGAATTTCAGGGAAAATGGATCTCCGAATATTTAACCGGAAACTACGTATTTCCTTCCACGGAGGAAATGAATCAATCCATCGAAAAATACGAATCGGCGATGAAGAAACGTTATGTGGCATCGACAAGGCACACGATGCAGGTGGACTTTGAGGACTTCTTATACGATATGAAATCGGAATTGAAACGAGGAACCAAACGCGCTTCCAAAAACGGAAACAAACTTTCGGTAGAAGCGATCGCACAGCACAAATCCGCTTCCAAAAACGGTGTTTCCTCCAACGGATTCAAAAAGAAAACCCGTGCTCTTGCGAAAGTTTGAACGATTCCTTTTAAAATGGATTCTACGTTTACCGGAAACTTTTCTTCGGAAAATTTCCGGCGGAACGATTACAAAGCGGGGAAGAATTCTCGACGCGAAAATTCAAATCTCCCTTTTTCTCGCTCGTATTAAACCGAAAATCGAAACCCTTGCTCCGAAAGAAGCAAGAATCTTCTTTAAAAATTCCATGTTCCTCTTTGATCTGGAACCGGAACTTGGAGTTCAAACAGAGAATCTCATAATTCCGGTCGGGGACGAAAATATCAAAGCTCGATCGTATCGATCGAATTCATCCGCCGAAACAACGCCCGCGATCGTTTATTTTCACGGAGGCGGTTTTGTCATCGGCGACTTAGAAACGCACGATCCCCCGTTGCGTTATATCGCAAAAAATTCCGGAGTTACCGTGATCGCGGTCGATTATCGTTTAGGACCGGAGCATAAATTTCCAACGGCGGTCGAAGATTCCTTTGTCGCTTATCAATGGATCGTGAAAAACGCAAAGACATTGAAAATTCTCCCTAAAAAAATCGCGGTCGGCGGCGACAGTGCGGGAGGAAATTTGGCCGCAAACGTTTGTATACTTTCTAAAAGGAAAAAAATACGATCCCCGTTTTTTCAGCTTTTGATTTATCCGTATTTGGATCTTTTTCGAATGAGCGAAAGCAGATATGAATTCGGAAAAGGGTACGCATTGACCAACGACCTATTGGATTTTTTCAACACGCATTATCTTCATTCGCCTCCGGAAGGAAAAAAAATCGCAGCATCTCCGATTCTTCATAAAAAAATTACGGACTTTCCACGCACGTTCGTTCAGTTAGCCGGCTTCGATCCTCTGCAAGACGAAGCGATCGAGCTTATAGAAACTTTAAAAAAGGCCAAAGTCCCGGTTGAATTTCAGATGTACGAAACATTGGTTCACGGATATTTCAATTTTGCCGGATTGATCCCGGACGCAAAGAAAGCGCTCGACGGCGCGGTTTTGTTAATCCGAAAAGGATTCGGGATCAAATAAAAGCGGATTCTTGTTAAGGCAGAATCGTTTTTCTTTTTATAAAAACTTTATCTTGAATTTTTAAACGGTTCAACAAAGGTAATGGATCCAAGGCAATTCCGTTTATGAAATTTCGAATTCTTAAAAACCCATCCATTCTTCTTTCTTTTTTGATCGCTTGCGTTTTTCCTTTGAGCGCGGAACCCGCAAACATCGTTTCCGGACCGATCCTCGGGTATTCCACTCTCAAAGAAGTTCTCGTTTGGGTGCAGACGGATCGAAAATCCATCGTAACATTAGAATATTCTGAAATTGGAAACCATAAAAACAAATTCATCTCCGAAGAAATTCAAACAAATGCAAAAACTGGCTTTGTCGCAAAGTTGATCGCGGACAAAGTGATTCCGGGTAAAAGGTATCAGTACAATTTACTCGTAGACGGAAAACGAATCGAAGCGAAACATCCGCAAATATTCCAAGCTCAACCCTTTTTTGCCGCCGGACAAGATCCTCCGTCTTTTTCCTTTGCGCTGGGAAGTTGCGCCTATGTCAACGAAACCGAATACGATGTTCCGGGCAAACCTTACGGCGGGGAATATTTTATCTACAATTCCATCCTTTCAAAAAAGCCGGACTTTATGCTTTGGCTCGGAGATAATATTTATCTGCGGGAAACGGATTGGGATTCAAGAACCGGGTTCTTTCATCGGTATCGACATCAGCGCGGAATTGCCGAACTCGCGCCGTTCTTTGCGTCCGTTCATCAATATGCGATCTGGGACGATCACGATTACGGCCCGAACGACGGAGATTCTTCCTTTTGGATGAAGGAAACCGCGGAAGAAATGTTCAAACTTCATTGGGGAAATCCGAATTATGCAAAAGAAGGAATTTACGGCTCCTTTACGTGGGGAGACGTTCAATTTTTTCTTTTGGATGACCGCACGTTTCGAACGGCTAACAATAATAAGGTGGTTGGTCCGAGACAGATTCTGGGGGAAAAACAATTTCAATGGCTCGTCAACTCTTTGGCTTTTTCAAAAGCCTCGTTCAAGTTTGTTGCGATCGGAGGACAGTTCCTCAACCCGAACGCGGTTTATGAAAACTACGCGACATATCCCGAAGAGCGAAATAAAATTCTTTCCGCAATTCGGGATTTGAAAGTGAAGAATCTGATCTTTTTGACGGGCGACCGCCATCATACCGAACTCAATCTTCTTAAGGAAGAAGGTGCGGAACCGATCTATGATTTTACCGTTTCGCCTTTGACGTCGGGCTATTATTCCCCGATCACCGAAAAGAATTCCTTGCGAGTGGAAGGAACTCTTGTGGATCGAAGAAACTTCGGAATGATTTCCGTCTCCGGAAAACGGGGAGAAAGAAAGCTTACATTACAAATTTTTGATGCAATGGGTAAAGAAGTCTGGAAAAGGGAAATTCCTCCGAGTCCTTGACCTTGAGCAGTATGAAACCTTCCATGAATCTGATTTTCTTATTTTTATTCGGTTTTATCTTTTTCGTTTTGTTTCTGATTTGGTGGAATCAGGACAAGCTCGTCTTTTTTCCCGAAAAACTTCCGAACGATTTTACGTTTCGTTTTCCGGAGGCGTCTCAAGAAATCAAACTTCAAACACCGGACGGCGAAACGAGTTACGCCCTTTACTTCGAGGCAAAAAAAAAACGACTCGCAAAAAACGATCTTATTCTTTCATGGAAATGCGGGGAGCCTCCGCACTTGGGGTGGAATCTACGAAGACTTTCTTCCTTTGGGATGGAATATTCTGGTTACGGATTATCGGGGCTACGGGAAAAATACCGGAACGATTTCGGAAGCCTCGATGAACGATGACGCCGAACTTTGGTTGCGTTATCTTCTCGAAGAACGAAAAATCCCACGGACTTCGCTTATCATTTACGGACGTTCGATCGGAACGGGAGCGGCTTGCGACCTGGTCTCCAAGAATCCGGATCTTCCTTTGTTTCTGGAAACTCCGTTTACGGATTTATCTTCTCTCGCAAAACAATATTATCCGTTTTTAAAGCCTTGGATGCTTCGGTTTCAATTCAAGAATTTGGAAAAATTGGAATCGGTCCGATCCAGGATTCGGATCTTTCACGGAACGGAAGACGAAATTATTCCGTTCTCAAATTCGGAAATCATATTCAAAAAGTTGAAAGAACAAAATCGGGACGTTTTGTTATATGCGATTCCGAACGGCTCGCACAACGACTTAACCGTTTTTCCGGAATATCACCAGGCTTTGAAAAAAAGCCTGGATGAAATTCGGTAAATCCAGATCAGAAATATTCGGGGAAAAGAACTTTAAGCTTTTTAACGGTTTCCGGATTTCTTTTTTCGGGAGCGGTGATGAGAGAATACTTCGTGCTGTTCTTCAAAGTCAGATCGTCTCCGTTTCCGATCACGTGAATGAGTTCCGCTAAAAGTTTTTTCGCGGTTTCGGCGTTCTTGCTCAAATTCGCGATCACCATTTCAACGGTAACGGATTCCTCCCCTTCTCTCCAACAATCGTAATCGGTGGACATACAGATCATCTGATATGCGATCTCGGCTTCACGCGCCAGTTTCGCTTCGGGAAGAACGGTCATATTGATGATATCCGCTCCCCAAGAGCGATATAAATGCGATTCGGCTTTTGTGGAGAACAACGGCCCTTCCATACAAACGAGAGTTTTGCCCGTATGAATTTCCAAACCGATCTTCTTTGCTGTTTGTTCGATTCGTTTTCCGAGGTTGTGGGAAAACGGTTCCGCAAAAGGAGCATGAGCGACGACTCCGTTTCCAAAGTACGTCGAGTTTCTGAAACGAGTGCGATCGATGATCTGAGAAGGCAGAACGAAGTCGAGAGGTTTGATTTCTTCTCTTAAGCTTCCCACGGAACTGAATGCTACGATTTCTTCCACACCGAGTTGTTTGAGCGCGCAGATGTTCGCATGATTCGGAACTTCCGGAGGAGAAAGAAAATGTCCGATTCCGTGTCTCGGTAGGAATGCGATGAGTTTTCCTTTGTATTTACCGATTTTGATTTTATCGGAAGGTTTTCCCCAAGGAGTATCGGGATAAACTTCTTCGATCAACTCCATTCCATCCAGGCTATAGAGTCCCGTTCCGCCTATGATTGCCGCTTTAACATTGTGAGACATGAGTCCGTTCTCCTAAAGAAAGTATGATTTCTTCAAGGACAGTTTCGGAAAACGGACCTAAATTGTAAATCGGAAGTGATTCAAACGAAGCGGATTTAGACCACGCTCAAAGCCTTCAAATCTCTGGATTGCGTTTTGATCTGAAGAACTCCGTCCTGAATCTTACCGGATTCCTGTGTGATTTCGTTCACTTCTTTTTCCAATTCGAGCATCGCCTTCATCATTTCTTTCTGACCGGTCATCTGCTCTTCGGTGGAATAATAAAGTTCGTCCGATAATCGTTTTACCTTTTCCAGATTTCGAACGAAGTTTTGAACGATTTCCGTTCCTTGTCCGTAGAGAATATTCATCTCTTCGATTTTGGAAGCGGTCACGTTGATCTTGACGCTTTGACTTTGGGTCAGATGTCCCGTATCCGCGGAAGCTCGGTTTGCGTCCTTGATAAAATCAAGAGATTCTTCGACGACCTTGGAAATCATCTTCGCGTTGTTCGCCGTGAACTCGGCGAGCTTGGAAACTTCTTGAGCGACTACGGCAAATCCTCGTCCGGCCGCGCCCGCACGGGCCGCCTCGATCGATGCGTTCAAGGAAAGAAGATTCGTTTTATCCGCAATCTCTCCGAGAATCCGGTTGATCTCGTCGACTCGATGAAACGAGTTCGAAATGTTCTTTAAGAACTCGCTTGTTTTGTCCACGGATTCCTTCACGAAATCCATCTCCGCCTTACTTTCTTTCGCGATCGTATCGAGACCTTTGGAGTGTTCCGAAATCTTCGCGATCAATTCCAAAAGAAGCTGAGAATTCTGATTGAGTTCGATCAAGTTCTCGTTTTGAATTCGGATCGAATCGGCATTGTTTTCGGAAGCCTTCGACAAAGATGCGATCACTGCATTCACTTCCTCCAGTGAAGCGGCCTGCGATTCCATCTTCGCACTGGTTAAACTCGTAAACTCGGAGAAATTACTCACGGAAACTTCCAAGGTTTCAGCGGAAGAATGAATGACTTTCCTGTTGTTCTCCAGCTTGGTAAGAAATTCGCGATTCTCCTTAAAATAAGAAGAAGCCTCTTTATACAGACTGTCAAAAAGATTCATCAGACGATACAGGATGAAACTTACGCTCGACATGAATATGATCTTAGTGATTTCCGCGCTGAGTTTTACATAACCCGGGGTCATGTTGATCGTGTTGTCTTCCGAAAATTTTAAACCGTGTAGAACCGAATTCGTCAAGCCGATCGAATAGCCGATCGAGCAGAAAAGACCGACGATGATCACAAAGTTCGGACTTCCGAGTAAACCGGAATAGGCGATGATAAAATAATATACGGAATAAAGAATCGCGTTTTTCAAGACGGGAGCGACGATTTCCGCAGAAACCATTCCGTCCAAAAGAATCGTGGCACTCAATAAAAGAGAATCGAATATAATGAATATCTTATGAACGATAGGATAGATGTTGAACTTTTTGTAGACGATAAAGCCTATGATCGTATAAACGAACATAAACCCTGCCGCGGAAGAATGAATGATTCGAATCGTGGGGTGAAGCGCTTTTAAACTCGAAGCCAAGGAAAGAAGCATCATAATCATAATTCCCATTCTGGAATAATATGTGAGCGCCTCTCCTTTCTTACGAATGGATTCAATGGACTGCTTGGACATAGACCAAACGTGTACAGAATTTGATTAAAGTAAATGAAAACTGAATTCTAACTTCGAAATGAAATCACCGTATTATAAAAGGACAGATTCGTGTTTCCCTTGAATGAACTTCTGACACCGTTTCGAAATTTAGATTTACAATCTAGGATTGTTTGAGCTCGAAAATGGTTGGGAGAAGAAACTTTCTGGGTGCAATGGTGCTGGAGCATCCGTCACAGTCATCGTTTTGACTGCCCGTCCGTCAGGATAAATACCCATATTCTTTTGATTCGCCGAACCGTTCCCTAAGGCTACGTCCTTTGCCGACGCTGAACCCGTATAAGTATATGTAGCGAGTGCGTCGAGTTGTCTCCAAATTCCATAATAATCAAGAACGTCTAACGCGCCCAAACCGATGACCGTATTCTTGATCGGAGTATAATGATCCGCATCGAGAATCGTTCCGTTGTATGTTTCGGAATAAACGATTTCAAAGTCCTTTTCAGCCGCTGCGATTCCGATCTGATTGAAGATGTCGATCGCCATTCGATTGTCGACAACGCTGTCGTTATCGTAAATCTGCACGATCATTTTTGTCGCATTCGTAAACTGCGCGAGCTGCGCGTTCGTGATCGAAAAAGAATACCAAGGCGCTAGAAGAAATACGAACGAGCCGTTCGCGCCCCACCCCTTTTGAACGATTCCCTGATGCGCCAAATAGGGAGTCGCTCCTCCCCCGTAGGAATGCCCCATATAACCGACCCGAGTCGTGTCGATTATATTCGAAAATTGTGAAACTGCAAAATTGATTCCGTCCAACATATATTTATAATTTTCGGTGGGAGGTCTTGTGTCGGATATATAAATCGGAAACACGACGACATATCCTTTTGAAACGTATAAATCGATCAACGGATAATACGCTTCCGCGGAAGGAGCGCTAAAACCGTGCATTAAAAATAGAACCGGCGCTTTAGAGGACAGATCGGACGGATAATAAACGCAAACATTTCGTGGAGCGCTCGGATTCGGCAAAGCGGTAACGGAAACAGTATGAGCGCCTCTCGCGCCATACCCTTGCGAAATAGGCGGAATCGGTCCGCTTCGCGAAACTGGAGTGACCGCACACGTATCGATCAAATATGGATAACTCAATATTAGAAGAATTTCCATCCAAGAATCGAGAGCGTCTTTTTTCGGCTTCTCGTTAAAATCGACTTTGCAAAACGTAAAAGTGAGAATGAGAAACGCAACAAACAAACGATTCATAAAAAGTCCTACGAGAGTTCGGTCTTACATCAAAGATTTCGCGATTCCTGTCCTTTGTCCAAAACTATATCCGAATCGTTTCGAAAGAATTCTAAAAATTTAGGAGCGAAGTTTCGTTTGACTCGCTTCCCAGCCGATCATCGCCATTTTCCGTTCGGCACCCCAGCGATATTCTCCGATTCCACCGGTGCTTTTAATCACGCGATGACAAGGAATCAAATAGCCGATCGGATTTTTTCCGATCGCGGTTCCTACCGCCCGGGACGCGCTTTCCTGACCGATCGATTCGGCGACCTCCGCATACGAAACCAATTTTCCTTCGGGGATTTTTAAGAGCGCTTCCCATACCTTGATCTGAAAATCGGTTCCTTTCAGATGAAGTCGGATTTTTTCCTTTTCGAGTAACGTCTGATCGAAAAATCGCACAACCCGATCCTGATTTTCGTCGGTCTGTTCCGTAAGATCGGCTTGTTTCCATTGTTCTTTCAACTCGAAAACTATTTCACTTTTTGGAATATCATAAAAATATAAATTACAAATTCCTTTTTCCGTAGAGGCAACGACATAGTTTCCGAAAGAGCTTTTCTGAAAGCTGTATCGGATTTGAAGTTTCTCTCCGCCGTTCTTGAATTCTCCCGGAGTCATCCCTTCTATCTTTACGAATAAGTCGTGCAACCGACTTGTGCCGGACAACCCGGTTTCAAACGCCGCGTCGAACAAAGTGGATTGCGGTTTGGAAAGAATCGACTTCGCATTTTGCAAGGTCAGGTATTGCAGAAATTGTTTCGGACTCACTCCCGCCCATTCGGTAAATAATCTTTGAAAGTGGAACGGGCTTAAGTTGACGGACTTTGCGATTTCATCCAATTCCGGTTGAGAAGTCGCATGCTTTTGTATAAACTGGATTGCAGTCGCGATTTTTTCGTAGTGATCCATAAACCTAATCGTATTCCAAGTCCTCTATTTTAAAAACCCGATCCTTGCTGTTTTTCTTTTTTGGGGAGAATTTTATTGCCCGTTTTACCCTGATTATTCCGTAAAAACGGATTCGTATGAGTTCCCACATATTTTGTTGAGCAAAATAATTGCCGTTTTACGGATCAAAATTGTAGTTCTCCCAAAATTCCGAAAAAATCCATCAAGAATGGATCAGCTTTACCAATTGATCGATCCCTTCTTCAAAAAGAGCCGGTCCCGGTTGAAGTATGATCGAAGGATCAACCTCATACACTTTTCGATTGATAATCGCATTGGTAGTTTGCCATTCGGGATGATTTTGGACCCAATCGAAGTTCATCGGTTTACCGCACCAAGATCCGATATACACGTCGGGATTGAACGCGGCCACGGCCTCCGCCGTGATAATTCTATCCTTTGCCAACGACTTGGTTTGAAGTTCGGCAAAACAATCCTTACCGCCCGCGATTTCAATGAGTTCGCTCACCCAGGAAATTCCGGTGATGATCGGTTCGTCCCATTCTTGAAAAAATACATTCGGCCGATTTTCCGATTTGTTTTCGTTTTTGATTCTTTCCAACTTCGATTTCCAACCGTCTACCAAGGTTTGCGTTTCCTTTCCCTTTCCGACGATCGAGCCGAACAACAACATTGTATTCAAGATTTCGTCTAACGTTCTCTGATTGGTTATAAGAACGTTGAGACCTTCGGCGATCAGATCTTTCGCAAGATTGGCCTGTATATCCGAAAACCCGACGACAAGATCGGGATGAAGATCCTTAATTCGTTTCACGTTTCCGTTGATAAACGCGGAAACTTTCGGCTTTTCTTCTTTAGCTCGAAGAGGTCGAACCGTATACGCGGAAATTCCCACAATACGATCCTCTTCTCCGAGCATATAAAGAAGCTCGGTCGTTTCTTCCGTTAGGCAAATGATTCGTTGAGGGCCGATCAATGGTTTTAACGTTTCCTTATACTGAATTTATTTGATTCGGATTTTCAATCCTGGAAAAGAATCTTTATCGATTGGAGAGTTGAATTTCGGAAAAATGTGGGAACTCCTGCACTTTCTTAAGAGTTTTGTTAGAGTTCCCACAGATTATGTCCTTCAAAAAGATTTTTTATCCTATCCCTTGCGCGCGTTTTTACGAAGGAGTTCCTACAAATTATGTCCGCTCGAACGGATTCGTCGTTAGAACCGTTCTCATCTTTTTCGAAGGAGTTCCTACATTTTCCAAGACAAACGAAAAAATTTTTACGCGCTTCAGCTGTGAAATTTCATTTTGTCTTCGATTAGTTTCTGAACTACGGACGGATCGGCAAGAGTCGAAGTATCACCGAGACCTTCGAATTCTCCCGACGCGATCTTTCTCAAAATTCTCCGCATAATTTTTCCGGAGCGGGTTTTCGGAAGTCCGGGCGCCCAGTGAATCACATCCGGTCTTGCGATCTTGCCGATCATCTTTTCGACCATCGCAATCAGATCTTTTTTCAGAGCGTCATTGGTCGTGACTCCTTCCTTCACCGTAACGTATGCGTAAATTCCCTGACCTTTGATCTCGTGCGGAAATCCCACGACCGCGGCTTCGGCGACGGACTTGTTTTCGACAAGAGCGCTTTCGACTTCCGCGCTTCCAATCCTATGACCCGAAACGTTGATCACGTCGTCCACGCGTCCCGTGATCCAATAATAACCGTCCTTGTCTCTTCGCGCTCCGTCTCCGGTAAAATAATATCCTTTGAACTGGGAGAAGTACGTATCAAAGAATCGTTTCGGATCTCCGTAAACTCCGCGCATCATCGAAGGCCAAGGAGCTTTGATACAAAGATTGCCCGAGACTTCTCCCTTTCCGGTGATTTCGATTCCGTCGTTGTCGACGAGTACGGGTTGAACTCCGAAAAAAGGTAAGGTCGCCGAACCGGGTTTTTGCGGGATCGCGCCGGGCAACGCGGTAATCATGATCGAACCCGTTTCCGTTTGCCACCAAGTATCTACGATCGGACATTTTCCTTTTCCGATATTTTTGAAATACCATTCCCAAGCTTCGGGGTTGATCGGTTCTCCAACCGAACCCAAAAGACGCAAAGAACTCAGATTTCTTTTTTGAATCGGCTCGAGACCTTCTCTCATCAAAGCGCGAATCGCGGTTGGAGCGGTATAAAAAATATTCACACCGTATTTATCGATGACATCCCAAAATCTTCCCGCATCGGGATAGGAAGGAACGCCTTCAAACATAACGGAAGAAGCTCCGTTGGAAAGAGGACCGTATACCAAATAGGAATGACCCGTGACCCAACCGATGTCCGCCGTACACCAATACGTGTCTTCCGGTTTAATATCGAATACGTAATGAAACGTTAGATTCGCTCCGAGAAGATAACCTCCCGTAGTATGTAGAACACCTTTCGGTTTTCCCGTGGAACCGGAAGTGTAAAGAATAAACAAAGGATCTTCCGCATCCATCGGCTCAGGTTTACAATACGCGGGAAGTTCCGGATCACCGATCAAAAAATGATACCAGTGATCCTGACCGTCCTTCCAAGTCAGACCGGATTCGTTTCCGGTGCGTCGAACTACGATCACGGTCTTTACGTTTTCTTTGGATTTTTCCAAAGCGAGGTCCACATTCTTTTTAAGTTCTACCTGTTTTCCTCCGCGATAACCTCCGTCCGCCGTGACAATCAACTTCGGTTTACAATCGTCGATTCTGCTTTGCAACGCTTCGGGAGAGAATCCTCCGAATACGACCGAGTGAATCGCACCGATCCGAGTACATGCAAGAATCGTAATAGCCAATTCGGGAATCATCGGAAGATAAACGAGAACCCGGTCTCCCTTTTTTACTCCGTAATTTTTCAGAACGTTTGCGAGACGATTCACTTCGCGATAAACGTCGTAATACGTTAGAACTCTGGTTTCGGAAGGACTGTCACCTTCCCAAATAAGTGCGGCTTTGTTTTTAAGAGGAGTCTCGATATGGCGATCTAAACAGTTGTAGGAAACGTTCAGTTTTCCGCCTTTAAACCATTCTACTTTTGCGTTTTTAAAATCATGACTGAGAACTTTGGTCCACTTTTTAAACCAAGTCAATCGATTGGCTTCTCTCGCCCAAAACTTGTTGGGATTTTCGATGGATTCTTTATAAAGTTTCTTATAGTCTTTGAGGGAGATGTTCGTATTCTTTTTAAATTCTGCGGATGGCGGAACGACTCTTTCTTTTGCCATGACTTCCTCCGGATTCGGTAAAGAATGTTTCTTTTTTTTTCTCTGTCTACCAAATTGCGGAAAATCGGAGCAACACCGTTGCTCCTCTGCGCTGCGACGGTTACAATCTACCTTTGAAGTCTATTGAGGCCAAAGTCAGTTTATATTGACATCGAAGGACTTCGTGCTTCGCCTTCGCTCTTCACGAGTCCTTAATCTCGCGTTCGGAGCAACACTGTTGCTCCTCTGCGCTGCGATTAGGTTGAACCGGTGCGGATGAGATCCAAGAATTCGGAGCGAGTCACCATATTTTCTTTGAACGCCCCCAACATGCAGGAAGTAAAAAGTTCGGAGTTTTGTTTTTCGACTCCTCGCATCATCATACAAAGATGTTTCGCTTTGATGACGACGGCGACTCCTTGCGGTTCGAGAACGTCTTGAATCGCGTAGGCGATCTGTTCGGTAAGACGTTCCTGAACTTGAAGTCTTCTGGCAAACACGTCCACGATTCTGGGAATTTTACTGATCCCGATGATCTTTTTATTGGGAAGATAAGCCACATGAGCTCTTCCGTAAAAAGGTAAAAGATGATGTTCGCAAAGAGAATACATTTCGATGTCGCGCACGAGAACCATACCGTCGGTGGGTTCTTCAAAGATGGCGCCGTTGACGATCTTAGTGATATCCGCGTGATAACCGGACGTCAGAAAATCGTACGCTTTTTTAACGCGTTTCGGAGTATCGAGAAGACCTTCCCTATTCGGATCTTCTCCGATCGATTTTAGAATGTTTACGATGTTATCTTCCAAGTTAAACTCTCTTTATTCAATTTCCCGTTTTCCGCCGGGAGTCTTTCATTAGATTCCTTTCGGAGAATTTCGGAATTTTTTTTTTCGAATCTCGGATCTATTCCCATTCTCGAAAGTGGCTTCGGAATCATCCATCGGATTTTCATTTTCTTGCAGATTTCCAACACCGGTGAATCCTGTCCGATCATGGGAATCCGAAAAAAAGAAGGAACAATCAACGCCAATTTGGCGATCGGATTGGACGCGCGTATGATCGCACATTCCGGAATCGGAATGAGAATCCGGGGCCTTCTAAAATATCTCGGACCTGCTGCGGCTCAGGAAAATCTGCGGATTTATTTATTCGGGGACGTAGCAAAGATTCGCAACGAAGGAATTCCCTGTCATGAGATTTCGAGTTTGTCCGACTCCAATGAGAATTCAGGGACAAACCAAACCGCAACCGACGCCGCAAAATCGAATGTAAACAAGACGCAAAAAAATTCGGCGACTTCTTCGAAAGCAAAAGAGTTTTCGTATCCGGTAGTATCGTATTCTACTCCTATTTATTCTCTGAAGGAGTTTTTCGGTCATCCTCTTATGAGGAGAATGGATCTTCTGGACATTCCCCACTTCAACGCGCCCTTACCGTATTTGAAAAAGTCGATCGTAACGATTCACGATATCATTCCCTTTCGGATGAAAGAGTTTCACTCGAGCCTCTTTAAACGGGCTTATATGCAGATCGTATTTCGTTTATTGAAATTCTTTGCAAAAAAGATCGTCTCCGTCTCGGAATATACGGCTCAAGATTTGGAATCCGTTTTTCGTTTTCAGAAACGAGAAATCCGGGTGATTCACAACGGGATCGACGATTCGGTATTTTATCCCGCTTCCGTAGCCGAAAAGAAAACCTTTCTCAAAAAATATAAACTCAAAGAAGGATACCTTCTCAGCGTTGGAATCGGCAAAGGTCACAAGAATTTGAATTTCGTTGCGAACGTTTTAAAACCGTTATGGGATTCAAAACTACTGAAAACCAAATGGGTGTTAGGCGGTGCTTCGGGAAAAATTCCGGATTATCTGCAACAAGACGTAGCCGGTTACGAAGAATTCATTTTTCCCATGGAACGTTTGTCTTTGGACGAACTTCGTTGTCTGTATTCCTGCGCGGGACTTTTGATTTTTCCTTCTAAATACGAAGGGTTCGGCTTTCCTCCATTGGAAGCGCAGGCCTGCGGTTGCCCGGTCGTTTCCTCAAACGCGAGCGTTTTGCCGGAGATATTACAAGGAAGCGTCTCGTATTTTTCCCCCGTCCAACGGCGGGAACTCGAAATTCTTCTGAAGGAATTTTTAAAAGGTCGGAACTACGGCAAAACTTGGGTCGCAAAAGGCAAAAAGAACGCCGCACGATTCTCGTGGAAGAAGGCCGCAAACGAAACGTTAAAGATTTATAAAGAACTTCTTTGAGGTGAGGTAGGAGTTCCTACACTTCGTTTTCGAAAACTGTCCCGACAAAAACATCCGAAAATGATTTACAATTCGACTTCATTCAGAATGAAAACGCCGAAACGACGAACCCCATTCTTCATTTAAAAATCAGCGAAACTGTTTTTTCTTTGAAAGGATTTCTTCTTTGCGTGCTTTGAGTTTTAAAAAGAGATCGTCCCTTTCCGCATCGGAATAACGCGTCCAATTCCCGATCTCTTCGATGGTTCTGAAACATCCTTCGCAAAAACCGGTTTCAAAATCCATCGTGCAAATTTTATTACAAGGCGAACGAACCAAAATTCTTACTCCCCTTTCACTTTAGACTTGGAAGCCGCCTTTTTCCCAACTGGTTTTTTCTTTTTGGATTGGGTCGAGGCGATCGCTTGAATCACGGATTATTCGACTCCGTTCTTCGTATGGTCCACAATCGTTTTCATTTCCTTAAATAAGGACATACCGCTGATTCTTCCCGGAACGATAACGTGAGCCGCACCGCTTTCCACTAAAACTTCGGCCTCTTGCACATCGTCCGTGGTAAGAATGATCGAAGGTTGTGTATGATGACAAATCGACTTGAGAGATTCCAAAAGTCTTCTGTTGGTAGTTCCTTTCAGAATCATATCGGAGATTGTGCAAATCACATAACGTGCGTCTTCGATTCCCAAGTGATGCAGAGTTTCCGGGTTTGCAAGATCTCCGTACGCCCAGCGAATTCCTTTCGCTTCCAAAGACTGGCGAAACACGGGGTTGAAGTCCACGATGAGAATTCGATTCAACCATTCCGGTTTCTCTCGTTCGATTCCTTCCAAAAGTCCTTGTGCGATTCTAAAATAACCGAGAATGACGATATCTCGTTTCGGTTGTCCCGTGATATCCGATTCGGTTCGATCCTCTTCGTCTTTTTCTTTGAGTCCGACGATCGCCAACATCTTCAAAATAAATCTGGAAATCGGATCGTTAAAAAGAATGATATAAGTCGAAACGACGGACGCAAGAATCATCGAAGTTAAAACGGT
This sequence comes from Leptospira sanjuanensis, assembly GCF_022267325.1. Lineage (NCBI taxonomy): Bacteria > Pseudomonadati > Spirochaetota > Leptospiria > Leptospirales > Leptospiraceae > Leptospira > Leptospira sanjuanensis. The sequence continues at coordinate 3,877,885 of NZ_JAIZBG010000001.1, forward strand.
GGATTCCAATTCTTTGCTGATATGTCCGTAGCCCATTCCCAACGCAAGAATGACCAGAGAGAACTCGCTGATCTGAGCGAGATTCAAGCCGGTTACGATTCCCGCGCGTAGACCCTTTCCGGAAAAATAAACCGGAGTCGCGACCGTGATGACTCTGCTGAAAACCACGAACACGACCGCAATCAATGAAATCGTAATGATCTGAAGAGAAGGAATCGGGATCTTCATGCCCAGCGCTACGAAAAACAAAGTGATAAAGAAGTCTCTGATTCCGGAAAGTTTTGCGATGACGTCCGCGCCGTACGGAAACGCAGCGATGCTGACTCCGGCGATCAAGGCCCCCATTTCTTTGGAAAGCCCCGCGCGCTCCGCGAGACCGCAGAGTAAAAAACACCACGCGATCGAAGTGATCAAGATCAACTCCGGTTTGGAGGCCGCCGCTTGAAACAATTTGGATAAAAAGAATCTACTGATAAGAAACGCGACACAGATAAGAACCAAACCGATCCCGAGCGATCCCGCAATCTTGAGAATCTGCGGATCTTGTAAGTTCGGTTGGACTCCCATAAAGATAATGGCCCAAATATCCTGAAGAACTAAAACTCCGATCGTAAGCCGACCCGCGATCGTACTCACTTCGAATTTATCATGAAGAAGTTTGACCACGATCATCGTGGAACTGATGGCGAGCGCGATCGCAAAGTATAAAAGATCGAACTTTCCCGGCGAACCCGCGAGAATTCCTTTAAAGAATAAAAGACCGAATAATACACAAAAGACGAATTGGCTGATCCCGAGAATGAACATGGATTTTCCCATGCGCGCCAATTCTTTGAGGTCGATTTCAAGACCGATAATGAACAACAAAAGAATCAAACCGATCTCCGAGATCAACTCGATGCTCTCTTCATTGACCACAAGACCGAAACCCAAGTTCGGCCCGAGCAAAAGTCCCCCGGCCACATAACCCAGAATCAACGGTTGTTTCGTAACTCTGGCAATATGAGAAAAGAATGTAGCGAAGATTATGCTCAACGCAATATCGTTCAAAAGTGAAAGGGAATGATGCTCCATTTACGGGTATCCTAAGGCTGATTTCTTTGTGTTTACTTCTAGTTTCGGAAACAATCTCTCGATAGTTTCTTATAAAACGCCCTATGTACAAAAATAGGAAAGAATCACGGAGCAAAAAACGTTTTTTTTAGCGATTCCTTAAAAACATGAATCGAATCGGAATAATTTCGTGTAATTTTCCGAATCGACTCGAATCGTTTGCGGAAATGAAAGAAAAGCGTACAAGAATAAATCGGTTCCGTTAAATTTCCGGCATTCTGACTTAAAAATTAAACGGAAATATCGCCCGATTCTAAAACGTGAATGTCCGGAAGATTTCTGTATTTTCCGTCAAAATCCAAACCATAACCGACGACGAACTCATCCGGGATTCTCCAGCCTACATATTTCACCGGAAATTCTAAGATGTTTTTTCTTTCTTTCAAAAGAAGAGTTACTATTTCAAGACTTGCCGGATTACGCGTAAAGATATGACGTACGAGATATTGAAGCGTAAATCCCGTATCTAAAATATCTTCCACAAGAATGACGTGACGATCGGAGATGTCGACGCTGATGTCTTTTAACAAATCGATTCTTCCCGTGGAAACGGTTCCGGAGTACGACTTCGCTTGAATAAAATCAATCTCTAGAGAAAAAGGAATCGCTCTTGCCAAGTCCGTGAAAAAGAACACTCCGCCGTTCAAAACACAGATCAGAATGGGATTTAGTTTTTTATAATCTTTTTCGATTTCGGAAGCGAGCGCCTTGACTCGTTGCGAAATTTCTTCCTGAGAAAAACGCGTGTGCAGAATATCGGCTCCGGCTCGATTCATCCCGGTACCCAGAAGCGAATGATTTTTCCGGGAACCTTTCCCAATTCTTCCCATGAATCCGTTTCCACTTGTATACTTAGAAAGCCGGAGGTCGGGAATTTATAAAATACGGATTCGGAAAGCGATAAGTCTTCCGTTCCTCGAATGAGTCGATTTGCAATCTCTTCAATCCCTGGATTATGACCTAACAAAACAACATTCTCCAATCGAGAGTCCAACTCTCTAAGTTTCAGGAGAATGTCTTCGCTATCGGATTCGTATAATTCTTCTGTTGCTATCATTTCGGAAGACAGCTTTCTATTCTTAGTTATACTCTTATAAGTGTCCAGAGTCCTTTTAGAATCTGAAACTAAAAATAGATCCGTTTTGAATTCTATCTTTTCCAAATACTTCCGAAGAGCGCGAGCGTTTTTCTTTCCTCGTTCGGAAAGAGGTCTTTCGTGATCGGACTTGAACTCGGTTTCCCAATCCGATTTAGCGTGTCTGATTAAATGAATTTGTTTCAACGAACTTTGTCTCTCGCTTTCCCATTTTCCGGTCAACTTAATTTCATTGACAAGATCCAAAAGAAGACTGTAATTATGGGGCTATGAAACATGTCTTTGCGTTAGCAGGTATTGCTTTGCTCGTTTTACTGCCGGCCGTGTTAGGTGCACAACTAGCTGGTCCTCCCGACGAGGAAAAAGCGAAGAAAGACGTTCAAATTTATTGGCTGAAAAAGAATGCGGGCGATAAAATTCAATCCATAGAGAGCAACGGCGAGCCGGTTCTTATCGAAAACGCAAAACCGAATGTCGATATCTTATACAAATTTCCATTTTTAGTTACCGCAAAACGCAAAGATGGTAGCGTAACGCGTACCGAAGTCGGCGCGAATTACGTTTTTGTTCGCACAAAAGGCTGGCTGTTTTCCGAATTGGGTTTCGGTAAGAATATCGTATTATCCGATCCCGGCAGAGAATCTCCCGATAAAGAAGTCGCGCTGAAATTGATCGAAGAAGGTCTGTTATCCGAGCGATGGAAAGGAAAAATAATCGAAAACCTAAAGATCGGAGATCCGATGGCGGGCAGCGATCTGGAAACGTATTGGTATCGTTATGCGGGTGAATACGAGGTTGCAGACTATAACACCCGTTATACGTGTACCGGAATGATCGTTCGTTTGTTTAAGGAAGAAGCTTCCGCAAACGATTGGAAATTGGATTGGAAAGAAAAGGGAATTTGTAGACAAAGCGCTGGAAATTCAAACGAACCTTCTCCGTGAAAATAGGAATCGGTTCGTTCTAAGAATATTTCTTGATTCGATTTTACGATCGATTTTCAAATCGGTTTCCGCAATTCACCGAAACCGATTTTTTTCAAATTCTTATCAGAGCGCGTTTTACGGATCCTTCACGATCAAATTCTTTTAAGGATTTTTTGTGGAAGGTCCGGACTTTCTGAAATTCTGATTCTCTCTAAGCTTATCCAAGCTTTCCTTTTTCAATCGATCAACAAAACGAATCGAACCGACTTTTCCCAATCGAAGTTCTTTCAACGTATTCTGAATCGAAGATCCGATTCTTTCATGAGTAGAATACTGTTTTAGAAAATTCTCCGTTTGAGCCTTATCCAAAAAATAATACGTTTTACCGTAAGAGAACACGGCCGAATTTCGAATCGAAGGATGCGCGTTTTCGTTCGAAATCGTCGATTCCAAATGATTCTTTGCGGAACTTCCTCCGAAATCGGCGATCAGTTCGTTGATCTGAGAAATCGCATATACTCGCAGGTCCGGATCTTTTGAAATTGCGATCAAGTATTCCTGAGGATTCGGATTGATTGCGAAGATTTCGCGAATCAAAGTTTCTTTGTCGATATGTCCGGTTTGTGTGGCGATCTCTTTGATCTTATTGTATTGAGTTTGATCCAAGGTTTGCGCTTGAACCGCCGAAGAAATCCATAGTAGTAAGAACGTGATTGAAAAAATAACGCCGTTGGTTTTGAGTTTCATAAGCCGATCCGTTAATTCCATTTTCTTAATATACCAGTGGATGAGAACGAAGTACCCATCCTTGTTCCCCGGTTAACTGAGTTTGATTGATCGCCGGATTTCCGGCCCAAAACATAAGATTGAGTCCGCCGCTGTTGAAAAATCCGTCCCCTAAACATTCTCCCAAGCCTACGAGATTATTCCCGTTTTGATCCCTGCATTCCGGGGTTTCCGGTAAAGGGTCCAAAGTGTATCGTCCTTTCACCACGTCCTTTTCCACGGGATGATAAAGACCTAAGAAGTGCGCACCTTCGTGTGCGATCGTTTTTGCGAGAAAAACTTGATCGGCCGAACAAGTTAAATCGGAGCCGACCGCTCCGCAGCCGGAAGCGGTTCTGTGATTTTCGATAAACACGACCATTCCCGATTTCGGAGTTCCGGCCACCGGAATCCCGGGAATACCGGAAGAAATTCCTAAGATGCCTGCAGGAGCGCTGCTGGAAACGGTATAATCTCGGGTGATATAGATGTTTAAAGAATTCGCGTCTTGAACGCCGGAAGGATTGGTTCTATAAAGAGATCCCAATGAATTAGCGACGTCTCCATAATCGTCCGTGATATTCGCAATCGTAAGATACGACGCACCCGCAGCGGCAACGGACGCAGTCACGCTTACGTCGATTTTAACGGTATTCTGTGCGTAAATATCTTTTACGGTTTGAATCATCGTCGTCATAGCGGCCGTAGTCGGGGTTGTAACCGCTCCGGGAATAAAAATCAGATTGATGTTCAACTTCTTACGAGATTGCCAAATCTTACTCAAACCGGAAGCCGCGCTTCCGAAAAGTCCGTTCGGCTCGGCGCGAAATTTATATTCTTCACAGGTTTGAACCGTATTGTTCGTGACTCTTCGAGTTGTGATCGACGGACTCGGAATGCTCGGTAAAATAAAGTCGGTTCCTAAGAGATTGGTAGTAAAGTTATTGTACCCCGAACTGGGAGCGTAATATCCAGGCGTCGCACCGATCGGAAATGCGGTCGTTGCGGACCGATATCCGGCGGACTCGCTTTTCCCGTTGTCTTGGATTAAATTACCGGTTGCCGTTTCCCAAAGAGGATAGATAAAACGATTCGGATTGGACGAGAACGCGTGGTTTTGTTCCGTATAAACGATTCCCATCGGATTATTTTTTCCGATGCCGGGAAATTTAACCGTACCAACCAGATAGGCCGTTCCTCCGTCCGCATAAGCGCCGCTTTCCGTTAATAAGACTTGGCTCAAGGTAGAAGTGGAAACGCTGAAGTTCGGTGCGCTTCCGCTCGTGCGGACGTTTTCCGCGGGATCGCAATAATAAAGAGCTTCGTTGATCGCATAAAGACCTAAAAGAAGTTGTAAGTTTTTGGCGGTATCGTCGTCTTTTGCGGGACAACCCCACATCAAAGAACAGAGAATCGAAACTATAACTAAAGATCTTCCCAACATATTCCTTCTTTCCTACGGTCTTTTAGAAAGCCCTAATATTCTAAAACAATCAATTCGTTTATCGTTCTTTATTTCAATCAAAAGGAAAGAATTCGGGAACGATCACAAACTATTTCGAATCGAAACGGAGTTCTTTTTCCTTTCCTACCAAATCCGACACCGATTTTAGATCCTGTTTTTTTAGGAACTGATCCAAAAATTCGAGAATTCTCAAAGGTAAAAAGGGCCCTTGATAAATATAACCGGTATAAATCTGAATTAGGTCAGCGCCCGCGAGAATTTTTTCAAGCGCCGCTTTTCCCGAGTCGATACCGCCGACTCCGATGATCGGAATTCTTCCTTTTAAAATTTGATAAGCGACTCGAACGAATTCAGTTGATCGCTTTTTTAGAGGAAGGCCGGAAAGCCCGCCTTCCTTTTCCACATTCGGATATCGCTTCAGGGAAGATTTATCGATCGTAGTGTTCGTCAAAATCACGCCGTTCAATTTCAAACTCAAAGAGGTTTCGAGCAACGCTTCCAAATCCTTCGTTTCCATATCGGGCGCGAATTTCACGAACAACGGAATTTTAAAATTCTCACCGAGTCCGTTTCGAATCCCTTGAATCAATGAAACGAAATTCTCCTGTTTTTGAAAATTGCGTAAACCCGGAGTATTGGGAGAACTGATATTGATAACCGCATAATCGCCGTAAGGCGAAAGCTTCTTCAGAGTATAAACGTAATCTTCGATCGCTTTTTCTTCGGGAACGATTTTCGTCTTTCCTGCGTTTATGCCGCGGATCTTTCTTTTTTTCTGGGAAGAAATCGTTTTCTCCGCCAAGTCCGCGCCGGGATTGTTAAATCCCATTCGATTGATGAGAGCTTGATCTTCCGGATAACGGAACACTCTGGGTTTCGGATTTCCGGGTTGGCCTTGGCCGGTGATCGTTCCGATTTCGACGTGACCGAAACCCATGCGAGAAAGAAACGGATACAGTTCTCCCGTTTTATCAAAACCCGCGCCCATTCCCAACGGATTTTCAAACTCGATTCCAGCAACCTTCGTTTTTAAACGATCGCTTTTATACGAAGTCGTCAATTCGATCATAGGTAAAATGCCGGGAAGCTTATTGCTGATCCCGAGAAGCGTCTTTGCAAGATCGTGTGCGGTCTCGGGATCCAAAGAATGAAAGAACGGTTTCAGAAACGTCGAATAGGCGGCTTGTCGAAGAAAAGAAGAAAGCATCTCTGAAACTTTTTAATCCGCATTGGTCAAGACCAGCGAAAAATTCTAATTCCCGCAAAAAGAAAAATCACTCCATATACGAATAGCGAAAGCACGGCCGGCAAGACGAAAGCGAATCCCGCTCCTTCGATAAAAACCGCACGCAACGAATCGGCCATCAACGTTAAAGGAAGATTTCTGATAAACGGCAAAACCGCTTCCGGAAAATTCTGATAGGAGAAGAAGATTCCGGAAAGAACCATCATCGGAAACGTCACAGCGTTCACGAGACCGTTTCCTACTTGAGAACCGGCGGCTCTCGATCCGACAAACATTCCGATACAAGCGAATGCAAAGTTACCCGAAAGATACACCAAAAGCGCGGCACCGATCGATCCTTCCAACGCATTTTCGAACGTGGAAAGCGTGAAGCCGAGCAAAATCGCGGATTCGACCGCAGTCACGATCAAACGCGTAAAAAAGAAAGAGAGAAGAAAATACAACTTGTTCATCGGTGTTGCGGACATTCTTCTCAAAAGCTTTTTCATCCGCATCTCGATCAAATTCCAGCCGACTCCCCAAAGACAAGAGTTCATCACTCCCATCGCGATCATACCGGGAACTAAGTAATCTATGTATCGCGTACCCTTGGATTCCAATCGTTCTATCTTGGAGATGAAACCGGTTTCGTTCGATCGAATCTTGGAAAGCAAAAGAAGATAATCCCTCTGTCCGTTCGGATTTTCTCCGTCAAAGGAAAAATGAACCGTTCCATCCTGAGTTCGTTCGACGATTACGTTCAACTTTCCTCGTTTGAGATCGCGGATCGCGTCTTCTTTGGAAAGAATCACGAATTTCAAAGAAGGGAGTGAGCCCGGATTGGAAACGGAAGAATTTTTCTCTTGATTTCGAGTCGGCTCTGAAACCGCTCCGGAAAAACCGTTTTGCGGGTTTTGAACGTCGTTTGCACTCAGCATTTTTTTAAGTTCTTCTAGTTGATAAGAATTTTCTAATACTGCGATTTTAACTTCTTCCGAGCCCTGTCCCGCGAAAGCGACTCCTAAAACTCCGGCCATTGCGATCGGAAATAAAAACGCCCAAAATAAAATTCCGGGTTCTCTGAAGAATTCCTTCAGCTGAATGCCGACCAATTGAAATATCTGTTTCATCCTTCCAACCCTCTTCCGGTCATACTCAAGAAAAGATCGTCCAATGTCTTTTTATGACATTCTAACGTGTTTAATTTTTTACCAGATGAGCCGATCGCCTGCATCAATCCGGGAAGATAATCTGCGATCGCGGAAACATAAATTCGCGCTTCGGACTTCGCTTGATCCCAGAAAAATTTATATCTTCCTTTTTCGGGAATCCAAGATTCGGGGTTAGAACCGTCTTCCATGGAAAACCGGATGATTTCTCCTCCGTCCGTCCTGCCGAGAAGATCGGAAAGCGATCCCTGATCCAAAATCTTTCCTTTATCCATGATGATGATCCGTTCGCAAAGCGTCTCAGCCTCTTCCATGTAATGTGTGGTGAGAATCATCGTGGTTTTGTTTTCGCGAAGACGATCGAGAATTTTCCAAACGTCCCGTCTCGCTCCGGGATCCAGTCCGGTTGTGGGCTCGTCCAAAAAAAGTATTTCAGGATAATTTAATATGGAAACTCCGAGCGCAAGCCGTTGTCTTTGACCGCCGGAAAGATTGCTGACGTACGCCTTTCGTTTTTCTTCGAGATTGATCAATTCGAGAATCTCGTTGATTCTTTCCTTTTTACTTTTGTAAAAAGTCCCGAAAAGATCGAGGGTTTCCTGGACCGTAATCCGATCCATAAAACGCGTTTCCTGAAGCGCCAAACCGATCTTGGATCGTAGAAATGTTTCGTTTTGTTTCCAAGTCGTTCCGAGAATCGAAATCGAGCCGCCGTCCGGTTTTTGAATTCCTTCCAACATTTCGATCAAGGTCGTTTTACCGGCGCCGTTCGGTCCGAGCAAAGCGACAAATTCTCCCTTAACGATTTGAAGACTTAGATCGTTGACCGCGACCGTGTTTTTAAATCGTTTGACCACGTTTTTGACGTCGATCACGGTTTCCGTAGAACTATTAAGATTTGTATTCCGGTTCAAGAGATGTCCTTTTCATACTACATTCTAAATTTTGAATTCGTTTGTGCGAACTTATGATTACGATTCCTTATGCGTTTTTAATCATTCTATAAATCAAAGAAGGAAAAAGTCGGAGTGCGACTCCTAAATACTTTACGACGCCGATTCCGATATACGTTCGATTCTTTTCAAGCGCGGCGATAAACTCGTCCGCAAGGGCGGAAGTGGTCAGTTTATTTTTTCCCCTGCCCGCTGTCATCGGAGTATCCACCTGTGGCGGAAGCATTTCGATCACTTTGATATTGGTTCCTTCGAGTTGGTAACGGAGCGCTTCGGTGAACATATGTAAGCCGGCCTTGGTTCCACAATAAAGCGGTGCCGATCGTTTCGGAACGAGCGCCAGCCCCGATGTTACGTTTACGATCGCCGATTCGGAATGCGTTTTTAAAACCGGAATTAAAACCGAAATCAATCGGACCGGAATCGTTAGATTCGTATCGATTTCTTTTTGGATAAACTCCGTTTGATCCGGATCTTTGGAAAAATCCGGATTGTATTGAATGCCCGCGTTGTTGATCAAAATATTAAGCGAAGAATATTTTTTACGGATCGTCGATACGAGTTTTTCGAAGTCCGACGGTTTGGTGAGATCGCATCGAATCGTTTCGATCCCGGGAACGGAGGATAACTTAGAAAGGGAATCCTTGTTTCTTCCCAAAGCAAGAACCGTATTTCCCAAACCCGCAAATCGTTTTGCAAGTTCCAAACCGATTCCGGAAGTCGCGCCGGTGATTAAAATCGTATTTCCAGAAAGTTTCATGATCCGCTTATCTTTGTTTCGCAAACGAATCAAGCAAGCAATTCGCGGTTTTTAAACGGAATTAGCTCTTACCGTAATAACGCAGAATTTGTCGAAGTGAGGAAAGGTAAGAAGGACCGAAAAGATTAATATGAACTAAGATCGGATACATCTGCCAAAAAGGAATTCGATCCTTTAAATGATCCGGGTCGTCGATCCCGCACGAAGAAAGAATCTGCTGCATCTCCTCCAAGTTCAAAGAACTTCCGAAAAGATTCAACATCGCAAGATCCTGTTCGGGATGAGAGAATGCGATCGAAGGATCAATCAAATACGAATGTCCGTTTTTGCCCGTCAGAATATTTCCGGACCAAAGGTCTCCGTGAATCAAACGGGGTTTTGCCTGATTGAGATTCCATTCTTCCGTAAACTTTTCGAATACATCCCTTACGTTTTCAAAATCCTTCGTCGTAATCAGTTTTCGGGAAGAAGCCAACTCGAGCTGCGTTGTTAAGCGACTTTCCCAAAAGAATTCGGAAAAGGTCGGGTGCCATCGATTCTTTTGCGGAAGGGTTCCTATAAAATTATTCCGTTTCCATCCCCAGGAATTCGAATCCTTGCGGTAGAGAAGTTTTAGACTTCGGATTAAATCCTCGCGGGTTCCCGAGGCAGAACCCGATTCGACGAAATCCATAACCAACAACCAGGCATTCCCCGCTTGTACGATTCCATAACATTCTGGAACTCTTACGCCGATTCTATAAAGTTGTTCCAGGGATTCTTTTTCGGTTTCCGCCATATCGCGGTTTTTGATGACCTTAACCGCAAAGGAGTGATTCGGAACGGTAGCGAGATAGATTTCATTGAGGCTGGAGGAATGAAAGGTCACTCTCGGTTTTTGACCGGAATTTAAAATTCCGAGCCTTTCCAAGCCTTCGCAGATCGCTTCTTCTAAACCCGCTTTGATAACCACAATTTCGCTTCCTCCCGGATGACTCCGGTCCTTTTCATCTGATTAGAAAATCGGTCTGAAAGGTTCCCGGATTGATTGAAATTTACAAAATGGTTTTATAATCCGTAAGACGTGAGCATCTTCAGAATTCTTACCGTACTATCCTTGTTTGTCGGAAACGCACTTTGGGCTCAGGAAACATCGAATCATTGGAATTACGTTTTGTTTACAACGATAGAAACGCGTTCATCCTCTTACTGGACGGAGATTCTCTCCAAATCACATACCATTAGTTATACAGGGAATACCATATTATCAGATGGGACGTTGAAAGCGGCGAGGCTGCCGCAAGATTTCGTATCTTTATCGAAGAATTATAAAATTCGACTGATTCCTCTGATCACGGCCGTTTCTAAAAACGGTTCGAGCTTTCTTAAATCGAATGCGACGATAGAAGTTGCGATTCGGAATATCATCGATGTCTTACATTCAAATCCGCATTTAGCGGGAATTCATTTGGACATAGAATCCATTCCTAAATCGGAAATCGCTTCGTATAAACAGTTCCTGAGAATCTTAAAAAAACGTTTCTCCAAGGATCGGGTAATCACAATCGCTGTTTTTCCGCAGATCGACTTTCCAAATCCAAACTATGTGATTCATTCCGATCTCTTTCAAGAAAAAGCGATCGATGAATTTGTACTAATGAGTTACGATTACCATTCTCCGCAAACGTCACCTGGTCCGGTGACTTCCTTATCTCTTACGAAAAAGAATCTGGAATTTTTATCCGAACGAATAGACCCTTCTAAACTCTGGTTAGGGCTTCCTTTATACGGTTATTTTTGGAATCGAAACGGTAAGGTAAGAATTCTCACACAAAAGGATTTACAAAACGAAAACAACGATCTCGAAATCGAAAAGCACGAAGACGGTTTTTTGATTTTAAAGAATTCGTCCGGAACCGGCGCCATCACCGATTTAAAAACATTAGAAAAATATAAAGAACTGGTTCGATCGTTTCGACTCAAAGGGACCGCGTTCTGGAGAATCGGTTTTTAAGTTTGGAATAGAGTCGGCAGGCTCTTCAACCTCGAATTCATCTCGTAGTTTTCTTCCGACTTTCTGTGCTTTCCGAAAACTTCGGGCTCATTTTTAATTTCCGGTTTCTTTCAAATGGATTTACGATTTCCATTCTATTCTTACAATGGAAATCGGGATTCTTTTGAAAGGAACCATTTAAAGAGGTTTTTTCGTGCAGGAAGTTCATCGATATTTGGATCAATATTTGGAAGAGAATATTCTTCAATCGGAAACGATTCATCGAATGAAACACGTCATCCATGAATTCAGCGTTCGAGCGCCCAAGGTTTTAGTGACGAAGTGCATCGATGGACGCGTGCACGGAAGCAAACTCAAAGGTTATCCGGTGACTACGATTCGTTTCGGAAGAACGGACGGAAACATCGTTTCGACGAACCTCAACAACTTCTGGTTTTGGAACCGCATCGATCGACTGATCAACGACGCTGCCTGCAACACTCCGAATACTCCCGCTTTGTTTATCGCATATATGCACCGATCCGATCTCCCCGGACTCGGCTGCGCGGCCCACAATCACGACGACCAAGCCGCGAGAAAAGCGATTCAAGAACAGACGCAAGCGGTTCGGAAAATGTTTCGAAAAGACAGACTTTATGTGATGGAAGGAATCACAAACACGGACTCGATGGCCGAAACTCTCATCTTCGAAGACGGAACCCGTTTGGATACGACCGAGTTCATCGACAACTTCGACTTCAAACATCCTTCCGATATCTTTCATAAGGCTTTCTTAAAATATCCGATCAAAGACCCTGCGACTGCAAGATACGTAGGTTTTAAAACTCCCGAAGAATTGTTCGAGGAACCGGAGTTTCGTTTTTTCAACGATTTTCAAACCGCGCTTTGTATGAAGTCGTATCTCATCCGTGAAACCGCTTCGATCGTCGTTTCGGACGATTTCGAATCGCAAAAGCTGATTCAACCGGAATTATTCCACGCGTTGATTCAAAAACTTTTTTCGGTAAAAGACCTTCCCCCTCTTTTGATTCCGGCGCTTTTGTATCAATCGATTTGGAATATCACGTATTCTCTAAATCAAAGACGCAAGTTGTCCTTTTTAAACGAAGAGGAAAAATGGAGGATCTTAGACCACGCGGAAGAATTGATCTGCTACGGCGACGGCTTTGAACTCTTGCAAAGAAACAAAGCGATTCTCGTCAAAACCGGAAGAGGAAACGATACGGACGCGCTAAACGTTGCGAGAAGGGTTTTGGAAAAGAATCGTTCGAAACAACCGGCAACCGAACCGATCTTAATTCATCTCAACGTGGAAATTTCGGGAGAACTTTCCGCTTGGGAAGATATCAACGAGAACATCGCTTCTAAGATCAACACCTTGCTGCGAAACTTGGAAGTCGTCTTTCAAGACGTGGAAACGATCGTACTGACTACGTATTCTTATCGGGATCAAAAACGTTTTTATCCCATACGCTCGAAAGACGATCCGAGAATCACATATCCGGTCGATATCCTGGAAGGAATCAATTCCGAAACCCTGTTTTCATCGATGGGTTTGAAATCCAGAGAAGCCATTTATTCGATGGAAAGAATGGGAAAGTTCATTTAAGTCGAGCCGGAAGAAGCTTAAGCGAATGACGTCGCCGATGTTCAAGCGGCGTGGTTCCGATATAACGCTTGAAAAGAACTCGAAAGAAACCCACATTTTCATAACCCACTGCATAACTTACTTCTTCAATGGAATCTCCCGTTTCCTCCAAACGTCTTCTCGCCCATTCGATGCGAAGGCGTTGTAAATACGTTGAAGGAGGTTCTCCCGTCGCTTCTTTGAATCTTCTTTTTAAACTTCTGGAACTGATACCGACTCTTTGCGCAAGAGATTCCATCGAAATGGCGGTGTTGAATTCGTTCTCGAGAATGTCCTGCGCGGTCGCGATCGGTTGATCGTCATGATGCTTCTGCGTAGCGAAGGTCATAAACGGAGTTTGCGAAATTCGATCCGAATCGAGAAGAAAATGTTTCGCACATTTAAGGGCGACCTCTCTTCCAAGAGATTGTTCTAAAACATGAAGACTTAAATCGTAAAAAGCGTTGCTGCCTCCGGAAGTCAGAAATTTACCTTGGTCGATCACTAACTTATTGATATCCAAACGAACGGACGGAAACATTCTCCGAAAAAAAGAAGCGAACTGCCAATGAGTCGTCGCGGACAACCCGTCCAACAATCCGGTAGCCGCAAGTAGAAACGCTCCGGAACAAACACTCGCGATTCGATCCGCTTTCGTAGAAGCGTCTTTCAGCCATTCGATTTCGAATCCGCATCGACGTTTGAGATTGAAAACATTCGGCCCAACGGCGGGAACGATCACAAGATCGGTCTTTTCACAACGACCGACTATATCGGGTTTGATCTGAACGTTTCCATGAAGTTGAACCGGTTCCGATTGAATCGCCGCGGTCCGAACACGGCAGATGGGAGGCTTACGCCGATTCTCCAAATCGATTCCTGCGAATTCAAAAAATTCGCAAAGACCGGTAATGACCGAGGCCGGAGCTCCCGGAATTAGCAAAATGACAACGTCCATATTCGGTATGGGAACGAGATTTAGCAAAATCGCAACAAAAACTCCGATTCGGATAATAAATGATCGGCCGAATCGCGTCGAAAACTGGCGCGGATACGCCTTTACAAAGAAAAGCCGAACTGTTAAACTACCCCCACAAATTTTAGGAGTTAGACGAATGATTTTAGCCGCAAGGATTTTAGCCGGTATCGTAGGTGCACTTCACGTATGGATTTTTCTTATGGAAAGCGTTCTTTGGATGAAACCGACAATTCACAGACGTTTCGGAGTTACGGATAAAAAGTTAGCGGAAGCGATGAAAGGGGTCTTTTTAAACCAAGGTTTTTACAACCTGTTTCTTGCGATCGGAGCGCTTTACGGGGCGATTTTTTTCGAACTTCACGCAAGCTACGCGCCGGCGATCATGATCTTTTCCTGTCTTTCGGTTTTCGGAGCCGGCACGGTTCTATTCGCTTCTAAACCTTCAATGGCACGGGCTGCGATCATTCAAGGATTACCGCCTTTGATCGCGATCGTTTTGATCGGAATAGCCGTTTCCGGCGGATAAGAAAAAACCGCAAAGAACTTCGAATCTCGAAATCCGGTGCGGCGTCGTATTGGATTTTTCTAATATGCTCGGTGACGAACGAGAAACAGTTTTTTCGATTCGGTTTCGTCGCGGAGCGTATTAAAATTTTTTAAACTACTTTGTTTCTCTTAAATTCTGAACGAACTTGGATAATTCCGCTCGAAAGGAGAATTCTCTCGTTCCCATCAGATAACGGAATGCGGATACGATTACGTCCGGTCTAGGAGGATCACCGCCGATAAATAGATCCGGCTCTTTCGGAAGTTTACCGAGTTTAAAAAGTCCTCCCGAAACCGCTTCCGATCCGGCGGCGACAAGCGCCTTCGGAGAAGGCATCGTTTCCCAAGCGGTGTCCAGCGGCCCTTCCATATTCGGTCCGACCGGTCCGGAATATACGAGCGCGTCCGCGTGTTTCGGAGATGCGACCACTCGAATCTTACTGGCTTCGGCGTCAAAGAGCGCGTTAAAGCTCGCGTTGATTTCCGCTTCGGTCGTGTTATTTCCGCTGGCGGCGACTTCTCTGAATTGAAATCCGGTTTTCTTGGTAGCCTTCCTGAATTGTTTCACCTCTTCGGTTTCAACTTCCTGTCTTTCGTCCGGTATGCCGTTCGTGTAAGTGACTTTCAAAGCCTCGCGATCGGTGGAATAAACGTGAACGAAACCGGAGTCGACGATCTTTCCTTCGGAACAAAATTCCGAACATCTTCCGCACTGAAGACAAGCCCCATAATCGAAACTCATCTTATCCTTAGAAATAATCTTGAGGGAATGAGTCGGACAAACCTGTTCGCAGGATTTGCAGGAAAGACAGGACTCGTTGGATGCAAGCACGGGAATCGGAATCCCCCGCGCGTTCGGATTCAAAGGGGATACCTTTTTGTAGTTCATCGTCTTTGCGGGACGAAGAATATTCAGTACTTCGAATATAACTTTCATAGATCGACTCCTACGTAACTCAGGTTGAAGGATTTGTTGTTCAACGGAAAGTCTCCGATGTATTCTCCCCTTACCGCCAATTCGAGCGCGTGCCAGTTTGGAACGGATACTTCGCGAATATACGCTTCTTCAATCGTCCCTTCGGCGTCCAAATCCAGGGAAACGAGAACCGGACCTCTCCAGCCTTCCACCGCGGAATAATACGTTCCTTTTTTGATCGCGGATTTCGCCGCGGACTTAACAGTCTTTACGTCGAGCGCAGCTTCCAATTTAGGAATCGCTTCAACCAACCACTGGGCGCTATTTTTCAATTCTTCATAACGCAGGTAGAATCTCGCCCACGCGTCTCCTCTCATATGATCCCGATTGAGGTCGAGTGAGATCGGTGAACTAAACGCATACGATTTTTCTAAATGACGAAGATCTCTGTTGAGTCCGGTGCATTTTTCCACCATTCCGATAAAGCCGAGATGTCTGACTTGCTTTTGTCGAATCACTCCGCAGGATTGAAGTCTTTCCCGGTTTGTGGAAGCGTCTGCCGCGCGCTCGAAATGTCCCGCAACATCCGCGGTTACCGACCGGATTCTTTCCGCGAGTTCGTTTAATTTTTCCCGGTTCAGATTCTTTCTAAGAAGCACTTTACTCGGAGACAAAGCCCCTCTTCCGAAACGATTTCCGGTCAACGCCTCCATCACTCCGAGAGGAACCCCTCTTTGCAAAGAACAAACCCCCTGCAACGGATAATAGCCGATGTCGCCCGCGATCGCTCCCATGTCTCCGATATGAGTCGCGATTCTTTCCAATTCGAGCAAAACGAGTCTTGCAAAGTCCAACTCTTGCGGAACCGTGATCTTCTGCGCTTCCTCGAAGATTCTAGAGAAAGCGATCGCATACGCGATCGTGCTGTCTCCCGAAACCGCTTCCGCATAAGGCAAAGAATCCTTCGGTCCTTTTCCCTTAATCAAGTCGATCAATCCTCGTTTTTGAAAGCCGAGGCGAATGTCGAGATTGCGGATCTCTTCCCCCTTTACGATAAAACGAAAATGTCCGGGTTCGATCACACCCGCATGAATCGGACCGACCGCGTGCGAATAATGACTCGCGGGAATCGGCACCTTCAATCCCTTATATACTAAATCCTTAATGCCTTTTTTGGTTACGAATTTTTCCACGTCCGTCTTGCGATCCGCGGAGATGTATCTTTCGAAATCATAGGAAGAATAATCCTCTTCTCCCTGATCGGTTCCGAGAGAATGTCTGAGAATCCATATCGGATTCGCGGTGTCTTCGTAAGCTTCCTTTTCGGAATATTCGACGACTTCGTGTTCCACTCCGTCGCTCGTAAGCCAGAAGCGGTTGTAACCCTTTTTGCCTTTTCTCGGATACAAACCCGTTACGCTGCGCATTCAAAATTCTCCTTGCAGTAGGTGGTAAAATCCCCAGATACCGAGAGCCAACACCATGATAAAAAGTAAAAGTGAGTTGGTCATACGGATCTGCAACGTACCGGCAAATTCCTTTGCGAAAGGCCGGTCTTCCAAATTGAAAAGAGGAACCGTTTTGTAGAGCAGCACTCCGAAAAAGATCAATCCCAAAAACGGAACGGTAATCACGAACCACTGACCCTGCGTCCAACCCACTTTTAAAAGCAGAAGATCGTTCACGAAAATCGGAGAACCGGGAAGAACAAACGCGACGAACAAAGATGCAGTGTAAAGCGCGAGCGCCTTTTTGTTGATCGAATCCGAAAGAAAGATCTTGCTGAGTTCGCGTTTACCCGCGTCCATTCTCACGATTCCCATCGTTAAAAAGAGAACGGATTTCAGCACGATGTTTCCGGCCATTACGAAGTTGAACACCGGATCCGGAAGGTCCATCCAAAGAAAAATTCCGATTGCACCGCTATGAAAGAGAGCCACTTTCGCGGTCATCATTCTCAAGTCGTTTCTTTGATACAACGCGACGATACTCTGCAACATCGTGATAACACCGAGGATCAACAAACCGTCCGCCGCGCTGAACGTGGTCGGATACAACTGATGATCCATGTGTATGAACGGTCGGAGCGCGTAACTTACCGCGACCGGAACGAAGGATGCGATCAATGCGGAGATTTGACTCGGACTTTCGCCGTACGTATCGACGACCCAAACGTGATTCGGAAAAAGTCCGAGCTTTGCTGAGTAACCGAAGATCGCCAACCAAAGCCCGATTTCGATCCACAGATTTTCGGGATGCTCGGATAATTTACCCGCCAACACTTCGACGGGATGATCGATACCGTGTAACGTAGCCGTTACGATGATGATCCCTAAAAACGCGATCCCCAATCCGAACGAGTTGATCAGAAGAAATTTCCAAGCGATCGGAAACGATTTGGACGTTCTGCTCGAAGACACGAGCAACGCACCCGTAAACGTGGTCGCTTCGATCAAGACCCACTGAAGCGCAAAACCTTCCAGGTTCCATGCGGCAAACGTTAATCCGACACAGAGGATCATCAAGAAAGACCACATTGCGATCTGTCTTTGTCCCCGAGTCGGCGCCAAAATATATGCGAGCAGAATCAGAAATAAAACCGCGGCTCCGATTCCGTTTAAAACGAGAAGACTCATACGGAAACCTCTTCTTTTTCGTTTTCGGAAGATCCTTCCATGCTGATTCTCAAGGTCGCCGCCGCGCCGATGATAAACACTGCGTCCAAAAAGGAACCGAACTCGATCCCGAGAGGAAGTTCCGTTCTTAAGATTTGAGTCAAAAGAAAGGTTCCGTTTTCAAAGACCGCAAAGGAAGCGATCACACCGACCCAGTGGCGTCGAACGACAAATCCCACCATCCCAACATACAAAAGAAGAAATGTGTAAAGAAAGGACATTTGATTCACTTCACCGAAACGAAGTTTAGTAAATCCTAATATAAAAAACCCCACTACGGCCCCTACCATCAACAGCGCGAAAGTGGGAATATACCCCACCTTCGGAAACGTAGATTCAACCGAGTTCGTTCTTCTTGCGGTCCAAAAAAGAATCCAAGGAGTCAGGACGACCTTGAACAAAAGGATCATTCCCGCCAAAAACAAACTGTGCTTTCCGTAACCGTTGTTTTCAAACAAGGGAACCAAAAGAAAAACGCTTTGAAACGCGAGCAAAAGCACGAGTCGTTTCAAACGGTTCTCGAGCAGGATCACGACTCCCAAAAGAAGTAGAATTAAATAACTGAATTCTGTTCCCATATAATTTTCCTTAGGATCAACCTAACTTGAGAAGAATGCCCAAAAAGAGCATGAAGATAAAATTCAAACCGAGCAACTCGGGAACCCAGAGCCATTTTCTTCGAGTGCTGTTCGCTTCTATATAACCCACACAAACCGAAACGAAAAGCGCTCCCAAGACGGCGACGATATCGAGCCAGAACGGAGCGACCGTCCTATTCAAAAAGAATTCTCCGTGATAAACGCCCATCTTTGCGACAAAGAGAAACAACGCACACGTCTTGAATTGTTGCGCCAATTCGAAAAGGGCTCTCCTGCTGCCAGACGCTTCCAACAACATCGCTTCGTGAACCATCGTTAGTTCCAAGTGAGTTCTAGGATCGTCAAACGGCGGTTTGGCGAGTTCGGCTAAAATCACCAAAGAAGTTCCCAAAAGAAAAAGACCGCCGAAGGCGAGGCTCGCAAAGTTCGCGTTGAATACGAGGTGCGATTCGAAAACGACAAGAACGAGAATCATGATCGGTTCGCAGAAAACGTAGAGAATCACTTCACGCGCAGCTCCCATCCCCGCAAACGAGGTTCCGTTTTCCACGGAATAAGCGAGCAACGCAAATCTCATGATTCCGATTAAGAACGGAATGAGAAGAAAGGAACCCCATTCGAAACTCGCCAAACTCCATACGACTAATCCGGACAAACACGCGATCAACGGAGAAGCTTCCGTAAAGAATCCGGAGAAAGGTCCGTCCACCGGTTTTTTTCGGATCATTCTCCAGGTATCGTACAAAATCTGAAGAACGGGCGCGCCCACTCTTCCCTGAGCGTACGATCTTATCTTTTGGACAAGACCTCCGCAAAGGAACGGAAGTGCGATAAACGATAATACCCGAATTACTGGGTCAAGGTATTTAAGAATAATTTCCATAAATCTCCCTCGGCTAATTTGAGGCCGATAATCACGAACAGAAGAATCACGACGGTTACGGAAGAAAACGCGAGATTGATCGAAATCGATTCTTCGTCCGCTTCGTTGACTCTTGTCTTGAAAGTATTTAAGAATTTTATAATACCGTGAAGTATTCCATCGTCCAATCTGGAGTTCCCGTCTTCGTTAGTGAAATATCTTCCCAAAGAAGGGACCAGCGGATCTGAAATCCCGTCCGAAGGAATCGCGACGTCCGCTCCTCCGTAATTTCCCCCGCAATCCCAGAGTTTTCTTTTGGAAATTTTCGTTCTCCATCCGAAAATTCCTACGAGCGCAATCATCCCGAGACCTAAAAAGTTGACGATCGCAAGTCCGCGATACCATTTCTCATCCAGCCATTCGGTTGTCGGAGAATAATAAACCGCGTAAGCGGAAATTCCCAATGATACGAGAAGAATCAAAATTCCGCTCAAAGAAAGAGAATAAAAAATCGAACGGGAAGGTTTGTTTTCCTGCCAGTTGTTTCTCGGTCTGGACAATACCATTCCCAAAAAAATTCTTAAGTGACCCGCGGCGCCCAGCACCAAACCTGAAGATACCAAGATCAGCAAAGGAAGTACGAGAATCGCGCTTTGTCCCGGAATTTCCAAAACACCGGCGACTAACTTCACGAAGGTGGCTTCGGATAAAAAGCCTGTCGTTCCGGGAATCGCAAGAAAGCTGATCGTCCCCAAACTCAGCAACGAAGAAGGGAGACCGGAAATTCTTCCGACCCCGGTATTCTGATCCACATTCGAAAAACCTGATATTTTAGTGAGATATCCGATGGAAAGAAATTGAAACGTCTTGCTGATGCTGTGATGAATCAAAGAAAGAATAAAGAGAAACGAAAAGGATCGGCTCAACACCCTCAAACTCCCGACTTCGTTGTCCTTCCATAACGCGGAAAGAAGAATGCAGAGAAACAGAAAGTTCATATTCTCCACCGTGCTGTAAGCGATCGCCTTCTTCGCGTCTCTCGAAAACAAAGATGAAAGCCCCGCCCAAAGAACTCCGAAGCCCGCGAGAGGAATCAGAATCTTGATATAAACCGTATTCCCCAGCCAAGGTGCGACGAGTTGATGAAAAAGAATCAAAGGAAGATTGACCAAGATCCCGGAATAAGCGGCGGATGCGTGAGCCGGGGAACCGGAGTGCGCTTCGGGAAGCCAAAAATGAAATCCGAAAAACGCGGCCTTAACCAAAAGACCCGCGACCAAAAACATATTTCCGAATTCGCTTTCAGGGGAATAGATCCAGTACGTAAAACAGAAAGCGCCCACGCCTCCCGCAACGACCAGCGCAATAAAACTTTTGATCGAGTTCGGCGTCCACTTGCCGCCTTGATACAAAAGGAACGCACTGACCGTGGATAATTCCCAAAAAAGAATCAGCCACAAGGTCTTACCGACCAAATAGCAAAATCCCGTGCTGAGGAAGAACACGGCATACCCTAAGAGAACCGTCGTTCTTCTGCGGTGTTCGTATCCGTAAACGTAGATGGAGGTGATCAGACCCAAGACTGATTGGAGAGTGAGACCAATGAATATGGCCGTGTCTTGTCCGAAAAAATTCTTACCGAGCACCTTTCCAGCAAGGAAAGGTGCGATAAGGGACATTGCGACTATCAGGTAAGATAGAATGATCATCGGCTGATGAGCCTCCTTTTTCTAAAGAGCGGCGTTCACTTGAAAGAAGAACACGCTCGCGTTATTCGCGGAAGTGTGCTGTTTCATAAACGCAGCGGGGTTCAGTTCAAACTGGTTCGTTGTTCCGTTATAGAGCAACGGACTGTTTCTATAGTTCCGAATCGAATTTCCCGCGATCAGGAATCCGGCCCCGGTCCAAATGGACACGTTGTCGTTCACCTGAAACATCCACGTTAAGTCCAATTCGTTATAAATGTTTCTGCCTGTCGAATACGATTGTGTGTAAGCGTTTCCGGTATAATTTTCGGTGGAACCGGCAGTCGCCATCGTTCCGGTCGCGTTAGTCGCCGTTGCAACGGGAGAAGACAAAGCGGAACCCGCGATGGAATTCGCTCCTCCGTTGATCGCGTACCATGCATCGTTCTTTTGAACCTTGTCGTTGATGATATAAGCGACTTGAAACATCCCCCACTTTTCGCTTTTGTAAGTGATGTTTGCGTTCCAAGAACTCAGATTCTTCGTATCGATATTTTCGGAAAGACCTGCGACGTTATTCCAATAAGGTATTACGCCGAATCGGGGATTCACGAGGGTTTGAAAAGTCCCGACGCTGCCGTCCGAGCGATTGTTGTCCCCCGAGGCATACATGTATTGCGCGCCGATCCGCAGTTTATCGAAAGTATAGCCGGTCTGCACAACGTGAAAACGGCCGGAATACTTAACCCGCTCCGTTCTCATATCGGCAAGATTCGCGCCTTCGATGGTACCGGGAAGATTATAACCCATAAACTGTTTATGAATTCTCTGTCCGTTGTAACCGTTCTGCCACGCGCTTTCGATCGTCCAGTCCCAAGACTTTCCTTCGGGAAGATTGTTCTTATTGGTTCTGTTGGTCAGACGAAAGCCGGTCGTGTAAAGCATATCGGTCTGCTTTTTGCGATTCTGCGCTAAAACGTCGTCCGCCGTCGAAGCCGGAGTCGTCTGCGGAATCCATTTCTTAACGACGTCTATATTATAAACATCTAATACCACTTCGTTTAAGAGTTTAAAACTATTGTATGTTCCGAATAAGGTCGTATCCGATTGAGAAGCCGCGGGGTTGGTATTTCCCGCAGTCGAATTCACTTTCGGATCGTTGGAGGAAAGGACGCCGTTGACGCCGCTCTGAGTCCAATACGGTCTCGCCGCGAAAAAGTGAGAGCTGAAATTCTCATAGTCGAACATCAAACGCGCACCGTCATAAGAAAGACCGTTGATCGTCCAGTTCGCGCCGCCCAACATTCTTTGATCGCCGTAAGCCCAGATTTGTCGACCCACTTGAACCTTCGCATCGAGAGGAAGTTTTTTGATCATTACGAACGCCTCACGGATGCTCGTATTATTCTGAGCGATGGAATTACTCGGTTTTCCGGGAGTGTTCGGATCGGAACTTAGGGTCGGCGTATTATTGAAGAAACCGGAACGAATATCCCCCACGTTTGCCGGAGATTCGCCTCCCCAAACCCTTGTGTCCTGAACCGTAACCTTGAAGGTCACGTAAGGACTCGGATCGACCAGAAAGTAAAATGCGGAAGTCTGCATAATACGATCCGTATACGCGTGATTCGATTTATCGAAGTTTAAGTTGTTTCTGGATTCGTATCTCGGTCTGAGATAAAAACCCAACTTGATCCAATCGTTTAGCCAAAGTTTATTCGAGTATTTATTCACCGTCCTGGCGAGATCGGGATCGATAAACATGTGACGATTGTATTCTGCGCCGACGCCGCCCTTCTTCATCGGGGAAACGTAATCAGCGTCGTCCGTTTTCGATTCGGTCGAAGGTTTGGCGGCCTCTCCCGCCGATTTAACCTCGGCCGTTGGCGTCGGGGTTGTTTGGGCCAGTAACGCTCCGCTCTCGAAAGAGAGGAGAAAGAACAGAATGAAACCTATTTTTACAGTATTTTTTTTTTGATTCGAAGTCATTTGATTAACTCTTCTTTTTTTATTTAAGAAAACGATCATCTTCATCTTCGATTGAATCCTTCCGTTTAAGGAAGGATTCAAATGAGAATTATTGAATGTTTTAGTATTCGGCTTTTCTCGGCGATTTTCCATTCAAATAAACGGTTCGCCGAGAAAAGCAAACCCTCCTCAGGTCAAAGTCACAAGGTAATAATAAAGAGGAATTCCTGCGACGATGTTGATCGGGAATACGATCGAAAGCGCAACCGTAAGATAAATGCTCGGGTTCGCTTCCGGGATCATATCCTTCATAGCGGCAGGAACCGCGATATAAGAGGCGGATGCACAAAGAACGACGAACATAAGCGCGTCTCCCACAGGCATTCCGATAACTTTCGTCAGAACAACACCCAAAGCTGCGTTTACGATCATCAAGCCGATCGCAGCCGCTATCAAAAAGAATCCCACGTGAGTGAGTTCTTTAAACCTGCGTGCCGCTGAAATACCCATGTCCAAAAGGAAGAATGTTAGAATTCCCTTGAACAAATCATCTGCAAAAACCTTTTCTGCCTTCCAACCTGAATCCCCGGTAACATAACCAACGATTAAGGCTCCCACAAGAAGATAAATGGAAGAACCGAACAGCGCTTCGTGAAACAGTGCTTTCCAGTTAATCGCTCCGCCACCGTTCATTTTATTTTTATTCAAACGGTCGAGGACGACTGCGATTACGATCGCAGGGGATTCCATCAAAGCCATCCCTGCAACGATAAACCCGCCGTATTCAACGCCGAGATTGTGCAAGAACGCGCCCGCTGTTACGAAAGTTACCGCACTGATCGAACCGAAAGATCCCGCCAAAGCGGCGGCGTTATGTTTATCTAATTTAATCTTCAGAACGAAATACGCGTAAATCGGAACCGCAATCGCCATGATCGAACAAGCGAGCAAAGTAAAGAAATGCTCTTGGCTGAACGCGGTACGGGAAAGCTCATGTCCTCCCTTGAAGCCGATGGCAAAAAGGAGATACATTGAGAAGAATTTAGACAAGGATTCGGGGATTACCAAATCAGATTTGAAAAAGACCACTCCCATACCGAGGAAGAAAAACAACACCGGCGGGTTCAGCACATTTTCTAATATAGCGTGCATGTCCATAGTTAGCTAACTCCATGATTAAAAGACACCGTTACTCGATTTGAATTGAAACCTCAAAGGGAGAAAGCAGTAATCCAAAGTTAAGGGAAGGAAGAAATTGGAACCCTTTCTCAACTCTCCCCTACTGAAGGAATAGACTTTCCAGGATTATAAAATTGGACAATCACTTTTTGGAAAATTAAGTTTTCCAAAAAAATTCGTTCCTGTTCGTTAAAAAACCGTGCGACATAACGTAAAAGGCTGAATGGAAGTTTTTTTACTACGTCATGAATCTTTGGCATTTCTTTATTCTGCCTAAAGTCGAGCCGATTTCGTTAGTTTATAAGAAGTTTGTTTCTATTTTATACCGAATTTTTTGTCTTTTTTCGGATTCAGAAGTGTTTTAAAAGAATCCGGAAATAGTGTCTAACTTTATAAAATTGGAAGATTGGTGAATTTTTCGAATATGCGGGTTGAAAGGAACGATCGAAAAATGAAACCCTTTCTTTTTTAAAGACAGATTGTAAAAAAGTACTGGTGCAAACCGAGTTTTCTAAGAGAATCCAGTTCGGAAAACAAACCTAAAAATCAGGCATTTCTTTCTGAGAAAAAATAAAAACTCAATTTGCCTCAGAAACCTTTTGAAAAAGAATGATATCATCTCCGATGAATATTATAAGACTAGGAATAAAGAAAAGAATGCAAACGAGTTCAACGTTAAAACCCGAATTTTTTGCGATGATTCTCAGCGTGTTTTTTTCCTTTTCATCGGCTTTTGCCCACCCGGAATCCGTATTATTGAACGAGGATACTTCCTCTAAGGATATCAGCTCTCTTATTGAATATCGATACAGAGGACAACAATTTGCAGGATGTTCTCCCGAACATATCGAAGGACTCGAAGATTTGGAATGGCATCCTATCTCCGGGAACGTTCTCCGCGTAAAAAGGACACCGTTCGGAAATTGGCTTCGGTTTAGCGTAAAGAATTCGGAAAATACGCTTCAAAGCAGAATCCTTCTTTTAGGCTGGTTGAACGTCCCCGACACTCAGCTTTGTTTTTTTGATAAAAGCGGAAAGTTCATCTCTTCAAGCTCCGGATATTCCAACTCGAACCCGGACGAAAAAATTCTAGCTTCTTTACCTCATTTCAGAATGGATCTGGGACCGAACGAAAGCCGAATCTTTTATCTTTTCATTCAATCCAACGAAGATATCAATTACAGGATTCGGATTATGGGTTTGGAAGAATACGAACTTCACAAAAGAATGAGGTCGATTCTACCGTATTCGATCATTGGCGTCGTCGGAATCGCAGTTCTATACTCACTCTTCGGTTATTTCCGGTTTAAGAACAAAGTGTTTATTACGTTTCCTTTATATACCTTTTCCGTTCTTCTTACGTTCTATTTTCTTCACGGAAGAACCTTCGCGGAAATCGCGGGAAATACGAACAATCTATTCCGTCACAGTTATTTTTTATTTCTCGCGATATCGCACGTTTTTCTTTTCCTTTATCTTTTTACGATCGATCGGGCGAATCAGAAAAAAGTATTTCGCTCCGTGTTTTTTTGGATCGCCGGTGCGTTGGGTTCTTTGTACGCCTTGATACCGCTATTTCAATCCTGGTATGATCATAGAATTCTTCTTTTGGTCGCGACCGTCGGGCTTTCCAGTTATTATTTTATCCGAGTTCATTATCAATTCTTGCGCACGAATTCTCCGATCGGTTTGCTTTACACTGCTTCGTGGACCGCTTTCTTATTGTTGGATACGTACAAGACGATTTTCCATTTCGATTTTTATCCGTTTAATTCTTTCTCCGTTTTCGGAGTCGTTCTGTTTCTTCCGTTTCATTCGATCTTAGTCAGTTTTTCGCTGAATGAATTCTTCAATAGAAAATCGGCGGAGGAATCGGAGGAAAAAGAATCCGCTCAAACGAGAAAATCTACGACCTCTTCCTTGAATGTCAGCGAGATCGTTCTCGACATCAAAAACCTTCTCGAAAAGAAAAAGATTTATCTTCAGAAATCCTTAAAGGAAGAAAACGTTGCGAAAGAATTGGGTTTGAGCCTCCATCAGCTTTCCGAAATCATCAACGTCGAATTTGGAAATAATTTTCCATCGTTGATCAATCAATACCGCATCGAGGAATCCAAAAAACTCCTCTTGGATCATCCCGAGGAAACCACTGCAGAAATCGGCGGACGAGCGGGATTCAGCTCCAAGTCAACGTTCTATATGGAATTTAAAAAATTCACCGGAACCAATCCGAACGCTTTCCGCAGAAAGAAAATCAAAAACGAAGCCGCTTTCGAAAAACGCATCTAAGGAAAATTCTTTCGGATTGCTCCCTTTTGTGGAATCAGAAATCCGAAATCGGGTTTGTATGTATCTTTTTCGGAAATAAAATATGATTTAAATCTGAAAAATTCGAATCTCCAGCCTGTTAACATTTAACAGATTTATTATATTTAACCTGGTCTAGGAAATTCCCATGCGAACAAAACTTCTTTCCTTTTTAATTCTATCTTCCTTTATTTTAAGCCTAGATCTCTCCTGCCGTTTTGTTTCTTCGCTTTTCATCAAAGACGAACCCGCTCCTCCTTCCGGGATAATCGTAATTTTTCAAAGCGGCGAAGTCATCATCGAAAGAAACGGCAAAAAACTGAAATCAAAGCCCGGACTGATTCTGCAGGTGAACGATTGGATTCATACTTTTTCCGGATCGATCGACATACAAACCGCTAAAGGCGACGTGATTCGAATCAAATCCTACAGCAAAGTCGCATTAAAAAATATTTCCGATCCCAACCGCAGAGAAACCAATCTTTACGTTCAAGCGGGCGAATTGCTGATTAAAACAAACAAGCTCAAAACGAGCGACGCTTTTACGATTTCCACCCCGACGACGGTCGCGGGAGTTCGAGGAACCGCTTTTTCATTCGAACTGACGAACGGCAAACCTCCGAAAGTGAAAGTATACGAAGGTGCGGTCGCAATCACATTCAAAATTCCTAAAGAGATTCTCGAAGACAGTAAAGCGCTGGATAAGGAGCTTTATAAGGAATTCGTAACCTTCCTGGAAAAAAACGAAGTCGTTTTGGAGAACGGAGAGGCCTCTTACGTGAAGCCGGATTTGGATCACATGATTCAACTCGTTCTGACAAGAATCGAAAAGAACGAAGATATCGCAAAAGAATTCGAATCGCTGAAAAAAATGGAAAATCCGAATCTCGAAAAGAAGGCTTTCGTCGAGACCCCGCAGGAAAAAGCGGAATTGGAAACGCTCGTCCAAGCCGATCAGCAGCTCGTAGAAAAGGCCCTCTTAGAAGAAAATCCCGATCCGACTCAACCGAAGATCGCTTCGATTTCTTCGGAGATAGAAAAGGATCAGACATCCAGACTGGATCTGGCGTTGGAAAAAATCGAATCCGACGCGGAAGCGAACGAACTTAAGGATGAGAAAAAAATCCGAGAGTATTACAACGTTCTTGAGATTGTAGTCAAATCTGACGGAACAAAACTTTCCGGTGCGATCGTAACCCAAATCGGAAATCGTCTGATTCTTCATATGCCCTCCGGCGTTATTCGTTTGAACAAGGACGATATCGACTACGTAGACTATCAAACATTTCAGATTAAAACGAAATCGAAGTAAAAGCAAAACGCAAGATGCGGTCGCAAATCTAATTTTGCGAGAAATTGAATCGATCCTCCGATTTTCTTTTTGATCTTTCTAAGAATTCCTGCATTCTGCCGACAGGATATGAAAAAGAAAATTCTTCTCTTAGGCTCCGGGGAACTCGGTAAAGAATTCGTAATCGCAGCGCAGCGATTGGGGCAACACGTAATTGCCGTCGACTCTTACGACAACGCTCCCGCCATGCAAGTGGCTCACGAAAAAGAAATCATCAATATGCTCGACGGAGATCTTTTGGATCAGGTAGTCTCAAAACACAAACCGGATCTGATCGTTCCCGAAATCGAAGCGATCCGAACCGAACGTTTTTACGACTACGAAAAACAAGGATATCAAGTAGTTCCATCCGCGAAGGCGGCCAACTTCACGATGAACCGAAAGGCGATCCGCGATCTTGCGGCAAAGGAACTCAATCTTCTTACCGCAAAATATTTATACGCTTCTTCGGAAGTGGAACTCAGAAGTGCGGTTGAAACATTAGGGATTCCTTGTGTAGTAAAACCTCTCATGTCCTCTTCCGGAAAAGGACAATCGGTGATCAAATCCAAAGACGAAATTTCCAAAGCCTGGGAAGCGTCGCAAACCAAAGGGCGCGCCGGAGCCGCCGAAGTAATCGTAGAAGAGTTCATTCCTTTCGATTCGGAAATCACCCTTTTAACCGTAACTCAAAAAAGCGGAAAAACTCTTTTCTGCCCGCCGATCGGCCATAGACAAGAACGAGGGGATTATCAAGAAAGTTGGCAACCCGCCGAACTTTCCGAAACACAGCTCAAAGAAGCGCAAAGGATGGCGGACGCAGTTACAAAAGCTCTGACCGGAGCGGGAATCTGGGGTGTGGAATTCTTTCTTACAAAAGACAAGGTTTACTTTTCCGAACTTTCTCCGCGACCGCACGATACGGGAATGGTCACGTTAGCCGGAACACAAAATTTCAACGAGTTCGAGCTTCATCTCCGTGCGATTTTGGGAATTCCGATTTTGGAAATCGTTCAGGAAAGAAAAGGAGCAAGCGCGGTGATTCTTGCAAGCACGGACGGAAAAACTCCCGAAGTCAAAGGATTGGACGTCGCTTCCGGAATGGCCGAATCGGATTTCAGAATTTTCGGAAAACCGGTTACAAGACCGTATCGAAGAATGGGTGTTACTCTATCTTATTCCACAAAAGGAGAAGAAATTTCCTCTCTTCGCAAACGCGCGGCTCTGCTCGCATCTAAAATCAAAATCGACTAAGTCGATTCGTCCGTACACATATTCGCGTAATACTGGATTAAATTCCGATCCAGTATTTTCGCGCTTCCGTTTTCGACCGCAATGATCTTTCTTTGTTTTAATACCTTCAAGCCTCGATTTAAAATCTCATCCGGGTCTTTCGTAAGATAATTTCCTTTTTTAGTAAGAATCGTTTCCCCAATCAGATTCTTTAGATCTTTGATTGCGACTTCGGTTCCCGTTTCGACCATCAAACGCGCGATCAATTGGTTCGGGAGAATTCTTCTGTATTTTTTCCATCCTTGCATGATTTCAAAACCGATGGAACCCGTCGGATCCTCTTCGTGAATATATCGGGAAACGGGGATCGGCTCGCAAAGATCCATGTAAACTTCCGTTCTCTTATAAAAGAAATCCTTAAATCCGGGCTTTTTATCGCTTCCGCAAAATTCCTCGTCTTCGGGAACATTTTCATAGGACAACGCAATCGGAACTACGATCACTTCGGATCCCGTATGTTTGTACGCATCCACGGAAGTCGATAAGATTCCCGTTTTGATCGGAATGATTCCGCCTGTTCTCGAACGAGTTCCTTCCGGATAAACCAAGGTCGGAATTCCGGCCTCCAACATCATCGTGGAATATTGAGTCAAACATTCCAAATAAAGAATATTCCGATTCCGTTTTCGATCGACCATATACGCGCCGAGTGATTTCAAAATGTTTGCAAGTCCCGGAGTCGCCATCACTTTCTTATCCGCCGCGTATCGAGGTACGGGAAGTCCGAGCCATTTTAATCCGAAGGCGACTTCCACTGAATCCAAATGAGATCGATGCGTCGGCGTATAAAGAATATCGTATCTTGAAGCGAGCGCTTTGACTTCCTTAACACAACCGCCGATCTTAGGCAATCCCGCTCCCGGTTTAAAACCGCTCAATACGTATCGAGTCGGGGCGATCAAATGAATGAGAGTATCTCGTAGAAACGGTTTGTAATCGTCGGCGATCTCAGAAACATAAAAATCTAATATTTTAGTCAGATCCTTATTTCCCTTTTCCTGAAAGACAGATTCCACTTCTTTCCAAAGTTGAATTTCTTTCGGAATCTGCAAAAGATCCGTGATGTCGTTCGTTTCTTGCGCTTCCGCATATCGTTTTTCCAAAGCCTTGATCAAAAGCGTGGATTGTTTTACGATTCGGTCCGTCATGCCCGGTTGCCCGTTGATATGACGCAGAACATTTTTGCTAAGAGCTTCTTGAAACTTCTTTCCGGAAGCCATCCCTAAGCCGGAACGTTTCGTCGCGGTTTTAGAGATGTGACGCACTTCGTCGGATGTGGACTTGGAAACGAATCGAATCAATTCCGTCGGCGAGACCCTTCTTGTAAGAATTTGAAACAACGTATTGTACAAAGGAATCTCGACATTCTTCTCTTCCGCGAGCGCGGTGATCGAAGCCAACGCAAACGCACCTTCCACGTGACTTTCACTTTGACTCACTTCTTTTTGAATGAATTCGGCCGGATTGAAAAAGAGTTCGATTCTTTCGATGAGGTTCGGTTGGTCTTCTCCCGAAATCAATTTGTGGACAAAGCGATGTCCATATGCCTTGTTTCGGCTGTAACGCGACGTGCAGGACGCGATCAGATCGGCGAGACCGTATTCCTGAACGGATCTGGTCGAGATTCCGAGGGTTTCCAAAAGGGTGAGAATCTCCGAGTAACCGAGGCTGATCAATTCTCCTTCGAAGTTGCTTCCGCATTCCGGAATTCCCGATGCGATTCCGCATGCAATCGCGATCGGATTTTTCATCACCCCGAATACTTCCAAACCGACCAAGTCCTCGTATGTTTTCGTGTGATTTCTCGATCCCGCAAACAAGGATTCGAAGATATCCACCGATCTCGGTCCGGAAGAAGCGAGACAATAAAAGCTGTGATGTCCCCGTTTTAATTCACCCAAAAGATTGGGGCCGTTTACCGCCGTATATTCGATGTTTTTCAATTCGTTTGCGGCGGAAAGTTTTTGAATATATTCAGAATATGTAATGCAATTTGATTTTCTTCTCGTCGAGGCAGACAAAAGCCCTTTCGTAAACGTAAAAATAAAATGTGAAGAATTCTTATCTAGAACCTTTACAAGTTCGTCCAAAATCCCTTCCATCAATCGGGAAGGAACAGCGATGATCAAAACCCAGGATCCGCTTTTTAAAAAATCGAATTCGCTTTTGACGCGGACGTTTTCGGGCAGAGTGATCGAATCTTCGAGCAACGAAGCGATTCTTTCCTTCTCTATTTTTTGAGCGCGTTTTCTATCGTCATACCAGAGAAAAACTTCTTTTGCCTGCGGTGAAAGATATGTGGAGAGAAAGACCCCCATCGGCCCTCCTCCTAAAACGGCGATATTGGCGGAAATCAGTTCGGATGGTTTTGTTTCTTCCATTCTGATTGCTATTGAGAAGCGAAGAATACCGGAAACAATCAGAAAACGTCGTGTTTCGTTTTCTTTTTCATGGTTGCCTAAGGAACAAATCATAACAGAGTGGGTTTGTGATTTTATCGAGCACGAAAAAGAACGGCGGTTCATCCATTCTTTTAATTACGTTCATACTTTATTTATTTATCAGCGCTACGAACTGTGCGACTTATCTTCAAAACAGAAAAAACGATTTTAAGGACATCTTTACCGCCGGCGTGGAAACTCCCGGTTATGGTGCCGGTGTAAGAATCGGCCCTTTAGCAGCGGGCTTTGTGTTTCAAGGCGGAGAATCCGAACCCGGTAAAAGAGATTTAGGAAAAGGATACGGACTAAGAGGCGGTTATTTCGGTTCGTATCGATCGCAACAATTGATCTTTGGAATTCTAGGCGGGGATACCTTTTTTCCTTTGGGTACGGAAACACAAACTTCGGAAACGGAAGAAACAAGCGAAGAAATTTCTCCCGAAGTTCAAGAAGAACTCAAAAACCTCGCGAACTCGAAAACTCCCGGCGATAAAGTCCCGGAATTTTTAAACGAACGATACAATATCAAAAGCCAGAAACTTCGTTATCTTTCCTTTTACAACATTCCCGTTGCGGAACGAAGAAAAAGAAAGAAGGAAGAATTTTACAGACGGTTCATCGAAGAACAGACATTCGATCGCAACGATCCCGCCATTCAAAACGCATTACAGATTTTGAATAAAAAGAAAGACGGTTATCCAAGAAGTTTTCTGTATCAGATCGAAATCTATTTGGGTGCGTATGTGGGTTTAAGAATCGGATTCAACCCCGCGGAGTTTCTCGACTTTTTAGTCGGACTCGCGGGATTGGATTTAATGGAAGACGACGTGGCCGATTAAACTCTCAGAGTTTATATTCCATTTTTTTAATAACACCTTTCTTATCGATCGTAAGTTTAATGAACTTCGTATCTTCGGTGATGTTCGACGGTTTTTCCGCCAAGGTTTTGTAAGAATTTTTCTGATAATCGGTGGAAACCAAATACCATTCCAAAACCGCTCCGTCCTGCGTGTTCAATTCCACGGATGGAGTTCCGAGAACCGCTTCCGCTTTGATTCGCTTATCTCCTTCTTTTATCATTCCCACTTCAAAGGTTCTAATATCGGAGTTCGGTTGAAACTCCTGGCGAGGAGGTTGTTTCTTTTCTTCGGACTTGCAAAACGAAAGAGCCATTGCACAAGTTACAATCAAAAGCGCTGAAAAAATCTTTTTCATCGTATTCTTCTCTAAGTTTGGATTTTGAACAACAAGGTTGATTCTTATTTTCACTCTGTCCAGATGAAAAATCCGAACGAAATTTAAAAAATTCTTCATTATCTTTCGATCTTCTTCACGATGACCGCATGAACGAGAAAGGAGATTCCATCCAAACGATTCTTGTCACCGGAGGAAGCGGTTCTCTAGGTTTGATCCTCGTTCCGAAACTTCTAGAACGATACAGAGTTGTTTGTATCGGAAGAAAACTTTCCTCTTATCCGGATACGATTCGGTTTCACAGGAATTTCGTATTTTATGAAATCGACCTCGAAAACGATTCCGAAATTTCCATCGGAGAAAAACCCGACTTCATCGTTCATCTCGCCGGGAAAGTAAGCGGAGAAGCGGCTACTTTCGAAGATTACAAACGGGGAAACGAATTCGTCACACGGAAAGTACTTCGGTTCGCGTCCAAAAATCGAAAAACCGGAATCTTATTTTCGAGTTCCTCTTCGGTCTACGGCTTTTCCGAAAAACCGGTTACGGAAACTTCTCCCTTAAAGGGAAATACGTTTTACGCACTCTCAAAGATTGAATGCGAATCGATCCTTCAAAAAGGGAAAAATTCCTACGTGATTCTCCGCATCGCTTCCGTATACGGACCTTCGAATAAAAGTTTTCTGAATAAGCTGTTGAAACTATTCCGATACGGAATTCTGCTTCGTTCCGGAAACCCGAACTTTAAAAAGTCGATGGTTCATTCCTCCGACGTGATCGAATGTATCCTAGACATATTAAGGAAATGGAATAAAGCTTCCGGAAAAATTTACAACGTAGCACATCCGCACGCATTATCGACCGAGGACATAGAATCCCTGTTTCAGAGATCGATTCCGGGAAAATTTTTCGTTCGAGTACGACTTTCCGGATTGGTTTTATTTTTATTCAACCTGGCAAACTCGATTCTTACCAAGATCACAAAGAAAAAAATCAATCTGCAATACATCCAGGAATCTTCGATCGTGGTAAGCGATTCGATTCAAAAGGATTTAGGATTGAAGTTTAAAACGGATTTTGAAGAGGGAATCGCAAGTATTCTTCACCCGGCAAAACAAAATTAAATTTCGGTCTTTTCGGAAAGAAGAGTCAGCAGACGATCGAGATCGTTCTTTAAATCGGTAAGACTTTTTTTATCCACGTCCAAGTTTTCCAAAAGTTTCGTCGGCACGCATACGGCTTTGTCCTTGAGCTTTTTTCCTTTGGAGGAAAGATAGATCTCTACGGAGCGTTCGTCTTCTTCCGAACGTTTTCGAATCACGAGCTCCGAATCTTCCATCCGTTTAAGCAGTGGGGTTAACGTACCGGAATCGAGATATAATTTTTTTCCGATCTCCTTTACGCTGCATCCGTCCTCCTGCCAAAGAACCAATAGAACAAGGTATTGCGGATACGTTAAACCCAATTCTTCCAGGATCGGACGATACAAGGCCGTCACAGCTCTGGAACAAGCGTAAAGAGGAAAACAAATTTGATTTTCTAGAAGTAGTTCTTTCACGGCAGTTATAAAAGCATCCCGTCCTTCCGATAGGACGGGGTCGCGTTTATTTTTTTAAAAGATCCTGAATTTCTTTTTCGATCTTTTCGGGAGTCGTCATCGGAGAATAACGTTTGATTACGTTTCCCTGTTTATCGACTAAGAACTTCGTGAAATTCCACTTGATCGCATTTCCGAAAAATCCGGACGCTTTGTTTCTCAAAAACCGAAACACCGGATGAGCGTTGTCCCCGTTCACGTCGATCTTTTTGAAAATCGGAAATTCCACACCGTAATTTCTTTGGCAAAACGCTTTGATCGTTTCGTCAGAGCCGGGCTCTTGGTGTTTGAACTGATCGCAGGGAAATCCCAGCACTTCCAATCCGTCCGTTTTGTATTTGTTATACAAGGTTTGTAAACCCGCGTATTGCGGAGTAAAAGCACATTCGCTTGCGGTGTTCACGATCAGAAGAACCTTTCCTTTGTAATCTTCGAGCTTTTGCTCTTTACCGCTGTTGAGAGTCGCGGTCAAATCATATAATGTCTGGCTCATTTCAATCTCCATTTAGATTGTGCACAATTTAATTTTACAAAAGTCATTTTTCCCGTTTTAGTCAAGAAAAAAATCGTGCTTCCGATCGTATTTCGAAGACTTTTATAATTTTTTCCGGAATCGTAATCTTTCTTCTTCTGTGTTGATTTTTTAAGAGAATGGATAGAATTCTTCCTATGACCGAAAAGCACAAGATTCTCATCCCGCTTCCCTCCGTTGATTTTGATCCTTCCGAAAGTGCGATTCCTTGGAAAATTCTCAAGGAGAACGGTTTTGAAGTTTTCTATGCAACGCCGAACGGTAAACCCGGAGTTGCCGATTTTAGAATGCTCACAGGGAAAGGGCTCGGAATCTGGAAGCCGCTTTTGATCGCGCATAAAAAGGCAAGAGCCGCTTACAAAGAGATGATCGCCGATTCTAACTTTCAAAATCCTCTTTCGTATCGGGATTTAAAACCGGAGAATTTTTCCGGATTGATTCTTCCAGGCGGACACGCCCCCGGGATGAAAGAATATCTGGAATCGAAGGAACTTCAGGATTTTGTCGGTGCATTTTTTGCCACGGGAAAACCGGTGGGGGCGATTTGTCACGGAGTGGTTTTGGCCGCGCGGAGTAAATTACCCGGAAGCGATCGTTCCATTCTTTTCGGAAAGAAAACAACCGCGCTTTTAAAATCGCAAGAAATGGCCGCGTGGAATCTTACGCGATTGTGGCTCGGAAATTATTACCGGACTTATCCTCAATCCGTGGAAGAGGAAGTAAAAGCCGCGCTTCAAGATCCGAAGGATTTTCATTTCGGACCGAAACCCATTTTCCGAGACAACGATAAGAAGTTGAAACGAGGTCACGCAGTGATCGACGGAAATTACGTTTCTTCAAGATGGCCCGGAGACGCGCATTCGTTCGTAATTTCTTTTATGAAGTTGTTTTGAGGTCCATTGGGATCACTTAGATCGTCTAAACTTTTCAAGGAAGAAGAATGCAGGATCATAATTTACTCATTACACTCATCGTATTTCTTTCCGCGGCCGTAATTTCGGTTCCACTTTTTAAAAGACTCGGTCTGGGTTCCGTCGTCGGGTATTTGATCGGAGGGACGATCATCGGCCCTTGGGGAATCGGATTGATCACCGACGTTGAAAGTATTCTTCATCTTTCCGAGTTCGGGGTTGTTCTTCTTTTATTTTTAATCGGACTTGAATTAAAGCCGCAAAGACTTTGGGTTTTACGAAGACCGGTTTTCGGCCTGGGCGGTCTTCAAGTAGTTCTGACAACTCTCGTATTCTTTACGGCGCTTTCCTTTTTAGGTCTCGAAAATTCACAGGCGATCGTGATCAGTATTAGCATTTCATTATCTTCCACCGCCTTTGCTCTGCAGGTTTTGGGAGAAAAAAACGAACTCAATACGGCGCACGGTAGAACTTCCTTCGCGATTCTTCTTTTTCAAGACTTAGCGGTGATTCCGATCATGGCGATTCTTCCTTTTTTGGGAGAAGCGCACACGGCTCATACTTCTCAAGGAAGCATGAAACCCATTTTGATTGCGATCGGGACGATATCTGCGGTCATCTTAGCCGGAAGATTTTTAGCGAGACCGTTGTTCCGGCTCGTTGCGTCTACGGGGAATCACGAAATCTTTACCGCACTTTCGTTACTGATCGTGGTAGGACTTTCATTGCTGATGCACCAAGTCGGATTATCGATGGCGCTCGGTTCCTTTTTAGGCGGGGTTATCTTGGCCGATTCGGAATACAGACACGAACTCGAATCCAACCTGGAACCGTTCAAGGGTCTGCTTCTCGGTTTGTTTTTTTTGGCAGTGGGAATGTCGATCAATCTCGGTGAAGTCTTAAAAGATCCGCTTCTTGTCATTGTGCTCGCATTGGCCTTGATGTTTTTGAAGGCCGTAATCCTCTATTTTTTGGGAAGAATTTCCAGGCACAGTGAAGAATCATCATTGAACCTTGCCGCTACAATTTCTCAAGGCGGAGAATTTGCGTTCGTAATTTTGGGAGTAGGCGTATCGCTTTCCATTCTTCCGAGAGACAGAGCCGATTTGGTAATTGCAGTTGTCACTCTTTCCATGGGTTTAACCCCGATCCTCGGAATCGTTAAGGATAAAGCTGTAGAACTCTTATTCAAAAAAGATTCGGAACTTGAAGAGGATGAAATCGAAGAACAAAACCGCGTCATCATTGCCGGTTTCGGCAGATTCGGTCAAATCATCGCAAGGATGTTGTTCGTCCACCGAATCGGCTTTACCGCTTTGGAACACAATCCGGAT
The DNA here is from genome assembly GCF_022267325.1 of Leptospira sanjuanensis. Classification (NCBI taxonomy): domain Bacteria; kingdom Pseudomonadati; phylum Spirochaetota; class Leptospiria; order Leptospirales; family Leptospiraceae; genus Leptospira; species Leptospira sanjuanensis. The sequence continues at coordinate 3,915,325 of NZ_JAIZBG010000001.1, forward strand.
CAAGTCAACGTCGCTCGCAAATTCGGTTATAAGATCTACTATGGAGACGCAGCCAAACTCAGTCTTTTGCGTTCGGCCGGAGCGGAACACGCCGATTTATTCATATTAGCGATTCAAGATATAGATGTTTCGGTAAAGGTCGCGGAGCTTGTTAAAAAACACTTTCCGAACCTGACCATCATTGCAAGAGCTCGGAACCGCGAACACGTTTTCAAACTGATGGAACTTGGAATCAAGATCATCCGCAGGGATACCTTCGCCTCCGCGCTCGAGTTAGCGGGGGAAACTTTAAGTAAACTCGGCTTTTTGGATTCGGAAGTGGAGCAAAAAGTCAGAAAATTCCGAGCTCACGATGAACTGACCCTCAAAGGACAGTTCCAAATTCGAGACGATGAAAAGGAGTTTATCAAGTTCTCAAAGAACTCGATGCGTCAATTAGAAGCAGCTTTTGAAGCGGATCGACAAGAGAAGGAAGGAAAGGCGGCGAGTTGAAGGCTCGTTGCTTTTTATAAAGTGCTACAATCCGCCCTTTTTGATAAAAAAAACGTCAAATCGAATACGACGTACTCAATAAATTATTACGAGTTGAAACTCGATATGTCGATTCGAGCAAAAATCTAACAGCACGAATCGTTTTTCTCTGTCTTTTAGATCCAGTCCAGAGGATATGTTCATTATAGGAAACTTTTCCGCCCCGAACTTCCCATAGAGTTTGGGGGTGGAGAAATCCAATTCTCTTCACTATTCTCTCCGGAGTGGCTCTTCGCAGAGCCGCTCCGATTTTTTGAGAATTTCCTTTTTTCAAGACGATTATAGAGATTTTAAGATTTCTTCCCGCTTCTTCTTGTATTCTTCTTCGGAAATTAATTTCTTATCGAGAAGGTTTTTTAATTCGATCAGACGTTTCTCTACATCTTTCGAAGAAGTTTCTTTCTTTTCTTCTTTAAATTCTATATCCTTCGAAGGATTCGAATTCGTTTTTAATACGACGTGAAATTTCTTCTCATCACCAAGCTCATCCTTATAATAAGACAATGTTCCGATTGCGGAATCGGGAATGAAAATTTCCAAAGAAGATTTCGGTTTTGATTCCGATAGAGAATAGTTCGACCAATCTTGAAACGTATAAGGAGTTTGAAAGTCTATGAACTGATTCAATTCATAAAATAGAAACTGAATCGATTCTGAAGTCGGATACAATAGAAAGACGGTTCGTCGTATTCTTCTTCCCGGATTGATCGGATCTTCTTTCTTTAAAATCCAAAGCTGATACACATGTCGAGGCGAAGCTTCGAATTTATCGAAAGAACGTTGTGCAATTTCCAAACTCAATTCTTTCGGAAAAATCCGCAAAGCGGTATCGTTTACCAAGGAATCGTTTCGATTCCCCATTTGAAATAACGCATCCGAAATTAGATTTTTAAAATTTTGCCTTTGTTCATTTTTGAGATAAGACGCGTTACGATCCAACCAAGCAGGCGTGTTTTGGTCATTCTCAAAAGAATAAAACGCGATTGAATCGGAGGAATAGTTGAGTTCTTTGCGAATTCCCGCAAAGCACGACACGAATAAAAAGGAAAAAATAAGGATCCTGAAACGAGTCATAGAAAAACCAAATATTAATTTCGATTCACATTGGAAGAATCAAACCGCTTTCAGCCTAATCTTAGACTTCAAGTCTTTTCCGATGAGATCGTTTGTCGGAACAATTAAGAAATAATTCTTTTCAAAGCGAAGATTTCTGAAGTACGGCGTTTACTCTTTTTTCTTGGTGTCCTTTTTCTTGAGAATGTTTCCGATCTTACCGAGATCTTCCGGTTTGATCTTGGCTCCGGCGGCTTTTTTATTCTCTTCTTGAATGTCTTTATAAACTTCGGCCCTGTGAACGGAGACGTTTCTCGGAGCCTTGACTCCGATCTTTACCTGATCTCCTTTGATATCGACGATGACGATTTCAATGTCGTCGCCGATCATGATCGATTCGTTGGTCCGCCTTGCAAGAACCAGCACTTATCCCATCTCCACTGCGGCCGATTCGAGAATTTTTTCCCGAACCGAATGAGATTCGTTTCTTGAAATGAATTGTTTTCCTAAAAGCGTTTCCTTATTGATTAGAATCGGTCCCTGCATGTTCGCTGTCATCAAAGAAGGATCCTCACCGGGAATCGTTACGATCACCAATGTTAGGCTTTCTTTTACTTCGGCGATTCCGATTCCTTGCAATTCCTGCTCGGGGATCAACGGTTTGTATTCCTTTTTAAACAGAGAAGGGGGAATCACCACGAATGCTAGATCCACTTCTTCCACCGATTGCAGCCATTTAAAAACGGATTCCTCTTCCTCTTCGATGAGTGCGAATTGTTTGTAATCCTCAAATCCGAGCAAACCGTCCGGAAACGATAGAATTTGTTTTTCGGATATTTGCATTTTTCCGAACGGCTTTGTCTGAATCTCGATTCCCATTTTGTATCTTTACCTTCGAAATTTCCTATACGAACGTTTTATCGATCGGTTTTTATCTCAGAAAATCCATCAATGTCGGTTTAATAATTTTCGATCCTACGTTCAATGCGTATTGATGGACCGTTTCCAACCATTTCATATTCATAATGGTTTCCGGAAAATCCACTCCTTCGTTTTTGGAAAGAAGTTCGGTCATATAAGACTTATCGAAATCGACACGTTGCGCGTGTTCTTCCATTCGATTCATTCTCGCGCCTACGATCGCGCGGTAACGAAGAATGTTTTCCATCGCCAGATCCAAATCCTGAAGATCTCGTCCCGAAATTCTTTCCTGATCCTTTTGGATCAGGTCGTTTCTAAACTGGATCATTACGTCGAAAACGGAAAGGCCGGTCACCGTCGCCGACTTGGAATAGTTGTTCGGAGGTTCCGAAGTTGCGGAATCGACCAGTCCGATATCTCTTAGGATCGTTCCGCCTTCCACGTCTTCCATCCAGATCTGATGCGGCGCGGTGGAACTTAAACTGATGTTATCCTGAGCAAGTTTGTTTGCCTTTACTTCCAACGGAGAATTGTTGATCTTATCGATGATATCGTCGATCGTATCTCCCGCCGAAACGTGAATTTCCACGCCGTCGATTTTGAATTTCTGATCGGAGGAAGCGATATAACCGGAGTTATCGACTTTGCTCGTGATACTCATGTTTGTTCCCCAGAAAACCTTGTTTCCGGGAATCGTTACGGGAATGTATTCTCCCTTTTCGATCTCCCTGAGTTGTTCTCCTATATCGCCGCGATATTCGACTCCGATGTATTGATTCTTCAATTCGATTCCTTGAAGACCTTTGATCTTGGATTCGATCGGTTCGAAAGGAGGCCTTTCGATCACGTGTCCGCCGAATAAAGGACGACCGGTCGCATCTCTTGTGTTTGCGATGTCGACTAACGCTCTTAAAATTTCGTCGATTTCTTTACCGATCGCGACTTCGAGTTCGAAACCTTTGTCTCCTTGATATATACCGTTGGAAGCCTGAACCGCAAGGACTCTCGCTCTTTGAAACAAGGAACCGATCCGATCGAGTTCTCCATCGATCTGTTGAAGACGGGAATTCCCGTCGTCGATATTTCTTTGGAACGTATCCAGTTCGTTCAACCGGGAACGAAAAAACATCTGATTCGTCGCACGGCCCGGTTCGTCGGAAGGAAGACGAATTCTTTGTCCCGTAGAAAGCTGGTTTTGCGTCTCGTCCATCTGAAGCTGATGTCTGTTTAAATTATGAACCAGACTGTTGTTCTGCATCATGTTCGTAATGCGCATCATAAAATTCTCTCCTTACTCGCGGAAATTTTCGCGAGATTAAGCTCCCAATCGATTGATGATCGTATCGAGAATCTCGTTCATCGTATTGATCATTTTTGCGGATGCATTGTAAGAATGCTGAAACTGGACCATGTTCGCCATTTCTTCGTCCAAGTTCACGCCCATGACCGATTGTCTCATATTTTCGAGTTCGCTCATCAGATCGTTTTGAATCCCGAATTCCTGCTTCGCTTCTCTTGCTTCCGTTCCCAATTTGGAAATCAACGTATTATAAAAATCATCCGTCGTTTTGGAATAGTCGACCATCACGGGGCTGTTTCTCAAAGCGGAAGCGACCATCAAAGCGTTGCGTCCATCCTTATGACCTCCGGGAGAATTGTAATCTCCCGTGCCGCCCACATCCTTACCGCGAGCCGCGGCGATGTTTGCAACGTTATTCGCAATCGAATCCGCAACTCTAAAATGGGAAGAAGGATGAAAGTGCGGAGTAAGAGTAATATCTTCGGAACGAGCCTGAAGTTTGTTGATCTCGCCGAGACGTTTGTAGTCGTACGCGCCCGCCGGACCGGAGGCCATCAAGATCCCCGTCATTCCCACTAGAAGATCTCCCGAGTCTTCGATATGTCTGAGAATAAAATTCTTATTCGGATGATCGTCGGCAACGGTAGCTTTTAGCGCCAATTGATTGTCGTGGTTCATATACGCGACGACGCCGGAGCGAGACGCATTGATCTTCTTAATGATTCCGTTTAACGTGTCGTTTGTCGAATACGGAATCAGAACCGGCGCTTCTTTAGAATCGGATTGATTAAACGTAATCGTTCCGTTGATTCCGATCGGACGATCCGGATCGATCGTGTTTTTACCGGTCACTCGAAAGATCGCGGTAACGTCGTTCTGACCGTCTCCGTTCGAATCATATTCTCCAAAGGTGTTGATCGACAACGAACGAATATTAAAGAAAGCTTGATTCGTGTTTCCGTTGATTCCGAAACCGTCTTTGTGGATTTCATTCACGGCATCCATCACGTTGATGGAGAGAGAATCCACTTGATCGATCTTTTCGCGAATGATCTTGTCGCGAACTTCGATCAATCCTTGCAATCTTCCTTTTCTGAGAAGAACCGGATCCCCCGTTGCGGACCAATAAAGATCCAAAAGTCCGTCCTTGGATGGATTCCCGAGAATATCGATCTTGTTCGCTTTGTTTCCTTGAACCAAAATCTGCTGACCGATAAAGACCATCAATTCGTCTTCGTCGGAGCGGCCGATCGTAACATCCACTAAGGAAGAAAGTTCCTGTAAAAGAGCGTCTCGTTTGTCGTAGAGATCGTTCGGTCGATCTCCGAGCGCCTCGGATTTCCCGATTCTTTCGTTCAATGTACGGATGTTTTCGGCGATCGTATTCATGTGATACGCTTTCGTCTCGATTTCGCGATTGGCTTGATCTCTCAATTGTGCGAGCTTGCGATAAACGTCCTCGGTTCTACTTCCGAGTCCGTTCGCTTTTTCCAGAACGACGGAACGATGCGCGTTGTCTTCGGGATAATTGGCAAGATCCTCCCAAGAAGACCAGAATTTATCCATCAACGTTCTAAGCGTGGTTCCGTTCGGTTCGTTAAAGACGGTTTCCAGTTGATATAAATATTCGTTACGGGCCGCCCAATAATCCTTATTCCCCGAAGTCTCGATGATACGATCGTCGATAAAGTTGTCTCGGATTCTTTCGATCGATGCGATTTCGACGCCTTGTCCGATTTGACCGGGAAGGTTGGCGCGGTTCAGAGAAGGATCATACAATGGATCCATCGCGGTCATAGTGACTCTCTGTCTCGCATAATGCTTGTTATCCGCATTGGAAATATTATGACCCGTTGTTTGAAGCGCTTGCTGGTGTGCGGTCAAGCCTCGCTTTCCGATTTCAAGTCCTGAAAATGTGGATCCCATGGCTTCCTCCTATTACGAAATATAAGATCGATTACGCCGAAGCGTTGAGCATCAAAGCTTGTCTCTTAGGCTGTTTTCGTTCGGGGTTTTTTCCCGAACCGTACGTATTTACGCCGGATTCCATCGCCTTTTCCTTCATCACATCGATCGTTCTGGAAAGAATTTCCTGGCGGGTAAGAATCAGCTTTTCGTTCGATTTGATTTTTTCTTTTAAACGATGAAGAACGGACTTTAAGGACGAGCCGTATTCTTTTAAACGGAAATTGGAATCGCGGTCCAGTCGGTTTAAAAAATCGGACAACGTAGGAACACCGCTTTCGGGAAGCGCAAAATTTTTGGACCGGTAGATTTCTTCGATCGAATTCATGCGAACGCGTTCGATCTCGGCGGCCATCACGAGCAGCTCGTATGTCTTTTTAGTAATCGTTTCGAGAGACTTGCCGTCGGCTTGAACGACTGCGGCCGATTTTTGAGTCTCCAATTCCAGAACGTTCGAATAGAGATTGATCTCGTCCTGGAAAAGTTTCGTAAGCTGCTCCAACCATTCCTCTTGTTTCATCTGTGTTATCCGATCCCTGCTATCAAGAATCGGAAGAATCGGAAATTTGCTTAGGTAATTTTCAAAGAAAATGGAGAATTCGATTTTTTTGACCGTCTCCCGATTTCGGGAGAATAAGACATAAGAACCTGTCCCAAAACAGGGACAGAACCTTGCAGCTGATCTTTCTGCTAAAGTAAAATTAGAATTTGGGACACGCTGTAAGAGAAATAAGCTTCCGGCGAAAGAACAGCCGCAAAAAATCAGTCCGATTTACTGAGACGACTTTGTTGTCGAATTGAGAAAAAATCGGAAAGACAATAAATTTCCAAAACGATTTTGATTGTACGTCCGATCTTCCCGAAAAACATAACAGGATCCAATGCAAAAATATCTTCGAGTTTTTTACCTTCTTCTTTTCCTAACCTCATTTTTAAAAACGGAATCGGTTCTTTCAAAAGACAAATCCGAATCGAAACAAAAGGACGTAAAACTTGCTTCGACCATACCTGCGATTTCCAAAAAAGAAAAAGAACCCAAGGAAAAACCGAAAAAGAACGTAAAAAAAGAGGATCGAGAATCGGAAATCATAAAAAAGAAGGAGCCTCTCTTTTCTTTTTCGATTCAAACCAGGAAGTTTTCCCAAGGAGAACTTCTATTCATGAAACTAACTCCCGAAAAAACGATTCTTTCCAAATTGGATCGAATCAAAATTCTCTGGGAGAAAAAGGAAATTCCGTACTCCTTACGGGAAGGCGTACTTTACGCTTGGATTCCCGTATCACCCGAATTTGATAAGAAAAGCGGAATATTAGAAATTCAAGATAAGAATCTATTCCGCAAAAACGATTATAAAGAATACGAAATCCCCGTTCACAAAACGAACTTTTCCGAAACGAAAGTTTCCTCTTTGACGATGGATAAAAAATACACTTCTCAGGAACTTCCGCAGGAAACTTTGGATTTTATCGCGGAATGTTCCAAAGCCAAGGCTGAAGCGTTTCAATCCAAAACCGATTTACAAATCGTTTCCGATTTCGTTTATCCCGTGCAGGAAGTTCACTTTACGAGTCCGTTTTATAAAAGAAGAGTTTATAACAAAATCAAAGGAAAAGCACACGGCGGTGTCGATTTTAAAGGCGGAGTCGGAACTCCGATCTTTGCGATCAACGACGGAACCGTAATTTTATCCAGACCGATGTATTACGAGGGGAACTTCACCGTAATCGATCACGGCTTGGAAGTTTATTCTTTGTATATGCATCAATCCGAATTGAACGTAAAAGTCGGTGATAAAGTGAAGAAAGGCGACCAAATCGGCAAAGTGGGTTCCACGGGAATGTCGACCGGACCTCATTTGCACTTAGGCTTACGGGTTCAAGGAACGATGGTGGACCCGCTTTCCGTAATCGGCTTTAAACTTTTTGAATAAACGATCGCGACTTCAAAAAGCGTAATTCGATTCCAATTGAACGTGCGCTCTTTGAATTGCCTTTTTTGATGAAGTCAGAATTCAATCGTGACGGAAGCTTTAATCTTTTGATTGGGTAGGATTTCTTCTTTTTTACGTATATCCGCTTTGAGAGGTAAAACGTATTTGGGAGAATCCTTCTCCGGAAAGATCGACGTTTTCCATTTCGTATCGCCGATCTCTGCTAAAACGGGGATCATACCCCAGGAAGTTCCTTGAACTAAGGATCGAACTTCTTTAGAAGCGGTGGAAGTTAAGGTCAAAAAATGCCAGCCGCCTTTTCCGGGATAAACCCAGACTTCGGCCGAAAAACGGATCGTAACCGAGTTCAAAGTCGGACTCGACTTTATTTCAGTTTGAATTTTGAAATTCCGTTTTGCGGTCATAAATAAGAATATTCAGATATACGAATGTTTTATTCTCGCTTGAAACTCTGGAGGATTTTTTCGACGGCCTCTTCGTGCGGTCTTCCTTTGACTAAACTTTCCGAAATATGAAATAAAAACGAATCGGGAAGTTTGTCTCCGGATGCGATAAAGAATCCGGTCTTAGCGTAGCGAGGTCTGAGATTATCATAGTAAGTCCAAAAGACTCCATCCATTCTCTTTTCGAAATTTTCCTCGCCGAGTTCATGAACTTCGACCATTTCGCCTTGATTGATCGCGAGCTCCAAAAATTTAGAAAATTCCGGTTTGACTTTGTCGATTTCCAAAAACGGCTCGGGAAAATAAAAGATTCGGATAGACGGATAACGATTCGGATCGGTTTCACTGGAGGAGATGATTCCTGCGATTTGACCGGTTCCGGTCTGATCCTTCAAGGTGAGATTTTTCGGATTGTGAAAATAGAAATCTTCGGGCAGGGAAAATCGAACTTGAATATCAGAATTTCTTAATGTTCTCGATTCGGAATCGTAGCTCCAGTTCGTAAGTTCTTTCTGTTCCCAAGTCGGTTTAAAAAGAAGATAGGACGTCAGAATCTCTGCCTGTTGCAGAGCCTTAAAACTGAGAAGCCCTCCCGTCAAAACCATCAATCCTAGCAAAGCGATTCTGTAAAATACGCTACTGTCTAGAAAACGGAGAACAAAACCCACTCCGCAGTAAACCGCGATAAAAATGATGCCGGAACGATTGGAATAAAATTCCGTAAAGAATAACAATAAGATGCAGGAAACAAAGACGCCCGCTTCTACGATAGGGTTCAAAAGAATCCGGATCGCGTCGTATGTCGTCGTCGAATCCGGACCGATCCTGTACTTTTTAACCGATTCTTCCTTAAGAAGTTTTCCGAAAGCGAACGAGATCAGAAAGAAAAAACCTGTGGCAACCGCGTAAGCGCCTAATACCAAAATCAAAATAAAAAAAACGGGAAGATGACTTTCGTGCAGGATCAGAAAGGAAACTCCGATCATCGAATAAACCAGATAAAGCTTCTGTATAAAGGAAAGTTCTTGCAGTTTCTTTAGGAAGAATTGGAGTTTCTTCCAGCCAGGAATTTTTTGGAGCCATTTCATGAGTCAGATTACCGGATTTTTTTCAGATCTGAAAACGAGTTTTGACAGCCTATCTCAGTCTATCCAATCATTTCTTGATACGATCGGAGTAATTACTTCTTTTTTAAAGATCCTTTTTTCCATCGTTCCGTTGGACCTATTTTTAGTTTTGATCTTTTCGTTGGTGCTTGTCTTTTTATTCAACACGATCTCTCCGAGTACGAGCCGATTGAACTATACCTTAGGGGTTTTGATCGTATCGACGATTCGATCTTTCTTTCACCAATCTCTTTCTCAAACCTGGAATCTAGGACCGGTTTTGTTAACCGCCTTCTATCTTTTGATTCCGGCTTATTCGATTTTTCTTCTTCGTTTCGGATTAGGATATTTTCATAAACTCTATCAGCGCAAACGCGCACTCGACCCGAAGAATTTTGAAACCGCACTCGGAGAAATCCAAAAATCATTTCACGGCTTTATGGCAAAAAGTTATGGAGAACTTCATTCCGCGGATGCGAATAATTCTTTGAATAAAAGCGAGTTAAAAGAGTCGTTGGAGAATTTGGAAAAAGCCGTGCAAGGTTTAAAGCGACTTCTCGAAACGAAACCAGAATAAATCCGAGCTCGACTGATTGCAACCGAATCGCTCTTTCGATGCCGATAGGATCAGCGGGAAGGAAATGGGACAAACGGAATGATACGCTCGGAAAAGGTGAAATGCTTTTGCAAGAACAGTTTCCATCAAATGGTTTGTCGGAACAATTTTATAAAGTAATAAAATAGAATTGTAAGGTTGAACGAAGTTACCGCAAAAGCTCACTCGACCGGTTTAAAAAGATCCTTCACTGCGTCCTTAGCTTTGGATTGATTGAAATCTTCGCGATCGATCAAGATCAGATCGAGACCCTCCTTTTCAAGACGATTGAGAATTTTCGCGATCTCTGAAGGTGATTTGGAGTTCGTAGCTAAATAACGAAACTTCGTTTTGCATTCCGGACATGAACTATCCTTCGTATAATTCAAACCGAGGTGCTTGCAGTTTCCGCAAGTTCCATACAGGTCGTCGATCAACAATAACCGGGAAGAAACTTCGGAAACGCTTAACTTATTCCAAACACGGATGTATTTTTTATCGTCGGCTTGCATGACTTCCTTTGGATACTTCGATTTTCTTCTTAGTCAAGACAAAACCGAACCGCTTCGTCGATAATATCGCAGGCGGAATTTATTTCGTCGTGTTGGATAACGAGAGGAGGAGCGAATCGAATCGTATGATCGTGCGTTGTCTTTGCAAGAAGCCCTAATTTCAGAAGTTGATTGCACACGTCTTTCGCCGCCGACTTTCCGTTCTTTTCCTTGAATTGAATCGCGTTCAACAAACCTTTTCCGCGCACCGCTTCGATCGCATTTTCGTATTTGGATTTCAGAAGATCCATTCTCTTGCGGAAGACTTCCCCCATTTGAAAAGAATTTTCTGGCATTTTTTCTTCGATCAAAACTTGAACCGCACGTTTTGCAACGGCGCATGCGAGCGGATTTCCTCCGTAAGTGGAACCGTGTTCTCCCGGTCGAATCGTCAACATCACTTCGTCACTGGACAAAACTCCGGATACGGGAAGAATTCCGCCGGACAACGCTTTTCCCAAAACGAGAATGTCCGGCTTTACGTTTTCATAATCCGCCGCGAGAAGTTTTCCCGTTCTTCCTAAACCGGTTTGCACTTCGTCAAGAATTAACAATGCCCCCGCTTCGTTGCAAAGACGTTTGCTTTCCGCGAGATAACCTTCGTTCGGAACGATAATTCCCGCTTCTCCCTGAATCGGCTCGACCATAAAGCCCGCGACATTCTCATCTTGCAAAGCGAGTTTCAACGCATTCAAATCGTTAAACGGAATGATTTCAAAGCCGGGAACAAACGGACCGAATCCTCTCGTGCTCAAAGGATCGGTGGACGCAGAAATTGCTCCGATGCTTCTTCCCCAAAAATTCCCGGAAGCGAAAAGAATCTTCGCTTTGTTTTCATGAATTCCTTTTACTTTATAACCCCACTTTCTGCAAAGTTTCACCGAGGTTTCGGCGGCTTCGACGCCGGTGTTCATGGGAAGAAGCCTTTGATAACCGAGTAAGTTCGTTAGATATTCCTCATATTCTCCGAGTTGAGAATTATAGAAGGCTCTCGATGTCAGAGTGAGTTTTTGAGATTGTTCGATCAAAGTCCGGACGATTTCAGGATGACAATGTCCTTGATTGACCGCCGAATACGCGGATAAAAAATCAAAGTAGCGTTTTCCTTCGACGTCGTATAAATAAATTCTTTCGCCTCGCTCCAATACGACGGGCAACGGTTCGTAATTCGAAGCTCCGAAATTATTTTCCAATCGAATGTAATAGGATGAATCCTTAACGAGAGACATACTTCCTATTGAAGAACAAGATTCGACCGATACAAGGAAATTTTTATCCAGTATTGAAACGGGATTTTTTTCTCTCTAAAAACGATTCTCGATTCTTTTCCCTTGACTTTTACTTTTTACGAAATCAAATTCTCGGAAAGTTTCGGAGCGTTCAGGAATATACAATGAAGATTTCATCGATAAGAATTTATCTCATCCTTTTCGTTACATTTATTACAATCGGGAATTGTATTTACACGAATGTAAAAACCCCCGGCTGGTTCTATTCACAAAGTTATACGGACGTCCGCGGAATGGAACCTGTTGGAAAACTTTCGGGACAATCCTGCGGAGAAAGTTGGCTTTGGCTCGTTTATACGGGCGACGAAAGTTACGAAGCCGCCGTTCAAAACGCGATTCAGGATAAAGCGGATCTTCTCTTCGACGTTCAAACGGATTATTACATCAAATCGATATTCTTTAATCTCTATTTTTATAAATGCACGCGGGTCACGGGAATCGGTGTAAAACTTCCTCAAAGATTGATGAAGAAAGAGTAAAAAGAAATGAACCTTCGTCTTAAAATTCTCGCCTTATTTTTATTAGGCGCGATTTTGCTTTTAAACTGCGCTCTTCCGATCGGAAGCCGTAGAACGCTCGTAAAACGGAATCCGATGCCTTATCCCACGGAGCCCGTTTTGTCCGTCGAAAATCAGGTTTCGATTGCGGGAACGTATTTCAGAGATCCGTCGATTCATTACGGAAATGCGTCCACAAGGCTGCGTTTGTTCGGATTCGATGGATTCATCCATTCCACTTCTTCTCTTCCGCATAAGGATATGTTTCACGGCTCTCTCGACGATTGGGATTGGTCCAAACATAGAATCATTCGTTTCGAAGGACAAAGTCAAGGTTGTCAAAGAGGGGTTACTTTGATTCTTCCTTTGAGACAAGGTGAACGGGAAGCCTTGGTGCCGGTCTCTTTCGTTTTCGGCAAGACGAGTTTTTATGACGAACTCAAACAAGAGATGGAAAAGAACAAGATCAAAGCTATGTTCGATTCAAGATTGGACATCGAGCAAACCGCGTATCTATTCTTCTTAATCCAAAAAAGATGCATTCGTTTTCGAAGTTATGCTATTCAGGAATTTTAACGGAATTTCATTGAGTCTATGATAGGAAAACAAAAAACGATTCTCATCCTTTCCGCTTTATCCGGATTTTTAGGAGTTGCGTTAGGCGCCTTTGGTGCTCACGCCCTCAAATCCTTTTTAAGCGCACAAATGCTCGTCATCTACGAAACCGGAAACCGTTATCACTTGATTCATAGCATTCCTCCTTTGCTTTTAGCTTTAACCGGATATGCCAGTACGAACCGACTTGCTTGGATTTCCTCGATTTTATTTTTAACGGGAATTCTTATCTTCTCCGGTTCTTTATACATATTGGCGATCACGGAAGTTCGGATTTTAGGAGCGATCACTCCGATCGGAGGCGTTTCCTTTTTGGCGGCGTGGGCCCTTCTCGGATTTTCCGCGTTTACGAAGAAGAACGACTAACGTTTCGTTCCATAATAGAATTTGCCTTTTTTCTCGATCAGTTTTCGCGTAATCAAACCTTCCGCGATGATCAAAAGTCCCTGGACTGCGGATTCTTTTTTGGAAGTTTCCGCGTCCTTTTGTTCGGTCATCAACTGATGAACATATTGTCTTCGATTGTTTTCCAAGACTCCGAGCATAGAGCCGCAAACCTTGCTGTCTCCGATCAAAAAAGCCAACGCTAGAGTCTGCGGAGGCGTTTCGTTGCAAAGATAATAGAGCGCGAGATTGTCAAAGTAAGAAAGTTCTTCAAACGACTTTACCGTGAGTTCTTCTTTTTCATCCATGTTTAATCGATTCCAATTCGACAAGCTTTTGTTCGAGATATTTTACGAGATGGGAAGAATCCGGATCGGAACCGGTCGCTGATCGAACAAGATCCTCCGCGGATTCGTATTTTCCCTTCCAATGGACATTTTTCCTCAGCCAATTGAGGAGAGAAGAAAAGTCTTGGTCCTTCCTTACTTCCGCCGCAAAATTCGGATTCTCTTTGGAGAACGCTTGAAAGAGCTGAGCAGAATAAATATTTCCGAGCGTGTAAGTCGGAAAGTAACCAAAGGCGCCGCCGCTCCAATGAACGTCCTGCAAAACTCCTTCGCGATCGGAAGGAACGTCGATTCCGAATAAATCCTTCATCTTGGAATTCCATATCTCCGGCAGTTCCGCAACTTGTATCTTACCGTTGATGAGTTCCCTTTCAATTTCAAAACGGAGAATGATATGAAGATTGTACGTGATCTGATCCGCTTCCACTCGAATCAAAGACGGGGAAGATTGATTGATATACGAAAAAAGTTTCGAGAAATTCAGTTCGTTTTCTTGGACGTTTAAAGTCTTGAGAAGAATCGGATAATACATCTCCCAGAATTCTTTCGATCTTCCCACTTGATTTTCCCATAGTCTGCTCTGTGATTCGTGAATTCCCAAGGAAACGGAATCGTGCAACGGAGAAGGACCGCCCTCGATTTCGGATATTCCCGCTTCGTAAAGAGAATGCCCGGTTTCATGCAAAATACTGAATATAGAGGAAAGGGGATCTTTCAGATCGTAACGAGTCGTGATCCGTTTGTCCTTACCCCCGAGCGAAGTTGAAAACGGATGCTCGCTCGGGTCGAGACGCGAAATTTTCGGAGACAATCCTAAAATCGAAGGTAGGATTTCTCCGAGTTGTTTTTGAAGAAAGATCGGAATCTCCCTCGGAAACGGATTCGAGAATTTCTTTCCTCTTGCGACCAAAGGTTTTAAGGAATTCTTTAGATTAAAAAATAACTTTTCTAAGTTCGCAGCTCTTTCGCCGGGTTCATAACCTTCCAGCAAAGCGTCATACGCTTCCGTTCGATAACCGTAACACTCGGCTTGTTTTCTGCTGAGTTCCACGATCTTGGAAAGAATCGAAGCGAAATCCGCAAATCGATTCTCCTTTCTTGCTTTAGCCCAAACCGCGTGAGCCTTGCTTGTGGTTACGGAAAATTCCTCCACAAGTTCTTGTGAAAGACGTCGGGAACGATCGAGATCCTTGAACAAGATTTCGAATTCAACCTTACGTTCCTTTTGGCCTGGAAGATTCTTTTGCTCGTTTTCGTTTCTTGCCTTATCAGCAAGTTTGTAAAAACTTTCACCCGCATATTTCGAATGAATCAATCCGGAAAGTAGGCCGATCTGCGATCCTCTCTCGGCTCTTCCTTCCTCGGGTAGCGTGATCTCTGAATCCCAGTGAAGGACGCTTAGAATATTTCTGAGCGTGGAGATCTCTTGATAAACGGATCTGTATTCCGCAAAAGATTTTAGTTCGGTCCGAATCGATTCGGGAAAAAGGTTCTCGTACTCTTTCATCTCAGTGGATAGTAAAAAATCTTCTTTTAGATTGACAAGTACCCTACCCACAAAAAAATGATTTTTGCACGATAAGCGGGCATGGTGTAATGGCTAGCACTGTAGCCTTCCAAGCTTCCAGTGAGGGTTCGAGTCCCTCTGCCCGCACATCTTTCCGTTTCTTAAATCAATACAACGAACATACTGGAAGAACGACTCGAACGCAAGCTTTGGTAAAGCGTTTCAAGCAACCTAAACACGACCCATAGGGAGTGTTTCTGAGTTTGGGAGCGAAGAAACGCTTCCGAGGAACAGGATGTTCCGAGGCCAAAGTGAAGTGCCTCGGAGCAAAGTCGAGCAAGGATGCGAGACTGCGGAGAGGGCGAGTCCCTCTGCCCGCAGATCACTCCTTCCTCTCAGTTTTGACTCGACAATTCACAATTAGTCAATAAATTATAGCGACTTTCGGGAGGAGATATGAACCGTAACCGTTTTTCCATTTTTCTATTATTGACCGTTTTAATTCCGTTTAGCCTTTCTTCTCAAAACGAAACGATCAACGTAGCATCTAACTCTTGGCCTAAAGATCTAGCGTCTTTTGATACGTTTCGAAACGAACAATCCACGACCCCGCAAGGCGCACTGATTTCGCTCGTTGCGGCTTTGGATCTATATTCAAAAAACAAGGAAGAGGGGGTAAAGGCTTTGATTCTTGTGGTGGATTCTTCCCATCTTTCGCAGGATACAAACGGGTACAAAGGATTCTCGTTAAGCAGAAATCTAACGGACCTCGTCAAAAGACAAATCGAACAACATCCGTATTTAATCGGTTCTTACCTTCCCGGATCGTCCGCTTCGAACGGTTATGTTCCCGGCGGCGCGCCCTATTCATTTACGATCACGGCAAACCGCTTCAGTGGAACGGAAGAATCCGGGCAAAGAAAATTATTCATCCCTTCCTCAGGAGCGGACAGCGCAAGACCGGTTACGTTAAAGCGAAATGCAAAGGGCGTGTGGAAGGCACAGGAATTTTCCAGTCTTTTAGTCGGAATCAAAAAGCCCGTTACTAAAAACGCGGCCGACGATCTTTGATAGATTGTTATATTCAGGAATTCTTATATTTAAATTTCGATCGGGAGCTGCAACCGTAAGACAAGAAATCGGTTCCGACTTTGGAACCGATCCGAGGAATTTGAAAATCCGATTCTATCTCTGAATCGAATTTTCAGATCGATTGTTTTGTATCTCATTCAGGAAAACTATATTGGTCGGGTTGTTTTCCAAAATGCTATCGGCGAGGGTCTCCAACAACTTTCCGATTCTTTTACTTTGGGAAAGATCCGGCTTACGGGAGATTTTATCCGGCTGATTTTCCGGGTTATCTTCGTTCGCTCGGGAATACACGGGAATCCTCCAAAAGGGTGTAAGGGAAAGAATGCGCCGCATTTTTAAGACCTGTCAAGCTCAATCCTTCTCCTCGATTTTAATTCCCGCGTGTTTTTCCAGCTCTTTGACTCGTTTAGCCCATTTTTGAAAGTTCACGAGATTGTGGATGTTTACGCGCACTTTTTGAAATTCCGGAAAGGTTAAACCGTAATCCCAGCCCACGAAGATATCTTTTTTCTTGGGAGAATTTCGCAGCGAGGTTCCGCCCGCGATGATCGTTCCCGCAGGAACATGAAGATGATCGGCAACCGCACAAGCTCCGCCGATGATCACGTCGTCTTCGACGATCGTGCTTCCGGCAACGCCGCTTTGTCCGGCGATGATGATATTCTTTCCCAAGACGCAGTTATGCGCGACGTGAACCATATTATCGAATTTGCATCCGTTTCCGATGACTGTGTCTTCCAACCCGCCTCGATCGACCGCACATAAGGAACCCATCTCCACATCGTCTCCGATGATCACTCCGCCGACTTGAGGAATTTTCGTATGCGTTCCGTTTACGGTAACGAATTTAAAACCGTCTCCGCCGATCGAACAATTTCCCGAACAGATAAAACGTTTCCCGATGATCACTCCGTGCTGAATGGAAGAATTCGGACCGATATGAGAACCTTCTCCGATCGTCACGTTACGCGAAATTTTCACTCCGTCTTCCAAATATGTGTTCGCTCCGATCACTGAGTTTTCACCGATCACTACATATTCTCCGACAGTAACTCCCGCTCCCAATTTCGCGCTTGGATGAATCAACGCCGTGGAAGAAATTTTTCCGGAAGGGACATAAGGAGGATAGAGAGCATTTAGGACTTCCGCAAGACTCAGTTCAGGATTCGATACGACAAGGCACGGCAAGGAAATTTCACGTGAGAATTCTTCCGTTGTAAGAACGACGCTGGAAAGAGTCTTCTTCGCGTCGCTTAACATTTTCTTATTGGAAAGAAAGCTGATGGAGCCGTTCGCTCCCGGAGTAAGAGTCGCGACCTTATCGATCAAAATCGATTCCGGTGTTTGCGTATTGACGATCTTAGATCCGCCGATTTTTTTAGCGAGATCCGAAAGATTGATTTGGGGCATGTTTCCCTCGTTTTTAATAGGTGGATACACGGAGAAATCAGCGATTCACGGAGTCACTCAAAAAAAGAAAACTTACCCGCTCCGCAGCTTATCAAGTTATAAGAATTATTAAAGGCTCTATCAAAATGACCGCTTCGTGCGGCATTTGCACATTTTGATCGATGAAAATCCCGATTTTGAAACAGCTTCAAGTTTGCAGAAATATCCCGTTTGACGAAATGCCTTCCCCTAAAACCATGTAGGAAATTTGGAAAATTCTTCATTTTTAGGAATTGTACGCGCTCATGAAACCGATCAGAGAACCTCAAATCAATTTATTCAAAAAATCGAATCCGTATAAAGCAAAAGTAATCAGTAACGTTTTATTAACTCCGGAAACGGGAAAAGGAAAAAGACCCAAAAAAGAAGGAGAATCGCTCGTTCATAGAATCACGCTTGCGATCGATCACTCCGCGTATCCGTACGTAATCGGACAAAGCGGCGGCGTAATTCCTCCGGGAGAAGATCCGGAAAAAAAAGCGAAAGGTCTTGCGGATGTCGGTTACACCGTGCGTCTTTATTCCATCGCTTCTCCAAGTTACTCTTTCGGAATGAAGGAAGACAACATCGAATTCATCATCAAAAGAGACAACGTATATGATGAAAACGGAAACATCCAATTCAAAGGCGTTTGCTCGAACTATATGTGCGATCTGAAACCCGGCGATGAGGTCGTAATGACAGGACCTTCCGGAAAAAAATTCCTTCTTCCCGTTGCGGACTTCGGCGGGGACATTATGTTTCTCGCAACCGGAACCGGAATCGCTCCTTTTATCGGAATGAGCGAAGAACTTCTGGAACATAAGCTCATCAACTTCACGGGAAACATCACTCTCGTTTACGGAGCGCCTTACTCCGACGAACTCGTAATGATGGATTACCTCCGCGGATTGGAAGCAAAGCATAAAAACTTCAAACTCGTTACCGCGATTTCCAGAGAGGAAAAAAATTCTTTCGACGGCGGAAGAATGTATATCTCTCACAGGGTTCGCGAACAAGCGGACGCAGTGAAAAAAATTCTGAACGGCGGCGGACGTTTCTACATCTGCGGCGGACCGAAAGGAATGGAAAAAGGCGTGATCGAAGAAATTCAAAAGATCGCGGGCGACACCGGAACCTACGAAGAATTCAAACACCACTTAGAAGGCGCTCACCAATTGTTCGTTGAAACATACTGATCGTATTCTAAATTCTTAAAATTCGAAGCCGAAGGAAATTTTGATTTCTTTCGGCTTTTTTATTTTGAAATCCTGATCGAATCAAAAAACGGATCGATGAAATTTGCATCCGTTGTTATTACTGGTATAAGAATTACATTTATTTGTGCATTTGTGAATCGTCTCCTGAATGTCGGCTCCACCGGCAGCCTTCCTAAGTTCGGGTGCGGTTCCGGGAGAATTGTGAATGGGAATTATCCGTGACGTAGACAAGGGCAGAGGAGAAGTGATTCGGGTGGAAGTATCCGAATACAAAGGAACTAAATATCTGAACCTTCGAGTTTGGTATACGGACAAAGACGGCGAAAAAAAACCGACTCAAAAAGGAATCGCCATTCCGCCCGAACTCTACGATGAAATCAGAGAAGCGGTAATCGAAGCGGAAAGCGAAGTCAAAGAATAGCTCGGCCGCTTGCGATGTGATTCAAAGGCTTCTTTCCTGGATCACATCGTTGATGACGATCCGGGCAGCTTCTTCCGTATCCGCGACCCGAATGTGACTTTCCAATCTTGTGATCGAGAAAACCTTTTTCACAGAATCTCTTAAATCGGAAACGACCAACTCGCCGCCTCTTCTTTTCAACCAACCTGAAATCTGAATCAAGGTGCCGATCGCCGACGAATCGATATAAGAGGAAGCTTTCAGATTGATGACGATAAACCGAAACCCTTCGTGCATTTTTTCCTGAATGTTGGTTTTCAACTCGGGACATTTATACAAATCGATATCTCCCGTTGATTTATAGACGAAGATTTGATCGTGATATTCGATATCCTCCGAAATGGGATCGATGTTTCTATATTGGATGTCCGAAGCGCCGGCCATCAGATGTTTTCCGGCCGTTTTCGAATTCTCCTTAATCTTCGCTTCCAGAGCCTCCAGACGCGATTTCAAAGAACTCATAACTTCGGGGGCGAGATCGATCTGATGATCCACTTCCTTAATCAACGCACTCAGGATTTTAGAAGCTTCTTCCAACGAACCTTCTTTGATCAAGGAACTGGCCTTTTTCAAAGCCTTTCCCGATTTTGCGACGATCGTTTCCACGATCACGTCCGCGTCTTCTTTGACCGATTGGGATTTCCAATCCGGCTTTAACTCGAACTCGACGTTTTCCAATTTCATCTTATCGCTAAGATTGTAAAACGAACTCGATATTTTGATTCCCCCGATTTGATCCGAATTGTGGATCAGATTTTCAGGATGTGTCCTGACCCGAACCACGACGTTTCTAATGTCGTCCGCGCGCATATCTCCGCATTGAAGAACGACCGATTTGATTCTGCTCGGTTGATCCGGATCCATTTCGGTATAAAAGGGAATGTCGC
The DNA here is from genome assembly GCF_022267325.1 of Leptospira sanjuanensis. Taxonomy (NCBI): domain Bacteria; kingdom Pseudomonadati; phylum Spirochaetota; class Leptospiria; order Leptospirales; family Leptospiraceae; genus Leptospira; species Leptospira sanjuanensis. The sequence continues at coordinate 3,935,468 of NZ_JAIZBG010000001.1, forward strand.
TTATCAATTCTAAGAACTCCACGTCTTTCCCGAACAAAACTTTCGTCTCGATGGATTGCGCGTATAAGGAACCGATATCTCCGAACTCGCGGAAAAAAATATCTCCGGTTCCTTCCGGACTTTCTATGTAATAAAAATTTCCGCCGCCGGCATCGGCAATATCCTTCAAAAGAATCTCGTTGAAGTCGTCTCCGAAACCGATAACGGTGGTTGATATTCCTTTTTTGTAATGATCGGAAGCGATCTGAATCAGATCCACCGGATCCGTAATCCCTTGCGTAGGATTTCCGTCCGTCAATAGAATCGCGCGTTTATAAACGGATGGATCGGAAAACATCTCCAAACCGCGTAACGTGTGCAGCCATCCCCCCGATAAGTTTGTGGAAGTTCCCGGAAGAATCGTATGAATCCGATTGACGATCGAATTTTTTTCGACGAGTTGTACGATCGGTTGAATTACGTGAATGTCTTCCGCGTAAGCGACGATGGAAAGAAAATCTCTTCGAGTCAACCAGTTGACCAAAGAGGAAGCCGCTTGAATGACCGCTTCCAACTTTTCTCCTTTCATCGACCAGCTTCTATCGATCGCCAATCCTAATACGATCGGTCTTCGATCGGGATTAGCCGCTCCGGTGGGGGAATTCAGACGGATTAAGACGGAATTGTTTCTGTTTTCCGAGACTTCGTTATGTAAAAACTTCGCGGAGAGAATCATTCCGTAGAAAAAACCATTTACCGAAGGTCCGATCAAGAAGAATTTGTAGAGTATCTCTATGCGCGGATCTCTAAATGATAAGAATGGAGTTGGAAAAAAACATATTCTTACGAATGCAGGCATTTCTATCGGCGAGAATTTCAATTCTTCGTTAGGCGATGTCATTCTTTCCGACTTTATACAGAGAATGGAGAATCTCGTTTTGCACGCAGGAGAAGAAATTCCCAGCTTTACTAGAATTTATCACAAGCAAGAGCTCGTCAGCGAAACGTTGAACGAAGTGGAGAAGAACAAGGATTCTTCCTTTCATAGCGAAATTCTTTGTATTCGAGACGCGAAGGAAAAACTGAAAACTCGTTATCTCTCGGATTGTATTCTCATCACATCTTTAGAGCCTTGTTTGATGTGCGCGGGAACGATTCTTCTTTCTAGAATTCCGAAAGTAATTTATCTTCTGCCTGCAAAACAGGGAGAAGGAATTTCTTCTCTGAGTATCGAAACGATCTATTCTCGAAATTTTTTCCCCGAACTCATTTGTATTCCGGCTGAGATTTCGAAAAATGCGTTCAAGTCGTTTTTCAAAGCCAGAAGAAAGAAATTCAATTGACGTACAGCCTCTCGACAGAATTCCTGAAAGCAACAGGAGAAGTGTCAGAGTGGTCTATTGTGCATGCTTGGAAAGCATGTGTGCCAAAAGCACCCCGGGTTCGAATCCCGGCTTCTCCGACTCCGTATTATGGCAGGAACTCACGAAGTCCTTTCCCGGAAGTATCGCCCGCAGAGATTTCGGGACGTAATCCATCAAGACCTCGCCATAGGCGCCCTTCAAAACGCTCTTAAATCCGGCAAAATCGGTCACGCTTATATCTTCTTCGGTCCGCGCGGAGTGGGTAAAACTACCATTGCAAGAATTCTCGCAAAACGTTTAAACTGCCAGAACCCGACCGACAACGAACCTTGCAACGAATGTTCTTCCTGCGTCGAGATCACGCGCGGAATTTCCAGCGACGTTCTCGAGATCGACGCCGCGAGCAACCGAGGCATCGAAAACATCCGCGAGCTCAGAGACAACGTCAAGTTCGCGCCGATGGGCGGGAAATATAAGGTTTATATTATAGACGAGGTCCACATGTTGACGGACCAGTCGTTCAACGCTCTATTAAAAACACTCGAAGAACCTCCGTCTCATATAGTCTTCGTTTTAGCAACGACCGAGTTTCATAAAATTCCCGAGACGATTCTTTCCAGATGTCAGGATTTTATTTTTAAAAAAGTTCCTTTATCCGTTCTGCAGGATTATTCCGAAAAACTCTGTAAGATAGAAAACGTACAGTACGATCAGGAAGGGCTTTTCTGGGTTGCGAAGAAGGGCGACGGCTCCGTCAGAGATATGCTTTCCTTTATGGAACAAGCGATCGTGTTCACCGATTCCAAACTTCTCGGAGCCGGAATCCGAAAGATGATCGGTTATCACGGTATCGAATTCTTGACTTCGTTTATCAAAAGTCTCGTGGACCCCGACAATCATTCCAAGGCTCTTGAAATTCTCGAGTCGCTTTATCAGGAAGGTCAGGACATTTACAAATTCCTATGGGACTCGATCGAATTCACTCATACTTTAAACTTGATCCGCGATTCTCTTGCCGATCCGGAGTCCGTCAACTTTCCGAAAGAAGATCTCGTGAAAATGAAATCCGATTTTGAGAATGTGGATTCTTCCAAACTCAATTTTCTTTCGGGTAAACTTTTCGAAATTTACGAAAGAATCAAAACGATCCGTCTGAGAAACTCTTTCGAGATCAAGGTCTTTACGGAAATCCAAATCAAGAAGCTGGTTGAAGAATTGACTTATCCGAGTTTGGCGGGTTTGGTCGATCGGATCAATCATCTGATTTTGATGGTCCAAGGCTCTAAGAACGCCGCTCCCGAAGCGGAACGTCGCAATCCTGTCGCATCCGCCGAGTCTTCCGTTAAAAACACTCCTCAAAGCGAAGCTTCTAAAAAAAAAGATGATCCGCTTTCTCAAGCGATGGAATCTCATTTCGAGTCTAATGAACAGGATTCAAACATGGAATCGATGTCGGCCGAAAGTTCGAAACCTTCTCTTACTTCCGAAGCGAATCCTCAGAAATTCGATACGAGCACCGAGATAAAGAAAAAATTTCTTGGGACGGAAGTCGATCGAAGTAAAATTCCGAGACTGGATTCTTAACGTTATGTTTGATAAGATCAAAAACTTTTCCGAACTTCTTTCCAACATGGGCGCTTTCCGTGAAAAAATGGAAGAGGTAAAAAAACGTATCGCTGCGATTCGCGTGATCGGCGACGCGGGAGCTGGAATGGTTACCGTTACAGCCACAGGAGAAGGCCAAATCACGAACGTATTCATCAACAAACAACTGTTCGACGCGGACGACAACAAAATGCTCGAAGACCTCGTAATGGCCGCAACAAACGACGCTCTTAAAAAAGCGAGAGAAGCGACCGCATACGAATTTCAATCTGCTTCGGGCGGTTTGGATCTTTCAGAAATTTCTAAAATGTTCGGCGGAAATCTTGGCTAATCATCTTCTTGACGAAATGGTGGAGGCGCTTTCCTCCCTTCCCGGAATCGGCAGAAAGAGCGCGTTTCGAATCAGTTTTCATCTTTTGCGTTTGGAACAAGGACTATTCAATCAATTCGTTCATCAACTTACGGATACCAAAAGCAGAATCAAATTCTGTAAACGATGCGGTTCGTATGCGGAAACGGAAGTTTGCGACATTTGCACTTCCGAAAAAAGAGACACACATACGTTTTGTGTTGTCGAACAACCGGAAGACATCTTCTTTATCGAGAACACGAGAGAATTTCACGGCAAATATCACGTGTTAAACGGAGTCATTTCTCCTTTGGAAGGAGTTGGACCGAGAGACCTTCGCATCAAAGAACTTTTGGAGCGAATCGAACCGGAACAAGTGAAAGAAGTTTTGATCGCGACCAACCCGACTTTGGAAGGCGACGCGACTGCGGACTATTTAGCGAACCAACTCAAACCTCTTTCGGTGAACGTAACTCGGATCGCATACGGCATTACGGTCGGAGGTTCGATCGAATTGTCGGATCAATATACTTTGGGAAGGGCGATCCGCTCCCGACTTCAACTTTAAGTGAATTCTTAAAATCTATGTTCCGCGGTTACGAAAAATTCCCTGAGAATTTTTCCCTGCGTCGTATCCAAGTAAGCCTTTAACCCGTCGCCCGCGACGAAGTAACCGGATCTCATCAGAATCTGCATATCCCGAAACGCGTTCCATCGTAAGTTGATATTGACTTCGTGTCCGAAAAAAGCGTTAGTCTTATATCCGTTTTCAAAATTGAAGTAACGATTGTTTTCGATATACGGAGATCGAGTTCCATACAAACGATAATAACCCAAGGTCAAGAGCAAAGGACCGTAGACGACAAAGTCTCCGTTGATTCCATACTCATATAAACCGCTTGAATCCTTTCCCGAAAAAAGCGCGTAACCGCCGGTAAAGTCGTTTGCGATGTTGGATATGGAATACCCGGGCATCAAGGTTTTATAACCGCCGCCTCGAAGGTTGGCTTTGGTTCCGTCCTTATCAAAACCGGGGCGCCCCGTACTTCCGACTCCGATCAAGTTGATAGTAAGATTCTCACTGTAACGATACGAAAATTGAAGATCAGCCATTCCGCCGGAAATTCCGTGTCTGCTGTATCGGTTGTATAATATGTTTCCCGCACTGTCTCGATACGGATCCAACGCATGAACCGTTCCGTGATTGTAAATTCCGTGAACGACAAATCCGAAATTGGACAAGTTGATCTCGTTCATAAAACCGTGCCAAAACAACTGGCCGACTTCGCTATCCAGAGCGATCACGTTTCCTTTCGCGTTCGTCGTCTTATCGATCGAGTTGATCGTATCATCCAAAAAGTAAGAATAGAGTTCGTGCTTTACGTTGTTGAAAAAACTCGTTTTGATTTCGTAAAAGTAAATATTCGTGCCGACGTAATTCTTATCCGCGTACGTATTCTTATCCAAATCAAGCTGTGCGTTTTGCCTTGCAACGAACCAACCCGCTTCGATCGTCGTGTTCCATAAACGAAAGTCTTTGTTGATCGTAACGCCGGTTCCAGGCGTAAACACGACCCTTCCTCTCGGAGAAGAAAAAAGCTGCTGACCGACCCGCAAACTAAACGCGTCTTCCGGAAGTTTAAAGTTCAAATATAAAAACGTGGTTTGAATGTTCACGGGGGCGCTAAAACCTGCTTCTCCCCCTTGTCCGGGACCGGTCGCAGAATTTTGACCGAACCCTTTTCCTCCGAACGTGATGTCCCCGACTTGAACGCCCCAAAGCGCTTCAAAGTATTTCGAAGTGTTGAAGTTCATGTTGACGGTCATTCTCGTATCAAAGTAAGAAATGTCTTCTTTACGAGGAGACAAGGTGCTTGGATTCCCTTTGAGTCTTTCCGCGACTTCGTTGTCGACCGCTGTTTGATTTCTTTGTTGCTCTTCTGTTTTGAACGCTTCTTTGTCGTAAGGAGTTGCGGCGGTTTGGCGCGAAGTGAAAATATCTCGACCGAGATTGAATCCGCGAACCCTGTAATTTCCCTGAAAGTCGAGCTTCGTTTTTTCTTCGATCTCTTGGGAAAAAAGCAAAGAAGGAATTAAAAATAACAAAAGGGAATAGAAGCGATAAGCCTTTTTAAAAAGGTCGATGGACACGGATCATTTTACCCAGTTGTTCTGATTAAAATATCGGCTTCTTAACTCTTCCAAAACACCGGTCCGTTTCAATTCCTTAATGAAGAAGTTCAAATTATCCGCAAAAATAAGATCATTCTGCGGAAGCGCTGCGCTGATATTTTCCTCCTGAACGGTTCCCAGAAGAGGAAGATAATTCGCTCGTAAGGAAGGATTTTTTTGCAATAGGGTGAGAATGAAAAAACTGTCCGCCACAAAGCAAGTCACGTTGTTGCTTACGAGATTGTCGACTGCTATCGAGTCGGAAAGATAACTATAAATCGGAAGTTTGGAATATTTTTTCTGAAGATAAATGTGATTCGTCGTATTGGAGCGAACTGAAAAACTTACGAGTCCGCTCAAGGTGGAAAGATCCGCGAGGCTGATAAAACGTCTCGAAGTGACGATATTTCCTTCCGGTTCGGGGGGAAGAATCTTTTTGCTCACAAGACCGGCCGGAGTCGTTACGAGATACGGATCCGAAAACGTAACTTGTTTTCCCCGGTTTAGGTCCGTAGACATTCCGGCTAACGCGAGATCGATCTTACCGGCTTTGATGTCCTCCGAAAATTGACGAAACGTTTTTAGTGGAACGAGCTTTAAAGAGACGCCGAGATAATCCGCGTAGAGTTTTGCAAGCTCCGCGTCGATTCCTGGATAACCTTCTTTCGGATTTTCGATATAGAACGGTTCGTACTGCTTATTGACGCCGACTACTAGTTCCTTTTTGGAAAGAATCCTTTCCAATCTCGAACCGGCGTATTCCGATTGAGAAAAAAGTGCAAAGGGAAAAACGAGAACCAAGAGCAGACAAAGGATTCTTTTCTCGAACATGAAACAAATGCTGAATCGAACCTTGTTTTTTTCCAGAGCATTTTTAAAACGAAAACACAATTTCTAAGGACCGATGATCTGAAACTCGGTTCTTCTATTCTTGTAATCCGTCTCGGGATTTTTCTGCGGAACGACCGGTTCGGAACTTCCTTTTCCGTCCGTGCTGATTCTTCCGGAATCGATCCCTTTTTTAAGAAGATAATCTTTCACGGCGTTCGCCCGATTGCGGCTTAAAACCATATTGTCCTGAGGATCTCCGTTCAAATCGGTGTGACCCGTGATTTTGATTTTTACGTTCGGATTGTCTTTTAAGTAAGAATGCAAATTTTCTAATATAGAAAAAGAATTCTCCAGAATCTCGTAAGAACCCAATGCAAAATGAATGTTGTCGAGCGATATGGATTTTCCTTTTTCCAATTCTTGAAACGGATTGGAAAGATTGGAATAGATGTCATAGTCGCGGCCGCTTCTTCTGCAAAAATAAAACGTGCGTCCGTCACCCGCCTCCAAATAAAACGCTTCGTCTCCCGGCGTATTGATTTCCGGTCCAAGATTGATCGGTTCCGAATAATTGCCGTTTGCAAGAATCGAAGATTTGTATAAATCATAACCTCCGTAACCGCCGGGCCGATTGGAAGAGAAGTAAATCGTCTTCCCGTCTTTGCTGATTGTGGCGGCGATTTCGGAATACCGCGAGTTGATCGGTTCGGGTAAACTTGTCGCCTTCTCCCAAGTTTTGTTTCTGTAAATTGAAACGAAAATATCGGCCTCCGCAACTTGAGCAAACGGATAACGCGTAAAATACAAATGATCGTTGTACAAGAACGGATTTTCTTCGATCTCCTCGGTGTTTACGGTTCTCGGAAGCACGACGGGCGCGGCCCAAGAGGAATTCACCTTTTTCGAAAAATAAAGATCGCGAGAAACTCCGATCTTTCCGTTGGAAAGTTGAAATTCGATCGCACCGTCTCGATTCGAAGAGAAGATGATTCCTTCTTCTTTATTTAAGATGAACGGACTTTGATCGTCAAAGTTCGAATTTAAAATTTCGATTTCAGATCCGCTGGTCCATTCTTCGCCCACTCGGGTCGATTTGTAAAGGTCGGTATAATTAGAATTCTCCCTCTTGGAGTAAAAGTAGAGAACGTTTCCGTCGTCCGTCAGACTGATTCCAAATTCGTTTAAACCTGTGTTGATCGAGCCTCTGAGCTTTTCGGGTTTTTGTTTAGCGGACGTTCGGGTTTTTTCCGCGGCTTGGGAAGAAATTTCGAACGGCAAAAGAAATATTAAGAAAATAGAATATATCAAAAACAAGACTCCGAAAAACTTAAAACCGTTCCTTTTGTCCAGCGATGACTGAATCGTTTCGAAAACGGGAACCATTCGATTTTCGATTTCGACCGCAACGAACGATTTTATGATTTGAGAAATAGATAAACGCATAAACGACTCCGGGAATTCTGAAAAGATTCCCTAAGTTCATTATCCGTTTTTTTGAGAAAAACCTGAGCCGAAAAATTCAGAAATCGGACAAAGCTTTCGATTTATTTAGAAATACGGCTTCAGCGCTTCCGGAATCCGAACCGTTCCGTCTTCGTTCTGAAAGTTTTCCAAGATCGCCGCATAAGTTCTTCCGAGCGCGAGACCGGAACCGTTGATCGTATGAACGTGCTGATTTTTTCCGTCTTTCGATTTATAACGGATCCGTCCTCTTCTCGCTTGAAAGTCGCGGAAGTTGGAAACGGAAGAAATCTCCATAAACCGATTCAAACCGGGCATCCAAACTTCGATGTCATAGGTAATCGAAGAATTCGCGGAAATATCACCGGTGCAAAGAATAATCACTCTATAAGGAAGTTCTAATTTCTTTAGAATGTTTTCCGCGTGGGACAACATCTTTTTATGTTCCTCTTCCGAATCTTCCGGTTTGCAAAACTTAACGAGTTCGACTTTTTGAAATTGATGCACGCGCACAAGACCGCGCGTATCCTTTCCATACGAACCCGCTTCTCTTCTAAAACAGGAAGTATGCGCCGTTACGGAAATCGGCAGTTGATCCTCGGGGATGATTTCATCACGATACAAATTGGTCAGAGGAACTTCCGCCGTCGGAATCAAATTGAGTTCATCCTTTTCGATTCTATAGAATTCGTCTTTGAATTTAGGATATTGTCCGGTAGCGGTCATCGATTCGTCGTTCACCATCACGGGAACCCAAACTTCCGTATAACCGTGTTCTTTCGTGTGAACGTTCAGCATGAAATTCATCAAGGCTCTTTCCAATCTCGCGCCGTCTTTCCAATACGTGTACGCGCGCGCGCCTGAAAGTTTCACACCTTTTTCAAAGTTGATCCAGTTCAGGGATTCTCCGATTTCAAAATGCGGTTTGGGAGCAAAGGAGAATTTCGGAATCGTTCCGATTTCGTATTGAACTACGTTGTCGTGTTCTGATTTCCCCTCCGGAACCTTAGGATCCAGAACATTAGGAAGTCCTAAATTGATATCGTAAAGCGCCTTTTCTTCCAGCTCGAGTTTGGTTTCGATCTCTTTGATTTTTTCGCCGACCAGTTTAACCGAAGCGGAAATTTCCGTAATGTCCCCGCCGGATTGTTTGATTTTACCGACTTCTTTGCTGACCTTGTTCCTTTCCTCTCGAAGGTTATCGGCTTCTTTCTGATATTCTCGTTTTCTATGGATGATCGACTTGAGTTGATCTATGATTCCGATTTCTTTGAAACCTCTGAGTTCCAAAACTTTTTTGAGGTCTTCCGTGTTTTCAGTTATATAACGCAGATCAAGCATTGTGATGGTACGCCTTACGATTCATAAATTTAATACTGTTTTCAAAAAGTTTACGTTCCACTTCGACATTCGATTCTTGTCTGAGTGAAAACATCTTATCCAAAATAAATTTCATATAAGCGGGTTCGTTTCTTTTTCCGCGGAACGGAGGAGGGGCCAGAAACGGAGCGTCCGTTTCGATCAGCATCGATTCCAACGGAAGTTTTTGGGCGGCTTCTTGAATTTCCGCCGCATTCTTGAAAGCGACAATTCCCGAAAAAGAAATATAATACCCGATGTCGACTAACGCTTTCGCGGTCGGATAGTCGTATGTAAAACAATGAATCACGCCGAAAGCGCGGTCGCGAAAATTCTTAAGAATGGAAACAGTGTCTTCTTTTGCGTCTCTGGAATGAATCACAACCGGTAATTGGGTTTTAGACGAACAATCCAGAAAGGCTTCTAAAATTTCTTCCTGTTGTTTTTTCGTATCCGCAGTGTGATAATAATCGAGACCGATTTCGCCGATCGCTGAAAGTTTTGGATCGCCTAAGTTCTCATATACGAGTCTAAGAATTTCTTCCTTATTTGGAAACTCATGCGTTTCCGTTGGATGACATCCGATCGAATAACGAATCTCTAACGAATCATTCGAATATTCGTTCGCTATCGATTGCGCGCGTAAAGAACTCTCAAGGTCGATCCCGATTTGGACGATCTTTTTTACGCCGGATTCCGAAGCATTTTTTAAAGAATCTGCAATTTGCAGACCTTGGGATTGTATTATATCAAGGTGACAATGTGTATCGGCGATAGAAACCATAGAAATCCGGTTTTAGTGAGTCACTTTTTGTGAATTCGATTGACTGAAAAGAGATTTTTTAGGATCTCTTCAGACAGGTCAAAGAGTTCAGCTCAGAACCAAGTTTCGGGACATAAACCGTGGATATTAAAGCAACTTCCGCACTCATTTACTATAGACTCCGTTACAAGTATCAAGAGTACAAGCTCAAACTGGATCTAAAACTTTCCGAACTCAATCGAAAGGGAAAAGAAAGACTGACCGTAATGGTCATTCCTCACTCCGAACAGAAAACGATCAACTTTCACATCTCTTACAGAGCGATTTCCATCTTCATCGGAACGATTTTTATTCTTCTTATCATCAGTTCCATCAATGTTTTAAGCCATAGCGGATCCGTTCACCAGTTGACCGAACTCAATCTTTCCAACAAAGACTTTATCCGCCAATCCGCGAAGATGAAAGAAGAAATCAATTCTCTTCACGAATACGTGGAATACTATTACGGAAGATTGGCGAGACTTTATGTAAGACTCGGCGGAGATCCTGCAAAAGTCTCCAAAGGAATCGGAGGAGCCGAACACCTTTCCACACAACCGCCGTCCATCATCGAACCGAAATCCTCCACTTCTCCCGCGAACGACCTTCCCGAAGGCGCCGCCGTATTTAGATTGAAAGAAGATGTTCACAATCTAAGAATCAGCAACGAACTCACGCAAGATATCATCTCGATTCTTAAAAAGAGAAAGAACATCTTAAAACAAACTCCTTCCATCTGGCCGGTCAAAGGTTATGTTCTTTATCCATACGGAGCCTACTTCAATCCCATCACCGGAAGAAGAGAATACAACAGCGGTGTGGACATCGGTTCTTTTGCAGGATCGGAAGTTCTCGCCACCGCTCCCGGAACCGTATATGAAATCGGCCATACGAGAAACACCGGCTACTTCGTAAAAGTAGCACACAAATACGGATGGAAAACGATCTATTCGAATATGGACCGCTTAAAAGTAAAACAAGGCCAACAAGTTTCTAAAACCGAAGTGATCGGTTTTGTCGGCAAGACTGAGGCTTCTCCGAACTACATGCTCCACTATGAAATCCACGTTGGAACAAGAGCGATCAATCCGTTTGCTTTCCTCAACCAAATTCAGGACTGAATGGCCACAACAGAAGAACACTTAATCGTAAATAGTATCATCGGCGAAGGCGCCGAGTTCAGCGGTGAGTTTAAACTCTCCGGGCTCTTGAGAATCGACGGAATTTTCCGCGGCTCGATAAAAACCGAAGGAAAAGTCCTAATCGGTAAATCCGGAATCGTCGATACGGATATCAGAGCCCGAATTGTGGTCGCCGGCGGTGAAATCAACGGGAATATTTACGCGAGCGAACGGGTCACTCTACTTGCATCCTGCAGAATGAAAGGAGATATCGTATCTCCTAGAATCGTGATGGAAGAAGGGGTACAATTCGAAGGCAATTGTAAGATTAACCCAGTTGCACATTGAAAGTATTAATACCGCCTTACCAACCTCCTCGAAAAGAAACAGAAACTAAAAACGCTTCGAAAGCTAAGAAGAACGGAGTTTCTTCTTTAAATGGCGGAAGCCCCGCAACTTCTACGGAAACAGTGGAAACCGTTTCTTCTTCATTCCTAGATATTCTCGAAGAAATCGTTCCATCCGGCTCCGATACTACAAAGGATCTAAACTCACTTTGGAGAGAACTCCCTGAAATCGAAAAACGATTTTTGGACCTTCCTTCTCTTGGAAATTTAGAAGCCTATCAAAAACACGTTCAAGCGATCACAAAAGCCGTAGTCGATCAGAACATGCGAGTCGAAACTCTTTCCAGAAGAATGAAAGGCGAGGCTAAGAAGATCTATCACGTCGTGAAGATCATCGACGAAAAAATTCAAATTTTAGCCGAACTGATTATGAACGAAGGGAATTCCGCATTTAAACTTTTAAAATCACTTACGGACATACGCGGCTTGTTGCTGGATATTCAAGAATAGAAATTTTTCTTTTCCTTAAGGAAAACGGAATATGTTCCGTTTCCTTTTATAGAACCGTTACAAATCAAACAATTCTCCACATTGGAAATATATTCTGGATTGGCGGTTTTTTAGAATTTCGCATTTTTGAAATTTCTCTATGTATCTTTTCAAGCTCGAACGTTTTCCAAGGCTTTGCTCGGACGACTTGGACTTTGACGATCTCTTGAGAATAAGAATCTCACGATGGTATGCGAATGCGAAATCGTGGGAATATTTCGTTTTCCCTCGATCCGCACCGAAATCGATCACGGGTTTAGAATGATTTAATTTGATCTTAATAACCGATCGAAGTGAACAACTTGATCGGATTTTGAAAGTTGATACGTTAGAGGCCCAAAGCGTTTAGAATTTTTTCCATCGCTTCGAGATTCGGATAAGCGATCGTCATCTTTCCTTTGCCGGAACTTTGGTTGTGACCGATTTCTATCTTCATCGAATACTTTCTGCGGAATTTATTTTCGAGTTCGACGATGTTGACGTCTTTACGAGGTTTTTTCTTTTCAGGAGCGGAAGAACGTTCTTCCGTGAGATTGGAAACCAAGTCTTCCACTTGTCTCGCGGTCAAACCTTTCTCTGCGATTTGATACGCGAGTTGTTCTATCTTTTTTCGATCGGCCAAAGAAAGAAGAGGTCTTGCGTGACCTTCGGAGATTCTCCCATTCTTAATCAAATCCTGAACGGAATCCGGCAACTGAAGCAAACGAATCAAATTAGAAATTGTGGAACGATTCTTTCCGACACGAGCGGAAATATCCGTGATCTTTAAATTCAATTTTTCGGAAAGAGTTTTGTATGCGATCGCCTCTTCGATTGGATTCAAATCCTCTCTCTGGATATTTTCGATGATCGCCATTTCCATGGATTGATTTTCGGAAACGTTCTTAACGACCGCTGGAATCTTTACGAAACCCGCAAGTTTACATGCTCGATAACGCCGTTCGCCGGATATGATTTCATAACCGGAATCGGATTGTTTTACGACGATCGGTTGAATGACTCCGTGCGCCTTGATCGTTTCCGAAAGTTCACGAAGAGATTCTTCCGAAAATGTTTTCCGAGGCTGACTTGGATTCGGACGGATTTCGCTGATCTTTATTTCACGAAGAGCCCCTTCCGAAGAAGAATCCATCGGAGTTTTGTTTTCGTTAACAGGAATCAGATTTCCAAGCCCTCGACCGAGGGCTTTGGGTTTAACAGCCATTCTTAATTCTTCCCTGCGACTTCCAGAGCTAAACTTCTGTAACTCTGCGCACCCACTCCTTCCGGATCATAACTCATAATCGTTTGTCCGAATGACGGGGCTTCGCTTAATTTTACGTTTCTTGGAATGATGGTCGTATAAACTTTATCTTTGAAATAGGATTTAACGTCTTCGGCGACTTGGTTCGCGAGATTGGTTCTTTTATCGAACATGGTAAGGAGAACTCCTTCCAGTTCCAAGGAAGGATTGAGTTGGTTCTGAACGAGAGAAATAATTTTCATCAGCTGAGTCAAACCTTCGAGAGCGAAATATTCAGTTTGAAGCGTGATCATTACGCTGTCCGCCGCGCAAAGGGCGTTGATCGTTAAGATTCCTAAAGAAGGCGGACAATCGATCAAAATGTAATCGTATTCCGTGCGAAGTTCCGAGACTGCGTTTTTTAATCTGTATTCTCTTTGATCCTCGGCAAGAAGGTCGGCCTCGGCGCCGCTCAAGTTGATGTTGGAAGGAATGATATGAAGATTGTTTACGTTCGTTCTTTGAATACATTCGTTCGCGGAAGATTCGCCTAACAGCAACTCATACGATGTTTTACCGAGAGTATTGATTTCGATTCCCAAACCGGAACCGGAATTTCCCTGTGGATCCATATCGATGATCAAAACCTTTTTTCCGATCGAAGCAAGATTGGCCGCGAGATTGATAGAGGTTGTCGTTTTTCCGACACCGCCCTTTTGATTGCTAATCGATACGATCTTTCCCATTTCCGCCCTTACTCTCCTTGCTGATATCCTTCCAAGCTCTTGGATAACCATGCCTCGGGCTAGAAACCTTTTTCAAGAATTTAATATGTCGCATGCCTAAAAATTCAAGAGAAGGCAATTCTTCCGAAGATTCTAAACTAAAACCGGAGTAAGAAAGAACCTTCTCTTCCAACTTTGCATCTATATCATGTTTTCCTAAAAATGGGACATAAGTCCCTCCAACTTTGATGAGATTACAAACTGCCTCAACGCTATACGGATACGGAATAAATCCTCTTGATACGACATAATTCAAAGAAAGTTTTGATTCTTCCGCGCGGATGAATTGAAATTTTACATCGGTAATTTGGTTCGAGCGAACAAAAGTCTCCGTATGCGAAAGTTTTCTTTTTTGAGAATCGATCAATACGACAACCGGATGATCCTTCAAGCAGCGAAAGAAAAAGCCCGGAATTCCCGGTCCGGTTCCCGCGTCTCCGAGTTGAATTCCCTTCCAAGAGCCGACTTTTTTCGTGATCGCAAAGACGTGATAGATGGATTCCAACACGTGACGATCCAGAATTTCTTCCGAATCTCTTTTGGAAAAAAATCCACCCGCTTCGTTTTTTTCTCTTAGGAAAATCGCAAACTTTAGAATCAACTTCCAATCGAATAAATAAATTATTTCATCAGTTTCTTTCGGAAATCTTTCCTTTAATCTTTCTTGAATCGATTCGATGGAGAATTCTTTCGGATCTTGCATGGAACAAGTGTGGAATTTTGATTCGTAGTGTCTTCACAGAATTTGATCGAATTCGATTTGATTCGACTGGATGGAATGACTTAGTGGTGAATTTGTCGGAAGAGAAAGGGATTCGAAGGCTTGAAATTGAAGAAGAAAAGGAAGAGCGCTGTGACTTGTGGGAACTCTTACGATTCTAGATTACTGAGAGTTTTGTAAGAGTCTATTCACATTGGATGCGACGTAATTTGTGGGAACTCATACAAAATCTGAAGAACAAATTCGTTCGAGTAGATCTAAAGAGAAATAATTTGTAGGAACTCACACATCTTCAATCACGGAAAACTTGAATAAGAATTCAATGAAGAATCATTTGTGGGAACTCCCACAGAACTAAATGTTATTTTTATATTCTGAAAATCTCAAAATTTTTAAGCGTCTCATTCGATTGAAATTTCACGACAGACCAATTCAGCGGAGATTAGAATTTCAGGACGAACAAATTGAGCGGAAATTTTTCTTAAACAACGATCGCGAATAACAATTTTTAAAATCTAAAAACGAATTTTGAAGACTTACTTTAAGAAATGCGATAAAGAAGGAAGTTCAGAGTGGAACGGCAAATTCTCACCCTGAACTTTATGAAATCAATCGGAGGCGTTGTTGAATTCGATCACCGACTTATGAAGAATTTCGATTCCCGTTTTGAGGTGTTCGATCGTCGTACTTTCATTCTTACCGTGAATCCCATCGATCTCTTCCGAAGTCATCAACGCCGGAATTAAACCGTAACACTGGAAGCCGGCAAGACGCAAGTAAGAAGAGTCTGTCGTTCCCGGTGACAAGAAGGGAGTAATCACCGCGCCCGGCACGACTTGTTGAACGACACCCGATAAGATTTTAAAGTATTTCGAATCAACGGGAGAAGTCGTCCCAGGTTCAAGATGTCTCGCGGTTACTTTCACTCTGTATTTTTCACCGAGCTTCTTTACCTTTTCGTAGATTTCATTCTCATTGAAGCCGGGAAGAATACGGATATCGATCGTTCCGTTCGCTTTCGAAGTGATGACATTGATACCGGCAGGATGCGTATCGACTCCTGTAATACTCACCGAGTTGCTTGTCATCGCTCTTAAATGTTTATTCGAACGAATGACTCCGTTCAAGATCGTTCCCAACAACGGATTGCGAGAACGTTTTAAGACGAAAGAATTCGGAAAGGGACTTACTTCTCCCATTTGATAAAAGAAAGAAGCGGTTTCGTCTTTGATGATAACTACTTCATTCATCTTCTTGAGCTCGGTAAGAAAATCGATCAGACTCAATGCGGCGTATTGAATCGGCGGAGTACTACCGTGACCGGAAATATCTTCCGATTCCAAGTCCAACCATACCGCGCCTTTTTCCGCGTGTTGAATGTTGAAGATCTTACTTCCTTTGATGACGACATCTTTCGTACCGACTCCGCCTTCGTTGTGAACGAATTCATATCCATTGAAAATGTTTCTATGTTTTGCGATTAAGAATCTCATCCCGAACTCGGACCGACTTTCTTCATCGGAAACTGCGAGATACATTAGATTCTTTTTGAGTTTGATTCCGGAATCGTGGATTAGAAAGAACGCATAGAGTTCCATAATGCCGAGACCTTTGACGTCTACTGCGCCTCGACCATAGATACGGTCCCCTTTTCTAATTCCCGAAAAAGGATGTTCCACCCACTCGGCAGGATCGGCTTCCACGACGTCGATATGACTTGTAAGAATCAGACCGCCATGAGGATCGCTTCCTTTCATCTCCGCCATGATGCTCGCGCGCTCGGGTTTACCCGGAACTTCAAAGATCGTAGTTTTGATCCCGCGTTTATCGAAGAGTCCTTTCAAAAACAAGGCCGCTTGCTTTTCGTTTCCGCGAACAGTTTTGATTCTTAGATAAGCCTGTAAATCTTTCGAAGCTTCTTCAGCGAGTTTCCCATAGTCTCGCTTTTCGAACTTAGCCTTCGGTGTTAAGGATTGGATTCCTTTTTCTGTAATAAAGATCGTATAAAGTAAAAACAATGCGACGGCTCCTAAAAAGCCGAGTGCGATCTTCTTCCAATTCATTTGTAATTCTCCTCGGTGCGGAAGAAAATAACGCGTCCCGATTTCCTTTCAAGGCATTTACACGGAAGAATCGAATGCTTTTTCAACCCTCGTCTCCGATTTGCCGGTTAATCTTTTTGATTGTTTTCCGATGATTGTAGTGTAGAGGTTATCGTATGATTCGAGTTTTATTCTCCCTTTTACTTTTTCCGGGAATGATTTTCGCAGTTACTCCAGGCAAGTGGTCTCATATCGATCAGTATGTTTTTGGAAACAATGCGAACGGTCCCGTTAAAGAAATCGTAAAGAACGCAAACGGCAAAGTCGTCTATACCGCGACGTACGAATATGACGCTTCCGGAAAATTGATTAAAGAGTCTTACTTAAATGCGGAAGGAAAAGCGGACGGCTCGACCGTCTTTCAATACAAAGACGGAAGAGTTGTTCGAGAAGAACTCTTTGATAAAGAAAATCTTCTTCTTGAGACGAAAACCTTTCGTTACAATCCGAAAGGCCAGATCGACCTCGTGGAAGTTTTCGATAAAGAGAACAAACTGCTTTTAAAATCCAACATCATCTCTTGGGATAAGAACTTTGCAAAGTCCGGACAAACAAACTGGCCCGACTCGAAAGAAATCGAAACGTTTACTCTGATCCAAGATGCAAAAAATCCGAAAGCCTTGATCCAGAATATCTATAACGAAGAGAAAAAACAAATCGCTTCGACCAAGTTTGAATACGACGAGAAGGGGAAGTTGCTTACACGACTCAACGTTCAGGGTGAGCAAGAAAGAAAGAATCAAATGAACTACGATTCGAACAGTCAGCTCCAAAGTTTCACGTTTCACGTGAAACAGAACAACAAGTGGGAACTTCAAAAGACTCACGAGTTGATTTACAAGTAATCTCTACTTTTTACGCCGCCCCAATATTGAGGCGGCGGGCAAGCTTTGCCGTTTATCCGACCCGCATTTGGATCTTCCTAATATCCTTTAACTTTTGTCTGTAAAGTGATGTCACTAAATCGATTCTCGTCGATCCAACCTATCTATGGTTTTCCACATATCTGAATGCATCGGCTCTTAGTAAGATCTCCTTCTTAAGACCCAACCACTTCACCTGAATTTTGCTTCGATAAATTCCTTTCCGATTTCAAAGAGAAAAGACGGTTCTCTCAACCGATGTGATTCTTTTGAACTTCAATCGCCTCTAAGATACATCTTCAACTCCGAATAGAAAAGATGTGAGGAGAGCAAGCGGAGATTCGGGAAGGGGAGTTGAAGGATGATATAATTTAAATGCGGAACGATCAAGGAGCGCGGAAAAATAAATGATCTTTACCATTCAATGAAGCTCGCTCGTAGCTATTCGAGAAGCTACTTTGAACGTCGGAACCTTAGGCCTACTTGTTTTTTGAATTTTCGAACCTAAAGAGAAACAAAAATATTCCATAGATATCTTTCAGAAAATAAGGAGATCCAATCGATTCAGTTTTCGATTGTGTTCCATTGCAAAATAAGAAAAATCTTTGATCTCGGCCCAAGCGAAAGAGGTTAAAAAGAAAAAGCCCGGATATATCCGGGCTGTTGAAAAACGTTTCACATGAAACGTGACTCAAATTCCGAGTTTGGTCGGAGCTATAATCAGCTTATCTGATTCCTTGTCGGTGCTCCGACAGCAAATCATAAGAACAGACTTCAAACTTAAGTAGGAGTTCCTACAGATAACATCCTGAATCGACAAAGATCAAGAAGCCTCCGCTTCTTGTTTTCTTTTTCCCTTAATGTGATACAACAACAAGTCGACATCGCTTGGATCCACACCGGAAATCTGACCGGCCTTTTCCAAAGTCATCGGCTTATGAGTTTTCAGTTTTTGAATCGCCTCTTTCTTGAGTCCGGCAATAGAATCGTAGTTTATATCTTCCGGAATCGCAAGATCCAAATATTTATTCTTCCATTGAATCGTTTCGAGTTCCCGTTTGATGTAACCTTCGTATTTGATTTCCATCTCGAGAATATTTTTCTCCGACTCAGACCAAGAACATACTTCGGGAAGCATAAACTCCACGTCTTCGATCTTAATCTCGGGACGTTTCAAAAAAGAATCCAACTTCATACCGAACTTATAGTTCGTGATCCCTTTTTGATCTAAAAGATCCTGAAATTCCTTTGAAGGTTTGAGCGGAATCTGATAAATCTTTTCACGAACCGAGTTTACTCTTTCGTAACGGTCTTTCATCCGATCGTAACTTTCCTGATCGACAAGACCGAGTTCGTAACCGTACTTCATCAATCTTTGATCGGCGTTGTCTTGTCTAAGAAGAAGTCTGTGTTCCGCCCGGGAAGTAAACATTCTATAAGGATCTTCAACGCCCTTGTGCACTAAGTCGTCAATCAACACGCCGATATACGATTCACTTCTCTTGAACAACAAAGGTTCTAAATTCTTCAGAGAATGTAGAACACTGTAAGCTGCTACGAGTCCTTGAGCGGCCGCTTCTTCGTAACCGGTCGTGCCGTTGATTTGTCCCGCGTGATAAAGACCTTTGATCTTTTTTGTTTCGAGCGTAGGCTTTAACTCGGTCGGATCGACATAGTCATACTCGATTGCGTAACCGGGTCTCACGATCTCCGCATTCTCCAAACCTTTGAGAGAACGCACCAACTTCCATTGAACTTCTTCGGGAAGACTTGTAGAAACACCGTTGAGATAGATCTCTGTTGTTTCATACCCTTCGGGTTCGAGAAAGACTTGGTGTCGCTCACGATCCGCGAATCGAACTACCTTGTCTTCGATCGAAGGACAATAACGAGGTCCGGTGCTTTGAATTTGTCCCGAGTACATCGGAGACAAACTTAGATTTTCATGAATGAGTTTATGAGTCTCGGCGTTCGTGTATGTGATATAACATGGAATTTGTCTACGAGTGATCTTCTCCGTTGAAAAAGAAAAGGGAGAAGGATGAAGATCGCCGTCTTGAATCGCAAGCACACTCAAGTCGACCGAGTTCTTATGAATGCGGGGCGGTGTTCCGGTCTTCAATCTTCCCAACTTCAAATTGTATTTCGCCAAAGATTTCGAAAGACCTTTGACGGTCGGTTCGCACATTCTTCCGTTTTCATTTTGATACGTTCCGATATGAACGAGAGAAGATAAAAAAGTCCCAGTGGTTAAGATGACATGGTTCGTATAAATTTCAAAACCGCGGCCTGTTTTTACTCCGACCACTTGATCGTTTTCGATGAGAAGTTCTTCGACCGTATCCTGACGCATCGAAAGATTCTTTTCCGCTTCGAGAGTATGTTTTACTTTCAGTTGATATTCTTTCTTCTCCGCTTGAGCGCGCGGCGCCCAAACGCTCGGACCTTTGGAAGTGTTGAGCATCTTAAATTGAATTCCGGTGTTATCGATCACCTTGCCCATGATGCCGCCGAGTGCGTCGACTTCTCTTACCATATGTCCCTTAGCGATACCGCCGATCGCAGGATTACAAGACATCTGACCGATCGTATCCAAGTTCATCGTGATCAAAAGAGTTTTCGCTCCACCTTTAGAAGCGATGTAAGCGGCTTCCGAACCGGCATGGCCCGCGCCGACAACGACACAATCAAAACGATTCGGGAAAAAAGATTGGTTCTTGGATTCGATCATCGAGATTCAACTTCCTGAAAATAAATTACTAATTTTAGAATGGGATGTTTCGCAACGTTCGAGCTTCGATCGTAAGATGAATCGACAAGAGACCCGATACATTGATTCATGGAATTATATCACTTATCAGGTTCCTGTTCCATGGCAGAATCCATCAAGAAACTATCCTATTTCGAAGGAAAAATCCTTCCTGAATCAGAAGCGAAGATCAGCATTCAAACACACGCGCTTCAATACGGAACCACCGTCTTCGGCGGACTCCGCGGTTACTACGATAAAGACACCGATAACATCTATCTCTTCCGTATCTTAGACCATTATCAAAGACTGATTAACTCGACTCGGATCATGCAGTTGAAGTTGGATAAGACAAAAGAAGAATTGAGAGACATAACCATCGACTTGATTCGTCAGTGCGGTTACAAAGAGAATATTTATCTTCGTCCATTCGTTTATACTTCTGCGCTGCAACTTTCACCTCGCTTTCACGACGTTCCCACCGAACTCGCAATCTATATTCTTCAGTTGAACGACTACTTGGATACGAAACGCGGATTGAAAACGATGGTATCCAGTTGGAGAAGATTCGACGACGCCGTAATTCCGACCTTGTCCAAAGTCTCCGGCGGCTATGTGAACTCGGCGCTTGCAAAATCGGAAGCGGTTCAAAACGGATTCGATGAAGCGATCTTCTTAGATGCGAGAGGATTTGTAAGTGAAGGTTCGGCGGAGAATATCTTCTTAGTCCGAGACGGAAAGATCATCACACCGGGAATCAATTCTTCTCTTCTTGAAGGAATCACAAGAAGAAGCGTTCTTCAGATCGCAAGAGACAACGGAATCGAAGTGGTTGAAAGAGACATATCCAGAAGCGAACTTTATATCGCCGACGAAGTTTTCTTTTCGGGAACGGGAGTTCAAATCGCCTGGGTTTCCGAAATCGATCATAGAAAAGTCGGCAACTCGGAGATGGGACCGATCACCAAAAAGATTCAAAGCCTCTTCTTCAACCTCGTAATCAATAAAGAAGAAAAATACAGACACTGGTTGACCCCGGTTTATTAAGAAGAATGTCATCCTCCGCGTTTCAACTCGACGATATTTTAGGACAAGAAGTCGCATTGACTTTTTTAAAAAGATACACGTCGAAACCGGAGACCATCCCACCGCTTTTGATCTTTCACGGACCGGACGGTACCGGAAAAGAATCCGCATCCGAACGTTTCATTAAGAATGTATTATGCTTTGAAGGAACTTCTTGTGGAGTCTGCGCTTCGTGCAAAGCGTTCATGCACAACTCGCATCCGGATTACATTCGGTTTCCGGAAGAAAGCGGTAAGATCATTCCGATCGGAAGCGAAGACAATCCGGAAGAATTTACGATTCGATGGTTGATTCGGTCCCGCTTAAACTATCGCCCTCATCTTTCCCGATTTCGTTTTATCGTTTTTCCGGATGCATCGTTGATCGGCAACGAAGCGGAAACCGCGTTGCTCAAATCTTTGGAAGAAGCTCCTCCGTTTTCCAGATTCATCTTTATCGTCAACAACATCGACAAATTGAAAGAGACGATCGTGAGTAGAGCGATCTGTGTTCCATTCCAATATTTGAATCAAAACGATTTAAAAAAAATTCAGGCGAACATCGGATCGATCGCGCTACCGTTTCAAGGAGGAAGTTTAGTTTCTTCCGAATGCCCGACCGAAGTAATCGAACTCGTTCAGGAAAAAATCAAAGATCGGCTGGAAACACAACTTGATCTTTTGAAACTCGAGTCGTGGATTCTTTCCTACAAGGACGAACATCCCGAGTGGAAGGACAATTTTTCTTACAAGGAATTCTTAGAACTCGTAAGTCGTGTATTGATCTACGAATACACGCGTACCGGTTACGAAAATAATCTCACAAAAATCGAAGCGATCTTCGAATTTAAGGGAGAACTTCACAAAAGAATCACCGGAATCGATACCATCGCACTTTCCAGATTGTTTTTCCGCCTTTCTCTATAAGATATATTCTAAAATTTGAATATACTTTCGGATAAAAACACACTAACAAACGTTAGTCGAAATACGGGAATCCTCTAATTTCTTCTTTTGCGACATAATTTATTATCCCAAACATAAACATCTTCTTTTTTTGGAGAAGAATTCGGATTCCGGAATTTTCATTTGAGTACAAGAGTTCTTCTAAAAATACTGTATTCTCATTCATAGGTCGTCGGAACGCCGAAGACAAAGTGGAAAATCGTATCATTCAATCGAATTGGAAAAATTTTTTCAATTCGAACCCGTAAAAACCTCTTTGTATAAGGGATTTTTGTTTTA